>CAZCHU010000037.1:0-26082 GCA_964498215.1 uncultured Mycobacterium sp. | reverse complement strand
GTGGCACACGCTGCCTGGCGCGCGGTTGCGACCCGGGCGAGCGAAGCGACGGGGGGTGTGACTGGGGCGAGCGAAGCGACGGGGGGTGTCACCGTTACCGTCGATGACGAGGACATTCGGGTCGCCGCCGAACTTGCCTTGCCTCATCGTCGTCGTCGTGATCCCTTCGACGACCCGGGTCTGGATCCGGACCGGCTCGACGATGCGATGGAACAGGCACGCGAGTCGGCGGAAGACGAACCCGAACCGGAACCCGAACCGGATCCACCCAGCGGCGGTGGCGAATCCGCTCCGGATAGCGCTGGAGACGGTCAGGGGGCGCAGCAGAAATCGACGGCGCCGACGAACTCGAAACTGGGTACCAGTGCCGCCCCTTCGGCGGCTTTTCGCACCAAGGCGCTGGTGGTGCCGGGCGTTGGCGCGGGCGCACCCGGCAGGCGATCGCGTGCCCGCAATCAAACCGGCACAGTCGTCGCCGCCACCGGTCCGGACGCCGGACATGGCCTGCACGTATTCGCGACGCTGCTGGCGACAGCGGGACGGCACGCGCAGCCGGGTCGGCTACGCCCGGACCCTGCCGACGTCCGGTGCGCCGTGCGAGAAGGACGTGAGGGAAACCTGGTCATCTTCGTTGTCGATGCGTCGGGTTCGATGGCCGCGCGTGATCGCATGTCGGCCGTCGGCGGCGCCACTCTGTCACTACTGCGGGATGCCTACCAGCGTCGAGACAAGGTTGCGGTGATCACCTTCCGTCAGCAGGACGCCCGGGTGCTGCTGCCCCCGACGTCGTCGGTCTACATCGCCAGCCGCAGGCTGGCCCGTTTCGACACCGGCGGTAGAACACCGCTGGCGGAGGGCCTGCTGGCGGCCCGAGACATGGTGGTGCGGGAGCGGGCACGCGACCGTGCGCGTCGCAGCCTCGTTGTGGTGCTCACCGACGGTCGAGCGACTGGTGGGCCCGACCCGATCGGCCGTACCCGCATCGCGGCAGCCCGACTGGTTGCCGAAGGTGCGGCTGCGGTCGTCGTCGACTGCGAAACGTCCTATGTACGGTTGGGTTTGGCCGAAAATTTGGCTGGACATTTGAATGCACCTTCGGTGCGGCTCGATCAGCTGCGGGCCGACAACTTGACCGCCCTGGTCAAGGTTCGGGCCGGCCGGGATGCGGCCTGAGAGTTGTAGAAGGGTGATGCGATGCCTCAGGGTCAACCGCTGACGGTTCCCCGCGACGGATTGACGACTCGGGCTCGGCGCAACGCTCCGCTGCTGGCCGTGCATACCGGGCCAGGCAAGGGCAAGTCCACCGCCGCGTTCGGGATGGCGCTGAGAGCGTGGAATCAGGGCTTTGACATCGGGGTGTTCCAGTTCGTCAAGAGCGCCAAATGGAAAGTTGGGGAAGAGGTTGCGCTAACAGAGTTGGGGCGGGTGCATGACGAGCGCGGCGTCGGCGGACCGGTCGAATGGCACAAGATGGGTTCCGGCTGGTCGTGGTCACGCAAGGCTGGGACCGAGAGCGATCACGCCGCCGCAGCTGCCGACGGGTGGGCCGAGATCGCGCGCCGCTTGGCCGAACAACGCCACGATTTCTATGTGCTCGACGAGTTCACCTACCCGCTGAAGTGGGGCTGGGTGGACACCCATGAGGTGGTCGATGTACTGCGCTCTCGTCCGGGGACTCAGCATGTGGTCATCACCGGCCGCGACGCGCCTCCGGCCTTGGTCGAAGCAGCGGATTTGGTCACCGAGATGACCAAGGTGAAACATCCGATGGACGCCGGCCGCAAGGGCCAAAAGGGCATCGAGTGGTGACGGCGCGCTCACTCAAGACCCGCGAGCGCGCGCGAAATGACGGCGTTCGCGGCGCGTCAGCGTACAGACACGCGCGCTCGCGGAGCGGGGGGTGAGTGCGCCGGCCGTGGTGATCGCGGCGCCGGCGTCGGGTAGTGGCAAGACCATGATCGCAACCGGCCTCA
This sequence comes from uncultured Mycobacterium sp., assembly GCA_964498215.1. GTDB lineage: Bacteria > Actinomycetota > Actinomycetes > Mycobacteriales > Mycobacteriaceae > Mycobacterium. The sequence continues at coordinate 24,109 of CAZCHU010000037.1, read as the reverse complement.
TGGGTGCGCTACGACAGGCCGGGCGCCGGGTGGCACCGTTCAAGGTCGGCCCGGACTTCATCGACCCGGGCTATCACACGCTGGCCGCGGGCCGACCCGGCCGCAACCTCGATCCGGTGCTCGTCGGGGATTCGCTGATCGGTCCGTTGTACCGGCGCGGCAGTGACGACACCGACATCGCCGTCGTCGAGGGCGTGATGGGTCTCTTCGACGGACGCATCGGTGACGTCGCACGGTTCGATTCCGCCGCCGCGCGGGGTTCCACCGCACACGTCGCCTCGCTGCTGGGGGCACCGGTGATCCTCGTGGTCGACGCACGCGGACAGAGCCACAGCGTCGCGGCACTGCTGCACGGCTTCGCCACCTTCGACCACAGCGTGCGTCTGGCCGGGGTGATCCTCAACCGGGTGGGTTCCGCCCGCCACGATGAGGTGCTGCGGCAAGCCTGTGCGCAGGCCGGTGTGACGGTGCTGGGTTCGGTTCCCCGCAGCGAGGGTCTTGAGGTGCCGTCGCGGCACCTCGGGCTCATCACCGCCATGGAACACGGCCGCATGGCCGTCGCCGCGGTGGAGGCGATGACCTCGTTGATCGCCAGCCACGTCGACCTGGCCGCGGTGGCGTCGATCGCGGCCAGCCATGTCGCCGAAGACCCATGGACGCCGGAGGTCACGGAGCCGCTCGACGACCCGGTGACAGTAGCGTTGGCTACCGGCAAAGCGTTCAGTTTCGGCTATCCCGAACACAGTGAGCTGCTGGGGGCTGCAGGGGCACACGTCGTGGATTTCGATCCGTTACAGGACCCGTTACCGGCCGGCGCGGCCGCGCTGGTGTTGCCCGGCGGATTCCCCGAACAATTCAGCACCGAGCTATCCGCCAACGATTTGGTGCGCGGTCAGATCGCCGCGTTGGCCGCGCGTGGCGGGCCGATCCATGCCGAGTGCGCGGGGCTGACCTACCTGGTTGATGACCTCGACGGGCATCCGATGTGTGGCGTGCTGTCGGGGTCGGCATCGTTCTCGGAGACGCTGACACTCGGGTATCGCGATGCGGTGGCGATCGCCGACTCGTCGTTGCATGCCCTCGGCGACCGGGTGGTCGGTCATGAATTTCACCGCACAACAGTCCATTTTTCGGGCGCCAGGCAGCCAGCATGGCGGTATCGGGGCCGCGGGGGAGGCGCAGTGGACGATGGGGCCGTACAGGGCGGAGTGCACGCCGGCTACCTGCATACCCATCCCGCCGCTCATCCGCAGGCGATTGTCCGCTTCGTCACCGCCGCCTCAACATCTAAGCTCGCTGGGTGACCGAGAACGCCTATCTGGTGGGCCTGCGCCTCACCGGCAAGAGGGTCGTCGTGGTGGGTGGGGGTACGGTCGCGCAGCGGCGGTTGCCGCTTCTGGTCGCCAGCGGCGCCGATGTTCATGTCATCACCACCCGCGCCACCCCGGCGGTCGAGGCCTTGAGTCAGGCGGAGGCCGGAATCACTCTTATTCTGCGCGAGTTTCGCAGCGGCGACCTCGAAGGCTCCTGGTATGTGATCGCGGCCACCGATGACCCCGACGTCAATGCCGCCGTCGTCGCGGAGGCAGAGCGCAGGCATGTGTTCTGCGTGCGCGCCGACGTGGCGCGCGACGGCACCGCTGTCACGCCTGCGTCCTTCAAGTACGAAGGTCTGTCGGTCGGAGTGCTCGCCGGCGGGGCGCACCGCCGGTCGGCGGCCATCCGCTCGGCGATACACGAGGCGCTTCAGCAGGGATTGATCGGGCGGGAGGCCTCAGCGGCTCCTGGCGTGTTGCCCGGTGGTGTGGCGCTGGTGGGCGGCGGTCCCGGGGATGCCGAGCTCATCACCGTCCGCGGTCGACGCCTGCTGGCCCACGCCGACGTCGTGGTGGCCGACCGGCTCGCTCCGCAGGAACTGCTGGCCGAGCTGCCGCCGGACGTGGAGGTGATCGATGCCTCGAAGATCCCATACGGCCGGGCGATGGCGCAGGACGCGATCAACGACGTGCTCATCGACCGGGCCAGAGCGGGCAAGTTCGTGGTCCGGCTCAAAGGCGGTGATCCGTTCGTGTTCGCCCGCGGCTACGAAGAGGTCAGCGCGTGCGCGGAGGCGGGCATTCCGGTCGCCGTCGTGCCGGGTGTGACCAGTGCCATAGCAGTTCCTGCTCTTGCTGGAGTTCCGGTCACTCATCGGTCCGTGAACCACGAGTTCGTGGTGGTCAGCGGCCATCTTGCGCCTGATCATCCCGAATCGTTAGTGAATTGGGATGCGCTGGCCGCGATGACGGGAACGATCGTGCTGCTGATGGCCGTCGAGCGGATCGAAATGTTTGCTGCAGCGCTGCTGAAAGGAGGCCGACCTGCGGATACCCCTGTTCTAGTGGTTCAGCACGGCACTACGTCGTCGCAGCGGACGTTGCGGGCCACACTGTCCGACGCGCCGGAGCGGATTCGTTCGGACGGTATCCGGCCTCCTGCGATCATCGTGATCGGGGCTGTCGCGGGCTTCTCCGCTTTAAAGGATTCTTAAGAGTACTGTAAGGTAACTCGTTATGACGGCTCTCAATGACGCAGAGCGCGCCGCCATCCACCGTGATGTTGAAGGTAGTGGGGGGCGCAGCTTCAAGCGAGCACTGCCCGCCGATGTGTCCTGGTCGGGCGCCGATGGGACTGCCGCACAACGATCGGGTAAGGCCCCGGCCTGGCTCCCTTCGCGCCGGTTTTTCGCCGCGGTCATCGCGATTGGTGGGATGCAGTTACTGGCGACGATGGACAGCACCGTCGCCATCGTGGCGCTACCGAGAATCCAGGACGAACTCAGCCTGTCCGACGCCGGCCGCAGCTGGGTCATCACCGCCTATGTCCTGACATTCGGCGGGTTGATGCTGCTGGGTGGACGCCTCGGTGACACCATCGGCCGGAAACGCACATTTATCGTCGGTGTCGCGCTTTTCACCATTGCCTCCATTCTGTGCGGAATCGCTTGGGACGAAGCCACTCTGGTGACGGCCCGGTTGCTGCAGGGTGTCGGCGCCGCGATTGCCTCACCGACAGGTCTGGCGCTGATTGCCACAACCTTCCCGAAGGGCCCGGCACGTAACGCGGCCACGGCGGTATTCGCGGCGATGACGGGCATCGGCTCGGTTATGGGCCTGGTGGTGGGCGGCGCGCTCACCGAGGTCTCCTGGCGGTGGGCGTTCATGGTGAACGTGCCGATCGGCTTGGTGATGATCTACCTCGCCCGCAAGACGCTCCGGGAGACCAATAGGGAGCGGCTCAAGCTCGATGCCGCGGGTGCCTTGCTGGCTACGTTGGGGTGCACCGCCGCGGTGTTCGCTTTCTCCATGGGGCCTGAACAGGGCTGGATATCGACAATCACGCTCGGCTCCGGCGCAGCGGCGCTGGCCTGTATGGCGGCGTTTTTCTACGTCGAACGCACGGCCGAGAACCCGGTCGTACCGTTCGATTTGTTCCACGACCGCAACCGCGTGGCCACGTTCGCGGCGATATTCCTGGCCGGTGGCGTGATGTTCACGCTGACCGTGCTGATCGGGCTCTACGTCCAGGACATCATGGGCTACAGCGCACTACGCGCGGGCATCGGGTTCATCCCGTTCGTGATCGCGCTGGGAATCGGCCTGGGCCTGTCCTCGGCGCTGGTGTCGAAGTTCCCGCCGCGGGTACTCGTGATCGCCGGCGGCGTATTGGTGCTGGCCGCGATGCTCTACGGTTCGACGCTCGACGCCGGAATTCCGTACTTCCCCAACCTTGTTCTACCCATCACCGTGGGTGGCTTCGGTATCGGCATGATCGTGGTGCCGCTGACTGTGTCGGCCATCGCCGGTGTCGGTTTCGATCAGATTGGTCCGGTGTCGGCGATCGCGCTGATGCTGCAGAGCCTCGGCGGGCCGGTCGTGCTGGCGATCATCCAGGCGGTCATCACGTCCCGCACGCTGTACCTGGGCGGTACCACCGGCCCGGTGAAGAATATGGACGCCGCCCAGCTGCACGCGCTGGACCAGGGCTATTCGTACGGCCTGTTGTGGGTGGCGGCGGTCGCGGTCGTTGTCGGCGGTGCTGCGCTGTTCATCAGGTACACGGCGGCGGAAGTGGCGCACGCGCAGGAGGTCAAGGACGCGCTCGACGCCGGGGAGCTCTAGCACCGGCGAGTTCGGCGCGTTTTGCGACGCTGAGGGTGCGTCCGCGCGCCCGATTCACCCTGCTGAGTAAGGTTGTCGGCTGTGATTACCCGCATGTCCGAGTTGTTCCTGCGCACCCTGCGTGACGACCCGGCTGACGCCGAGGTGCCCAGTCACAAGTTGTTGATCCGGGCTGGTTACGTACGTCCGATCGGCCCTGGTCTGTACAGCTGGCTGCCGTTGGGATTGAAGGTGCTTCGCAAGATCGAGGCTGTCGTGCGCAGCGAGATGGACGCCATCGGGGGACAGGAGATCTTGTTCCCTGCGCTGTTGCCGCGCGGCCCGTATGAAGCGACGAACCGGTGGACCGAATACGGAGAAGGCGTCTTCCGGTTGAAGGATCGGCGCGGCAACGACTACATGCTGGGCCCGACGCACGAGGAATTCTTCACCCTGACAGTGAAGGGGGAGTACTCCTCGTACAAGGACTTTCCGCTGCGGCTCTATCAAATCCAGACGAAGTACCGCGACGAGGCCCGCCCACGAGCCGGCATCCTGCGTGGCCGTGAGTTCATCATGAAGGACTCGTACTCCTTCGATGTTGACGACACCGGGCTAGAGAACGCGTATCAGGCACATCGTGGGGCCTATCAGAAAATCTTCGATCGGCTGGCGGTGCGCTATGTCATCGTGTCGGCGGTATCGGGAGCGATGGGTGGCAGTGCCTCGGAGGAGTTCCTGGCCGAAAGTGAAGTCGGGGAGGACACCTATGTGCGGTGCCTCGAGTCCGGCTACGCGGCCAACGTCGAAGCCGTGACTACCGCGGTGCCCGAGGCTCAGCCGACCGACGGTATGCCCGAACCCGTTGTGTATGACACCGCCGACACCCCGACCATCGCCACGTTGGTCGACTGGGCCAACGGTGCCGGACTCGGAAGGCAGATCACCGCGGCAGACACGCTGAAGAACGTGCTCCTCAAGGTCCGCCGGCCCGGCGGCGACTGGGAATTGCTGGCGATCGGAATACCTGGTGATCGTGAGGTGGACGACAAGCGCCTCGGGGCTGCGCTGGATCCGGCCGAGTACGCGATGCTTGATGACGCGGACTTCGCCAAGCATCCGTTCTTGGTAAAGGGCTACATTGGCCCGAAAGGCTTGCTGGCCAACGGGGTTCGCTATCTTGTCGATCCAAGGATCGTCGATGGCACGAGCTGGATCACCGGCGCCGACGAGCCGGGTCGTCACGTGGTTGGACTGGTCGCGGGCCGCGACTTCGTTCCCGACGGCACCATCGAGGCCGCTGAAGTTCGGGAGGGGGACCCTTCGCCAGATGGTGCGGGACCGCTGGTCGCCGCTCGGGGAATTGAGATCGGCCACGTCTTTCAACTCGGCCGCAAGTACGCCGATGCGTTCACCGCCGATGTCCTCGGTGAGGACGGAAAGCCGGTCCGGTTGACCATGGGCTCCTACGGGATCGGCGTGTCACGCCTGGTTGCTGTGCTGGCCGAGCAGTATCACGACGAGCTCGGATTACGTTGGCCGCCGGCGGTATCGCCGTTCGACGTACACGTGGTGATCGCCAACAAGGACGACGCCGCGCGTCAGGGGGCCGGCGAACTGGCCGCTGACCTCGACCGGCTCGGCATCGAGGTGCTGCTCGATGACCGCAAGGCCTCACCGGGAATCAAGTTCAAGGATGCCGAACTGCTTGGCATGCCGTGGATCGTCGTGGTGGGGCGTGGGTGGGCCGACGGCGTGGTGGAACTGCGAGACCGGTTCAGCGGTGAGAAGCGGGAAGTCCCGATCGAAAACGCGGTCAGCGACATCAGCACGGCTATCGCTACTCTTCAGAACCGCCCGGGAACGCGACAGTGATCGTGGTGTCGCCGCGGACACGGCGCCAGCGCGCAGCCGTGACGGCACTCTCAGTCAGCGCGGTGACGGCGAACGCCCGCACGCTCTGATCGGTGGCCTGCTCGACGACGGCCCGCCACGCGGTAGCCGAGTCCTGCTCCATGGTGACCGCGAGGTCGGCAGCATCGGCGGGACTGTCGACCTCCATCGGCAGCGAGTACCCGGCTGCGGGCAGTGGCGCGCCGGCGCCGCGCTCCTCGAGCATCGCGATCGCCGCTTCCCGGCGCGCCCGATGCCCGGCCATAGCGTCGGCGACCAGATAGTTGACCTCGGGAATCGAATGCGCCGACACGATGCCGTAGCCGTAGATGGCGGCATGCTCGGCGGCGATCGCATCGAAGAACGCACCGTCGGCTGCATCACTCGGGCGGGTGGGTGTCACCGGACCTGGAGAAGTCATCGGGCACCTCCGGGCGGGTTCAATGCCACGCTGTACAAGGCCGTGCACGCTGCGGCGATCGACCCGAGCAGCCCCGCGCGATAGCCCGTCAGCTCCCCGGCGGCCTCGGCGGCGCTGGCGGCCGACACCTCCAGCGCACCGATCACGTCATCGACGGTGGGCGCCGGCAGGGCTGTCGACGAGGACGCAGCCGACGTCGTCGTGGTGGTCGGGGCGGCATTGCCGGTCATCCGCGCGATCTCCTCGGTGAGTGCCTCGGCGTGCGCCGAGCGCTCGGAGGCGACCTCGGTAAGCACGTCCACCGGGGATTTGGGCACAGCGGCGGCTGTGGTGGCTAGTCGGCTGTCGGCGCGTGCGCGCTCAAGAGCGGTGGTGAGGTCGTCGAGATCGGGCGGTGGCGGTTCAGTGGTGCCACAGGCCGCCGATGTCATCGTGGTTGCGCCCAGGACCGCCGCCAGGGCGGCAGCCCCGGAGAGCGCGCGTCGACGGCTGAAGGTGGGTGGGCGGCTCTGCACGAACAACATCCTGCCATTGCCACACCGTCGCGCGCTTCGCCCGACTTCGGAGTCGGCCTGTCATGGTGACGGGTTTTCCCTAATCGATGTGCCCACCTTGGCGTATCGTGAGGTGGCGGGTCGCGGAGACGTGTTCTGAGGAACAAACTGCGCGAATCGCGTCCGGACAACTCAAGATGAGGAGCTCGCCGTGGCTGAGCGGTCTACGGGATTGCCGTCGCAACGACAGGTGACCGAACTGCTCGACGGAGAGTTCGCGCGCGCCGGATTCGACGTCGAAGAGGTCCGGATCGACACTTGCGCGCGCCCGCCCCGGATCACGGTGGTCGCCGACGGCGACGACGTACTGGACCTCGATTCCATCGCGCAGCTGTCCCGGGTGGCCTCGGAGCTGCTCGACGACCTCGATACCGCACCTTATGTGCTGGAAGTCACCTCGCCCGGGGTGGAGCGCCCGCTGACCACGGAGAAACACTTCCGCCGCGCCCGTGGGCGCAAGGTTCAGATGACCTTGTCGGACGGATCGTCGCTGACCGGCCGGCTGGGCCGGACGCAGTCGGGAATCGTCGCGCTGGTTTTGCGTGATGGCGGGCACGGCGAGTTCGCGATCCGTGAGATCGCACTCGATAGAATCGCCAAAGCCGTTGTTCAGGTGGAGTTTTCACCGCCTGATCCCAATGAGCTTGAGTTGGCCGGCCAATCCGGGAAGGAGGCCTGAGGGTGAATATCGACATGGCGGCCCTGCACGCGATCGAAGCCGACAAGGGGATCACGGTCGACGTGGTGGTCGAGACCATCAAATCAGCCCTGCTGACCGCGTATAAGCACACAGAAGGTCACGAGGCCGACGCGCGCATCGACATCGACCGCAAGACCGGCATTGTGAAGGTGATGGCCCGCGAAACGGATGCCGATGGCAACGTGCTGCACGAGTGGGAGGACACGCCTGAGGGTTTCGGTCGTATTGCGGCCACCACGGCACGTCAGGTCATCCTGCAGCGTCTTCGCGACGCGGAGAACGAGAAGAACTACGGCGAGTTTGCCGCCCGTGAGGGTGACATTGTCGCCGGTGTCATCCAGCGCGACGCACGCGCCAACGCTCGTGGCCTCGTGGTGGTTCGGATGGGTAGCGAGACCAAGGGGTCCGAGGGCGTTATTCCCGCCGCCGAGCAGGTGCCGGGTGAACGCTACGAGCACGGCGACCGGTTGCGCTGCTACGTCGTCGGGGTATCTCGCGGCGCGCGAGAGCCGCTGATCACGCTGTCCCGCACACACCCCAACCTGGTGCGCAAACTGTTTTCGCTGGAGGTTCCCGAGATCGCCGATGGATCGGTGGACATCGTCGCGGTGGCCCGGGAGGCAGGCCACCGCTCCAAGATTGCCGTCACGTCCCGCCTGCCGGGTCTGAACGCCAAGGGTGCCTGCATCGGTCCGATGGGCCAGCGGGTTCGCAACGTGATGAGCGAACTGTCCGGCGAAAAGATCGACATCATCGACTACGACGAGGACCCGGCCAAGTTCGTGGCCCACGCTCTCTCGCCGGCCAAGGTGGTGTCGGTGTCGGTGATCGACGAGGCGGCGCGCGCGGCCCGGGTGGTTGTTCCGGACTTCCAGCTGTCGCTGGCAATCGGCAAGGAAGGTCAGAACGCCCGGCTGGCGGCCAGGTTGACCGGATGGCGCATCGACATCCGCAGCGACGACCCCGCGGTTGACAAGCCGGCTGGGCGATCCGAGCCCCCGACGGAGGCTGCTCACGACGTGGTCGGGGACCGCTAACGGGGGTCAGGCCATACCGATTTTCGTTTCCGCACTACGGTGGCGGTAGACTGGGCTGTGATCCAGCGTGAGACATCGGCTCGGATGCAGAGAAATACGACCGCACCTTCGGGCGGCCCCGTGCGGACCTGCATCGGATGCCGAAATCGAGAGTTGGCTGTCGTGTTGCTGCGGGTTGTCGCTGTCGACAGTGCGAGCGAAACTGGGAATGGCTCCAGTGTCGTGACCGTTGACGTAGCGAGAACGCTCCCGGGGCGGGGTGCATGGTTGCATCGCGATCCCGGGTGTCTCCAAGGAGCGATTCGGCGGCGGGCGTTCGGCCGAGCGTTGCGGATCACCGGTAGCCCGGACATCACCGCGGTGGAAGAGCATTTCACCCGGCAACAGAACAGGTAGCGAAGAACATGAGCACACCGTGAAGTCTCGATGACCATGCGTCATAGCTAAACCGAGGCGCGGCGCCCACCACCGCTGTCGCCTCCCAGACAGGAGATGTAGTGGCAGGTAAGGCCCGCGTGCACGAGTTGGCTAAAGAACTCGGTGTCACCAGCAAGGAAGTGCTCGCCCGACTGAATGATCAGGGCGAATTCGTCAAATCCGCGTCTTCCACGGTGGAGGCGCCCGTCGCCCGCCGTCTTCGCGAATCGTTCGGCGGGCCGAAACCTGCCGCCGAGAAGGCCAAAAGCAGTGGTAACGGTGCAGCTGCAAAGCCCGGCGCGGCCGCACCCAAGCCGGCCGCACCCAAGCCGGCCGCACCCAAGCCGGCAGCGGAGACGCCGGCTCCGGCTGCTCCTGCAACACCCGCGGCTGCAGCGCCCGAGGCTGCTCCGCCAGCCCGCCCCGCCCCGGGCCCACGTCCCGGCCCGGCTCCGGGCCCACGCCCCGGCCCCACGCCGGGCGGTGTCCCCAAGCCCGCCGCGCGAACCCCGCGTGTCGGCAACAACCCGTTCTCATCCCAGCAGCCGGTTGAGCGGCCCGCGCCGCGTCCGCAAGGCCCGCGGCCAGGTGCCGGACCTGGTGGGCCCCGTCCCGGCGGTGGGCCACGCCCCGGCGTCACCCCCGGAAACATGCCGCCCCGGCCGCCGAGCGCGCGCCCGACCCCGGGTGGTCGTCCCGGCGGTGGTCCGCGCCCCGGGCCAGGAGGCCGAGGCCCCGGTGCCGGCGGCGGTCGTGGCGGAGGCCCGGGCGGTGGTGGCGGTAACTACCGTGGCGGCGGCCCAGGTGGGCCCCCAGGAGGCGGCGGCGGTTTCCGTGGCCGTCCCGGCGGCGGTGGCCGTCCCGGCCAGCGTGGCGGAGCTGCGGGCGCGTTCGGTCGCCCCGGCGGCGCGCCGCGCCGCGGCCGCAAGTCGAAGCGGGCGAAACGCGCTGAATACGAAAACATGCAGGCACCGGTCGTCGGTGGGGTGCGGTTGCCCCATGGCAATGGCGAGACGATCCGGTTGGCCCGTGGCGCGTCTCTGGTGGACTTCGCTGAGAAGATCGATGCCAACCCAGCATCGCTGGTCCAGGCGCTGTTCAATCTCGGCGAGATGGTCACCGCGACCCAGTCGGTCGGCGACGAGACCCTCGAACTGCTCGGCAGCGAGATGAACTACGTCGTCCAGGTGGTCAGCCCGGAGGACGAGGATCGCGAGCTGCTGCAGTCCTTCGACCTGACCTACGGTGAGGACGAAGGCGGCGAGGAGGATCTCGAGCAGCGTCCCCCGGTGGTCACCGTGATGGGCCACGTCGACCACGGCAAGACCCGCCTCCTGGACAGCATCCGGCAGGCCAATGTCCGCGAGGGCGAGGCCGGCGGTATTACCCAGCACATCGGCGCCTACCAGGTCCTCACCGAACTGGATGGCAACGAGCGGTTGGTTACCTTCATCGACACCCCGGGTCACGAGGCGTTCACCGCCATGCGTGCCCGGGGCGCGAAGGCCACCGATATCGCCATCCTGGTGGTTGCTGCCGACGATGGTGTGATGCCCCAGACCGTGGAGGCCATCAATCACGCGCAGGCGGCTGACGTGCCGATCGTGGTAGCGGTCAACAAGATCGACAAGGAGGGTGCCGACGCAGCCAAGATTCGCGGCCAGCTCACCGAATATGGACTGGTCGCCGAGGACTTCGGCGGCGACACCATGTTCGTTGACATCTCGGCCAAGCAGGGCACCAATATCGACGCGCTGCTGGATGCGGTGCTGCTGACCGCCGACGCGGCCCTGGACCTGCGGGCAAATCCGGATATGGAAGCCCAGGGTGTGGCCATCGAGGCGCACCTGGACCGCGGTCGCGGACCGGTGTCAACCGTGCTCATTCAGCGCGGCACGCTGCGGGTTGGCGACTCGATCGTGGCGGGCGACGCCTACGGGCGTGTCCGCCGCATGGTCGACGAGCACGGTGAGGATGTTGCAGAGGCGCTACCGTCGCGTCCGGTGCAGGTCATCGGCTTCACGTCGGTGCCCGGTGCCGGTGACAACCTGCTGGTCGTCGACGAGGACCGGATCGCCCGCCAGATCGCGGATCGGCGCAGTGCTCGTAAGCGCAACGCCCTAGCAGCACGCTCGCGTAAGCGGATCAGCCTGGAAGACCTGGATTCGGCGCTGAAAGAGACCAGTCAGCTCAACCTGATCCTCAAGGGCGATAACTCTGGCACCGTGGAGGCGCTGGAGGAGGCCCTGCTCGGCATCGAGATCGATGCCGAAGTCGAGCTGCGGGTCATCGACCGAGGTGTGGGCGGTGTCACCGAAACCAACGTCAACCTGGCGTCGGCGTCGGACGCGATCATCCTCGGCTTCAACGTCCGCGCCGAGGGCAAGGCCACCGAGCTGGCCAACCGCGAGGGTGTCGACATCCGGTACTACTCGGTGATCTACCAGGCCATCGATGAGATCCAGAACGCGCTCAAGGGCATGCTCAAGCCGGTCTACGAGGAGAAGGAACTTGGTCGCGCCGAGATCCGCGCGATGTTCCGGTCCTCCAAGGTCGGCAAGATCGCGGGTTGCCTGGTCACGTCCGGCATCATCCGGCGCAACGCCAAGGCGCGGCTGCTGCGGGACAACATCGTGATCGCCGAGACCGTCACCATTCAGTCGTTGCGTCGGGAAAAAGATGACACCACCGAAGTGCGGGAAGGCTTCGAGTGCGGTCTGACCTTGAGCTATAACGACATCAAGGAAGGCGACGTCATCGAGGCGTACGAGCTCGTCGAAAAAGAACGGTCCTGATGAGCCGAGAAAAGAGCGCCGCGGGCGGCGGTCGTGGTTGACGTCGGTCGGGCACGTCGCTTGTCCAAGCGGATCGGCGCGGTCGTCGCCTCGGCGATCGAATTCGAAATCAAGGATCCCCCGCTGGCCTTCGTGACCATCACGGACACGAAGGTCACCGGGGACCTGCATGACGCGACGGTGTACTACACGGTTCGCGGCGAGACGTTGCAGGAAGAACCCGACTATGCGGCCGCAGCGGCGGCGCTCGAGCGGGCCAAGGGAACGCTGCGCAGCAAAGTCGGTGCCGCGACCGGTGTGCGCTTCACCCCGACGCTCGCGTTCGTGCTGGACAAGGTGCCCGATACCGCCCAGCACATGGAGGAACTGCTGGCCCGCACGCGGGCCGCAGATGAGGATTTGGCCAGAGTTCGGCAAGGTGCCAAACACGCCGGTGACGCTGACCCGTACCGTGTAAGCGGGGCGGAGGACGAGCCGAGCCAGGGGAGTACGGGCAAGCCGGACGCTGAGGATGAAGGTGACTCCACGCCAGGTGATGACAGACGCGACGACGGCTGATGCCCTGGTAACGGGCGCACGCGTTGATGCCCGCGCTGCCGCTGAGCTGCTGTCGGCGGTCGGCCGCGTCAGCATTGTCTGCCATGTTTTTCCTGACGCCGACACCCTCGGCTCCGGTCTGGCGTTGGCGCTAGTGCTCCACCGTGCCGGAAAAGACGTCGAGGTCAGCTTCGCCGAGCCCGCCCAACTGCCTCAGTCATTGCAGTCCTTGCCGGGCACGCACCTGCTGGTGGCGCCCGAGGATCTTCGTCGTGACACCGACCTGGTGGTTGCCGTCGATATTCCGAGCGTCAACCGAGTCGGAAAGCTGCGCGATGTCGTGGCCCCCGGCCGCCCTGTGCTGGTCATCGATCACCACGCATCCAACCACTTGTTCGGTACCGCGAACTATGTTGATCCGACGGCCGATTCCACGACCGTGTTGGTGGCCGAACTGCTGGACGCCTGGGACAAGACGATCGACATGGATGTCGCGCACTGCCTTTACGCGGGGTTGATAACAGACACCGGGTCGTTCCGCTGGGCGAGTGCCCGCGCGCACCGGCTCGCCGCGCGTCTGGTCGAGATGGGCGTTGATAACGCCGCGATCAGCCGCACCCTGCTGGACAGTCATCCCTTCGCGTGGTTGCCGATGTTGTCGCGGGTATTGGGGTCGGCGCGGCTGCTACCCGATGCCGCCAACGGGCGCGGCTTGGTGTATGCCGTGGTCTCCAACGGAGAATGGGTCAACGCGCAGGCAGAGGAAGTCGAAAGCATCGTCGACATCGTGCGGACCACGCAGCAGGCCGAGGTGGCGGCGGTGTTCAAGGAGATCGAGCCGTGCCAGTGGTCGGTGTCGATGCGGGCGAAGTCCCTGGACCTTGCGTCGGTCGCCGGCAGATTCGGCGGCGGGGGGCATCGTCTGGCCGCCGGCTATTCGGCCGCTGGTTCCGCTGATGAGGTGGTGCAGGCCCTCGCCGAGGCCCTCGGCTAATTCCCCGCGAGCGCGCGTGTCTGTGCGCGCCACGCCGCCATCTGGCGTGCGATTACGCACGCTCGCCGGACGCGGGAGTGCGGATGTTCAAGCGCGGGTGCCGATGACCGTCCACACCGCTCGTCGTCCGCTGCGGTGGTCGGAAACCGTGACGTCGACCAGCCCGGCTGAACGGCACAGACTGGCAAAGGATTTCGCTTGCTCGGCGGTCCAGCCGTGACTAGCGAACCCGGTGGCGCCCGGCTGGCATTGGCGTTCGATCGCGAGCAGTCGCCCACCCGGCGCGAGTACCCGGTGGATTTCGGCGAGCCCCGCGGGCACGTCGCGCCAATGGTGCACCGTCGCGAGCGCCCAGACGACCGTCGCCGATCCGGACGGCACCGGCAAGGATTCCGCGCCTCCTTCGGCCCACCGCACGGCGCTGTCACGGGTGATGAGCCGCGCGACCCGCAGCATCGACCGGGACGGGTCCACGCCGATAGCCCGTGCGCCGCGACGTGCGGCTGTCCGGACGGCGTTGCCAGGCCCGCATCCGACATCCACGACGTGGTCTGCCGACGAGGGCCGGATGATGTCGGCAGCGAGTCTGGCGTTGGCGCGACCGTTGAGCAGGAAGATTGCCGCGAACAAACTGCCGGTGAGGCCGGCGAAGCCTGGATGGTCGGCGTGGTGGTTGACCGCCAGGGATTGTGCGTCGCTCATGAGGTGGACTATGCCGGTGTTCGGCCGGGGGCGCTGTCAAATGCTGCCAATGGGTCGGCGAGCGGGCTCAAAATGCCGGCGACACGCCCAGTGACGCGCACTGACACGCGCGCTCGCGTCGGAGGAGCTCGCGTCGGAGGAGCTTTAGGGGCGTACCTGGGTGCGGCCACGTTGGATGACTGCGTCGCGGTTGGCGGCGATGTCGTTTCCGGTCGCACTGCTCATCCACCCCCGGGCCGCGTCCGCCTCCAGCCATAGCGCGCCGCCGTTCTGCGCGTCATCGATGTGGTGGTAGGACGCCAGCAGTGCGCGCACCGCCTTCTGATTGTTGCCGACGATCGAGGTTGCGATCTGGCGGGCGGTGTCGAGAAGTTCGCCATGGGGGACCACCTGGGTGACGAGTCCGGTGCGCAGCGCGTCCTGTGCGGACAAATAGTCGCCGGTCATACTCATCCGTCGTGCCATCCCGACACCGACCTTTTGTGGCAGGCGTACCGAGAGACCCCAGGTGGGCAGCAACCCGACACGGGCGTGGGTGTCGGCGAAGCGCGCCGACTCCGAGGCGATGAGAATGTCGCAGTACAGCGCGATCTCCAGGCCTCCGGTCACCGCCGCACCGTTGATGGCCCCGATCACCGGTTTGGTCATCGGTGGCCACTTGGGCGAGATATCGGGCAGGGTTGAGTGTTCACCCAACTCCTTGAGGTCAAGGCCCGCGCAGAACACTGGATCGGCCCCGGTGACGATGACGACGTCGACGTCGGCATCGCTCTCTGCGTCGCGCAGGGCCTGGAAAAATCTGCCGCGCAGCGCCGCCGAGAGTGCGTTACGCGCAGCGGGCCGATTCAAGGTGAGCGTCCGGATCCGGTCGTGGGTGTCGATGAGCAGGATCTCGGCGTCTCCGGAAGCTGAAGAGCTCGCTGCGTTGGTCATCCGCTCACCGTATCGAGTTCGATGTTCACCCCTATCGTTGAGGTCATGTGCCGAAACATCACCGAGTTGCGAGGCCTGGAACCGGCCGCCACAGACGAAGAGGTCGAGGCCGCGGCGCGCCAGTACGTGCGCAAGGTCAGCGGCCTGACCCGGCCCGCGGGCACCAACGTCGACGCCTTCGAAGCTGCCGTCGCCGAGGTCACCGCCTCGACACAACGGCTACTTGCCGGGCTGGCGCCGCGACGGCAGCCGCCGAAGAACATTCCTCCGCTGCGTCGCTCCCGCTCAGTCCGGTGACGGCGGCCGGTCACCAGCGGGCAGGATCAGCCTGGAGGTCTCCCCGAGCTGAACGGTGTGTCGGGCGGTGGCGACGCTGGTCCCGCTGACCGCGGGTTCGCCGGTACCCAGGTTGCGCACGAAGCGCGGATGCGACCCTCCGGCGACCTTGACCCGGATTCGGCTGCCCGCCGGGAAGGTGCGCGCGATCGAGTCGAGCTCGATGCTGACCGTGCCGTTCACCGGTGCTGAGGCACGGTATCCGTCGCTGACGTTGCGGGACCGGCCGTGCGCGTCGACCTGGCTGATACGGACGAATAGATCGTTGTGCGGATTCGTGCAGGTGTGGGACAGCTCGAGCATCGGTGTCCCGACCACGTACAGGTCAGCCGGCAACGGGTCGCCGGTGAACGTCAGCACATCGGCGCGTCGGGCCAGCGCGGTGTCCTCGCGATAGCCGCCCACGGGGGACAATAGTCGGCCGCCGACGGTAGGTGTCGGGTCGGCGGGGTTGTAGACGAAGGTGACTGCGCTGCCGGCATCGGGGGCCGTTTCAGCTAGTCGGCCTGCGGGTTGCAGATAGAGCACGCGTTCCGGCATCGGCGGGGGCCATTCGTCGAGCTCCAGCCAGCCGCCATTCTCGGCTATGCCATCGATGTGGATGCGTACCGGCTTGCTCCGCCGGGACGGAGCGTCGCCGAGGTGAGTGCCGAGCCAGTCCAGGGATTCGCGAATCACGGTCGGACCGGCCTTGGTCATCATGTGTCCGTGCGTCCACGGTCCGATAGTTAGTCCAGTGCTCACCCCGCGGCTGCGCAGGCAGTCGTACTGCTCGAGCGTCTGTTCCAGGAACAGGTCCTGCCAGCCGGTCAGCAGCAGCACCGGGATTTCAGTCCGTTCCAGCGCCTCGCGCAAATGCAGTCTCGTCCAGAAAGGGTCCTCGGGGTGCGGGTGCTCAAGCCACGACTCAAACCACGGCGCACCGTCGCCGAGCATCGCCCGGCTGGATTCTCCGAGCGGCAGGCCGAGTGCGGCTCGGTCGACCAGCCGCTGGGCGCGGGCCTGCCGCAACAGGACGCGCAACCGGCGCGGGTCTTCCTGGTGGGCGACCAGATCGCTCCAACCCAAGAAGTCGTTGAGCCCGAACGAACCGGTACCCCAGCGGGGCCCGCGGACGTCGTGGGGTCCGACGGTGATCACTGCCGCCTTCATCTCCGGCGGGGGGTCAGCGAGCAGTGCCCACTGGGTGAATCCCAGGTAGGAAAGCCCGACGGTGCCGAAGGTGCCGGTGAACCAGGGTTGGTCACGCAGCCACGCGACCGTGTCAGCGCCGTCGTCTATTTCGTGCACCATCGGGTCGAAGTCGCCGCCTGAGCCGAACGTTCCGCGAACGCTCTGGATCAGCACGTGGTACCCGCGGGCGGCATACACCGAGCCGAACATCGCGGCGAAAGGCCAGCTACGTCCGTAGGGTCCGCGGACCAGCAGGGTGCCCGCCGGTCGTGCCGAATCAGTTGCCTGAGGCACATAGTGGTCGGCGAGCAGATCGATACCGTCGCGCATGGGGACCCGCAGTCTGCGGTCAATCACGAAGTCCGTGGTAGGCGGCGGCAGGCCCAGAACCCCGCTCAGTTTCTGGCGGAACGCTTTCCGGAGCGCCGACCGTGGACTGATTGCGGTTCGTGTAGGCGCGGCGGTCATCCTTCCGAGGTTACGCAAGGTTGCGGCCGTGTTTGTGATCCAGTGTTGAGGCCGTGAAAAACGGATTATTCGTAAAAACCGCGTAAAAACCAGACCGCGCGCCTCGTGAGATGTTTACTTGTCCACACCCGCCGGATCGAGGTCAAAACCATGCGCCTTATTGATTTCAACGCCAAGACACCGCTCATCGGGATGTCGATGGTTTTCCTGGCCATGGGGATCGTCGCGGTCACCGCCTACCTGCACGCGGGCTGGTATTCGATCATCGGCTACGCGGTCGCTGCCGCCGTTGCGGTATTCGGATTCGTGTTCACATTCCGCGATATTCCGACACCGCCACACGACCCGAACGGCACCGGAGCCCCAGACTCAACCTCTGACCGCTGACCCAACCTCAAAAAAGCTGACGAACGGAGCGGTCTACCCATGAAAGTTACCCCGAGGCCGCTCGCCGGCGACAACGCAGCCCTTACCAGCGAGGATGCCGGCTACCACAAGGCTCTCAAGCCGCGCCAGCTGCAGATGATCGCGATCGGTGGCGCCATCGGAACCGGTCTGTTCCTGGGCGCGGGCGGACGACTGGCAAGCGCGGGTCCCGGGTTGTTCCTGGTTTACGGAATCTGCGGGGTATTCGTATTCTTCATCCTGCGCGCCATGGGCGAGCTTGTGCTGCACCGCCCGTCGTCGGGATCCTTCGTCTCCTACGCCCGCGAGTTCTTCGGCGAGAGAACCGCCTACGTCGCCGGGTGGATGTACTTCCTGAACTGGGCCATGACGGCCATCGTCGACTCCACCGCCATCGCCACCTACTTCCGGTTCTGGGGGGCTTTCGACGTTGTTCCGCAGTGGACGATCGCCCTGATCGCACTGGCCGTGGTCCTCGGGGTGAATCTCATATCGGTCACCATCTTCGGAGAAATCGAGTTCTGGGCCGCCATCGTGAAGGTGGTAGCCCTGTTGACCTTCCTCGTCGTGGGAACGATCTTCTTGGCCGGGCGCTACCCCGTCGACGGACACTCCACCGGGTTCAGTGTGATCGCTGAGAACGGCGGCCTCTTCCCGGTCGGGGTGCTACCGCTCGTGATCGTCGTCTCAGGTGTGGTTTTTGCCTACGCCGCAGTGGAACTCGTCGGTACCGCCGCCGGTGAGACAGCCGAGCCGGAGAAGATCATGCCCCGGGCGATCAACTCGGTCATCGCCCGTATCGCGCTGTTTTACGTCGGCTCGCTGTTCCTGCTCGGCGTGCTGCTGCCCTACACGGACTATTCGGCCGGCGAGAGTCCGTTCGTGACATTCTTCGCCAAGATCGGGGTCGATGGGGCCGGCACCGTCATGAACATCGTTGTGCTGACGGCGGCGTTCTCCAGCCTCAACGCCGGCCTCTATTCCACCGGCCGCATCCTGCGGTCGATGGCGATGAGCGGCAGCGCGCCGAAGTTCACCGCGCGGATGTCCGGCCGGGGCGTTCCCTACGGTGGAATCTGCCTGACCGCCGCGATCGGCTTGATCGGCGTGCTGCTGAACGGTGTGGTGCCGAACATGGCGTTCGAGATCGTGCTCAATATGGCGGCACTGGGCATCCTCGCGTCGTGGGTGACCATCGTGGCCTGTCAACTCCAACTGTTCCGCTGGTCGAAAGCGGGCCGGATGTCTCGACCGGCGTTCCGGATGTGGGGGTCGCCCTACACCGGCTACATCACGCTGGCGTTCCTGTTCACCGTGCTGGTTCTCATGGCCTTCGATTACCCGATCGGCACCTGGACCGTGGCCAGCCTGCTGGTCATCGGACCAGCCCTTGTCGTTGGTTGGTACCTGGTGCGTGACCGGGTCGCCGAGGTCGCGCGGGAACGTATCGGCTTCACCGGCCCGTTCCCGGTCGTCGCCAACCCGCCGCCGCCACGAGATCGCAAGAAGAAGGACTGAACAAGCAGCTAGCCACGACCCACCAGTAGGCTGACGGGTTGTGAGCAGCGACGATCGACGTCCGACGTTGTGGGCCGTCAGTGACCTCCATACCGGACACACCGGCAACAAGCCGGTGACCGAGTCGCTGCACCCATCCTCTCCCGAGGACTGGCTGATAGTGGCCGGCGATGTCGCCGAGCGCACCGATGAGATCCGCTGGGCCCTGGATCTGCTCCGCAAGAGATTCGCGAAGGTCATCTGGGTTCCGGGCAACCATGAGCTGTGGACCACCAACCGTGACCCGATGCAGATCTTCGGTAAAGCCCGGTACGACTACCTGGTCAATATGTGTGACGAGATGGGCGTCATCACCCCCGAGCACCCATATCCGGTGTGGACCGAGGAGGGCGGCCCGGCAACCATCGTCGGGATGTTCCTGCTGTACGACTATTCGTTCCTGCCGGAGGGCGCGGGCACCAAGGCCGAGGGTCTGGTGATCGCCAAGGAGCGCAACATTGTTGGCACCGACGAATATCTGCTGTCGGCTGAGCCGTACTCGACGCGTGACGCGTGGTGCCGCGATCGGCTCAACTACACGCGGAATCGACTCGAGGATCTGGATTGGATGATGCCGACCGTCCAGGTCAACCACTTCCCGATGGTGCGCGAACCCTGCGACGCGATGTTCTATCCCGAGTTTTCGCTATGGTGCGGAACTACCGCGACCGCCGACTGGCACACCCGCTACAACGCCGTCTGCTCGGTCTATGGGCACCTCCATATTCCCCGGACTACCTGGTACGACGGGGTGCGGTTCGAAGAAGTCTCGGTCGGCTATCCGCGAGAATGGCGCCGCCGCAGACCGTATCGCTGGCTGCGCCAAATCCTGCCCGACCCGAAGTATTCGCCCGGCTACCTCAACGAGTTCGGCGGGCACTTTCAGATCACCCAGGAGATGCGCGACCACGCCGTCAAACTGCAGGATCGGATCGCGAGCCGTCGAGCATGATCGCGGCGACCATGCTCGCCGGGGTGCTTCCCGGTTACATCGACGCGCTGGCCGCCGCCGAGATGTACTCCGACCCCATGGAGCTTGCACCGCTGCCCGAGGAGGAGCCGCTCATCGCCAAATCGGTGGCCAAGCGGCGAAACGAGTTCATCACCGTGCGCTATTGCGCGCGTCAAGCGCTGGTGGACCTCGGGATGGAAGCGGTGCCGATCCTCAAAGGCGAAAAAGGTGAGCCACGCTGGCCGGACGGTGTCGTCGGCAGCCTCACGCACTGTGAAGGTTTCCGCGGCGCCGCGGTCGCCCGCCGCGAGGAAGTCCGGTCGCTGGGTATCGACGCCGAACCGCACGGCGTGCTGCCCGACGGGGTACTCGAAGCGATCAGTCTTCCCGTCGAACGTCAGGAGCTGCAGGCGTTACCCGACGGCGTGCACTGGGACAGGGTGCTGTTCTGCGCCAAGGAGGCGACGTACAAAGCCTGGTTCCCGTTGACGCGGCGCTGGCTGGGCTTCGAGGACGCGCACATCGTGTTCGACCTCGACGCGTCGGGACAATCGGGAACGTTCACCTCCGAGATATTGATTGACGCCGCCGCGCTGTCCGGTCCACCGCTGACCACGTTGTCTGGAAGGTGGTCGGTGCGCAATGGGATCGCGCTGACCGCGATCGTGCTGTGAGGGACGCCGGCGGACCCGGACCGGTCCCAGGATTGGTGATCGTCGACAAGCCGGGCGGGATGACCAGTCACGACGTTGTGGGCCGGTGTCGGCGATTCTTCGGCACCCGCAAGGTCGGACACGCGGGGACGCTCGACCCGATGGCCACCGGGGTTCTGGTGGTGGGGATCGAACGGGCGACCAAGATTTTGGGTCTGCTGACGGCCACCGACAAGTCCTATTCGGCGACGATCCGCCTGGGGCAGACAACGTCCACCGAAGATGCGCAAGGGGCTGTCTTGGAGTCGGTTCCGGCATCGCATCTCAGCGATGCGCAGATTGAATCCGCGATCGCGCCGTGGCGCGGTGACATCGATCAGATTCCCTCAGCGGTGAGCGCGATCAAGGTCGACGGCGTGCGGGCTTACCAACTCGTACGAGAGGGGCGCGCCGTCGAATTGAAGCCGCGTCGCGTCCGGGTCGACCGTTTTGAGGTTCGCGATGTGCGGCGGCCTATCGATGTGGCCGGTGTCGTGGATGTCGATGTGGCCGTTGATTGTTCGAGCGGCACCTACATCCGCGCACTTGCCCGCGATGTCGGCGCCGGGCTCGGCGTCGGTGGGCACCTCACGGTGTTACGACGCACCAGGGTAGGCACGTTCGGTCTGGAGCAAGCTCGCACGCTCGACCAGCTCGAGCAGACACCGCGGTTGTCCTACAGCATGGATGAGGCCTGCCTGCAAGCCTTTCCGCGTCGCGACCTGACCGCGGCCGAGGTTGAAGACGCCCGACACGGTCGCGCATTGCGGCCGGCCGGTCTCTGTGGCGTCTACGCTGCGACGGCTGCCGATGGGAGGGTCATCTCGCTGCTGGAAGACGCGGGCTCACGAACGAAGAGCGTCGTCGTGGTTCGGCCGGCGACGCTGTGAACCGGAGGCTAGGAGTAGAGCTTCTCGAACTGCACGATCGACTTTTCGATATCGCCTTTGACCGCGCGGACCGCTGCGGCACCGATGGGGCCGAACAACGGGGCCCCGCCGAGATTCATCCTCACTGTGAAGGTGCAGCCGTCGTCGGTGGGGGAGACCTTCATCGCCAGCGAGTACTTGGTGCCGCCCACCCCTGCACCGCTGATCTCCAGTGCTGAAGGCGGATCGAAAGTACGCACCGTCCAGGTGACGCGGTTGCGCATACCCTTCGCGCCGGCCACGCCGACGACCACGGCCCCCGCGCGGAGTTCCTCGGGGAGATCCGACCGCCAGCCCTGATGCATGACCATCCAGTCGCCCAGCGTGGCCAGGTCGGATGCATGTGCCCAGGCCTGGTCTGCCGGCAACGGGAGCGATCGGGACAATTCGAGCTTGGCCATCGGGATCCTCCTAGATGACTACCCAGATCGCTTGTGCGGCAGGGTTTCCCAGTTCGACGGTGGCTTCGGCATCGCCGTCGTGGCCGGTATCGCCCGGGTTCTGCACGGTGACCGAAATCATACCGGCGAAGTCGCGGCGGGCAACGACGCGCAACCGGGAGTCCAAGCTGATCCCGACAGTGTCGAAATAGCGCAACATCTCGGGATCGGCGTCGGAGATCCGCGCAACGGCGCCAGCTTCACCTTCCTGACAGGCCGATAGCTGACGGGCCGGCGGGGTGGGCACCTGGCCGTCGGCGGCCGGTATCGGATCCCCGTGCGGATCGCGGGTCGGGTAGCCGAGTTTGGCGTCGATCCGGTCCAACATCCGGTCGGACACCGCGTGTTCGAGTACCTCGGCCTCGTCGTGCACCTCATCCCAGCCGTAGCCGAGTTCGCGCACCAGGAATGTCTCCATGAGGCGGTGGCGGCGAACCATCGTCAACGCGGCGCTCCGTCCCGCATCGGTCAGCGTCACCGCGCCGTACTTCTCGTGATCGACAAGCCCCTGGTCGGCGAGCTTGCGGATCGATTCCGAGGCCGTGCTCGCCGAAACCCCGATGCGTTCGGCGAGCAATTTCGTACTGACCTTCTCGTGTGACCATTCCTGCGCGGTCCAGATGACTTTCAGATAGTCCTCCGCCACCGTCGTCAGATCGCGGGGCTCGCCGTCAGGACTCACACGACAAAGTTTAGGCAGTCATCGCTGATCTGGTGGTGCTGGTGGTCTGACGGCCCAGGCTGGCCGTAGGCTGGCAGCGTGCAGCGCTGGCGGGGGCAGGATGAAATCCCCACCGACTGGGGCCGATGTGTCCTGACGATCGGCGTATTCGACGGTGTCCACCGCGGCCACCAGGAGCTGATCGGCCGTGCGGTGAAGGCGGGGCGGTCGCGTGGTGTTCCGACGGTCTTGATGACGTTCGATCCGCACCCGATGGAAGTCGTGTTCCCCGGCAGCCACCCTGCGCAGCTCACCACCCTCACACGGCGCGCCGAGCTGGTTGAGGAGATGGGCATCGATGTCTTTTTGGTCATGCCGTTCACCGCTGACTTCATGAAGCTCACTCCCGACCGGTACGTGCATGAACTGCTGGTAGAACGGCTTCACGTGGTCGAAGTGATGGTCGGCGAGAATTTCACGTTCGGCAAGAAGGCGGCGGGCAATGTGGGGCTGCTCCGAAACGCGGGGGACCGGTTCGGCTTCGCGGTGGATTCGCTCGCCCTGGTTGCCGAGGCTGCCGAGCATTCCCGAGATGACGCGGTGACTTTCTCCTCGACCTATATCCGGTCCTGCGTCGATGCCGGTGACATGGTTGCCGCGGCGGAGGCCCTCGGCCGCGCCCACCGGGTGGAGGGAGTGGTGGTCCGCGGGGAAGGTCGGGGCAGGGCGCTGGGATTCCCAACGGCCAATGTTGCCCCGCCCATGTATTCGGCGATCCCGGCGGACGGCGTATACGCGGCCTGGTTCACCGTCCTCGGGCACGGCCCGGTGGTCGGCACTGTCACACCCGGCGAGCGATACCAGGCCGCGGTCTCGGTCGGCACCAATCCGACCTTCTCCGGCCGGACTCGCACCGTCGAGGCTTTCGTGCTGGACACCACCGCCGACCTCTATGGCCAGCACGTGGCCGTCGATTTCGTCGCGCGCCTGCGCGGGCAGGAGAAGTTCGACTCAGTGACCGGGCTGGTGACTGCGATAGACGCTGACATCGAACGCTCGCGCAGCATCCTGTCCGCGCAGCAGTAGGGGCCTCGGCCTCGCCGAGCGTGGGCCTTGCGGCACGCGGACCGCGTTATTTTGTGCCTAAGGCCCACGCTCGACAGCCAAGCCCACGCGCGGACGATTCGCAGCGTGACCATCGCCGCTGCTAGACTCCCCGCCGACGTTGCGTGTGCTGCAGTTCGCGGTGGCCGCGTATGTCGGAGATCCTCGAGATCGTCCGGCCTTTGATCGCGGACCGTAGTAATGGAGTTGTTTCATGGCGCTCACTGCCGAACAGAAAAAAGACATCCTGGGCGAGTACGGCCTGCACGG
>CAZCHU010000036.1:0-26526 GCA_964498215.1 uncultured Mycobacterium sp. | reverse complement strand
CACGGCGGCGCCAACGCCCGGCCGTTCCTGACCCACATCAATGCCTACGATCTCGACCTGTATCTGCGCATCGCACCCGAGCTGTACCTGAAACGGCTGTGTGTCGGTGGAGTCGAGCGCGTGTTCGAGCTGGGCCGCGCATTCCGTAACGAGGGGGTTGACTTCAGTCACAACCCCGAGTTCACCTTGCTGGAGGCGTATCAGGCGCACGCCGACTACAACGTATGGATTGACGGATGCCGTGAGTTGATCCAAAACGCCGCCCAGGCGGCCAACGGCACGCAGGTGTTTCTCCGACCCCGCGAAGACGGCCAGCTGGAGCCGGTCGACATTTCCGGACGCTGGCCTGTCAAAACCGTGCATGGCGCGGTGTCCGCGGCGTTGGGCGAGGACATCGGACCGCAGACCGACCTGGTCACGCTGCGCCGAGTATGCGATGCCGCCGGCATCCCCTACCTCACGCACTGGGATACCGGCGCGCTGGTGCTGGAATTGTACGAACGCCTCGTCGAGGACCGCACCGAGGAGCCCACGTTCTACAAGGATTTCCCGACGTCGGTCTCTCCCCTGACCCGGCCGCACCGCAGCATCCCCGGCCTCGCCGAACGCTGGGATCTCGTCGCCTGGGGCGTCGAACTCGGTACCGCCTACAGCGAGCTCACCGACCCCGTTGAGCAGCGCCGCCGACTCCAGGAACAATCGCTGCTGGCCGCCGGCGGAGATCCCGAGGCGATGGAACTCGATGAGGACTTCCTTCAAGCCATGGAATACGCGATGCCGCCGACCGGCGGGCTGGGAATGGGCGTGGACCGCGTAGTCATGCTCATCACCGGCCGCAGTATTCGCGAGACGTTGCCGTTCCCGCTGGCCAAACCGCGTTAGGTTGCCAGCCGGCCGCTCGCGTCGGCTGCTGCTGGTGGTCCGGGCGGAGTACCGTGGTCGTCATGCCGGACGACCCCCGTACCGAGATCGACACCGGTTACACCGCCGACGGTGTGCCGACGTTCGAGTCGGTCCGCGAGAAGATCGAGGCGCGGTATGCGACGTCAATCGGGTCAGCCGAGCTCGCCGCCGAAACCCCAGAAGGCCGCAGCGTCGAGGAACGCTACGAAGCGCGCCAGGAGGCGGCCGCCGAGCGTCTCGCGCAGATACGCGAATCACTTCGCAAGGAGCACGACGCTCAGTAGCGTCAAGCCGCCACCACTTCCGGCGTTAAGCGGTGACTTTGCGGCGGCGAACCTTCTTCGGCTTCCGCCGCGAAACACCCAACGATTCGGCGAGGAAGTGGCCGGTATGGCTGTCGAGGTTTGCGGCGACGTCTTCCGGCGTGCCCGCCGCGACCACGGTGCCGCCACCTGACCCCCCGTTGGGGCCCATGTCAATGATCCAATCGGCGGTCTTGATCACGTCCAGGTTGTGTTCGATGACGATGACCGTATTGCCTTTGTCGACAAGGCCGTTGATCACCATCAAGAGCTTGCGGATGTCTTCGAAGTGCAGTCCGGTCGTCGGCTCGTCCAGAATGTAGACCGTGCGACCGGTCGAGCGCTTCTGTAATTCCGACGCCAACTTCACCCGTTGCGCCTCACCGCCGGACAGGGTGGGAGCCGGCTGCCCCAACCGCACATAGCCCAGGCCCACGTCGACCAGCGTCTTCAGGTAGCGATGGATGGATGTGATCGGCGAAAAGAACTCGGCTGCGTCCTCGATGGACATGTCGAGCACCTCGGCAATGGTCTTGCCTTTGTAGTGCACCTCGAGAGTTTCGCGGTTGTAGCGGGCACCCTGACAGACTTCGCACGGTACGTACACGTCGGGAAGGAAGTTCATCTCGATCTTGATGGTGCCGTCCCCGGAGCAGGCCTCACAGCGGCCGCCCTTGACGTTGAAAGAGAACCGGCCGGGCTGGTATCCGCGCACCTTGGCTTCGGTAGTCGCGGCGAACAGGGTGCGGATTTTGTCGAACACTCCCGTATAGGTAGCGGGGTTAGAACGCGGCGTCCTGCCGATCGGCGACTGGTCGACTCGGACCAGCTTGTCGACGTGCTCCAGACCCGTCACCCTCGTGTGTCGCCCTGGAACCTGCCGCGCTCCGTTGAGCTTGTTGGCCAACACCGAGGCCAAGATGTCGTTGACGAGGGTCGACTTGCCAGAACCGGACACACCGGTCACTGAGGTGAGCACTCCCAACGGAAACGCCACATCGATTTTGCGCAGGTTGTGCTCGCGGGCACCGACGACTGCAAGCTGACGTTTACGATCGGCCGGCCGCCGCAGGGCGGGGATCTCGATCTGCTCTTTGCCCGAAAGATAGGCTCCGGTAATCGAATTCGAGTTCTCGAGCAATTCCTCGTAAGGACCGCTGTGCACGATCTGACCACCGTGCTCACCGGCCGCCGGGCCGATGTCGACAACCCAGTCGGCATGGGCGATGGTGTCAAGGTCGTGCTCGACGACGATGAGGGTGTTGCCGAGGTTACGCAGCCGCACCAGGGTTTCAATCAACCGACGGTTATCGCGCTGGTGCAGTCCGATCGACGGTTCGTCGAGCACATACAGCACACCGACAAGGCCCGACCCGATTTGGGTGGCCAACCGGATGCGTTGCGCCTCACCGCCGGACAGCGTCGCGGCTGCCCGGGAGAGCGACAGATACTCCAACCCGACATCGAGCAGGAACCCCAGCCGCGACTGAATCTCCTTGAGCACCTGGCCGGCGATCGCCTGCTCTCTGGCGCCCAGGGTGAGCGCGTTGAGGAAAGCCGCGCACTCGGCGATGGATAGCTCAGAGACCTGCGCGATCGACTTCGTGCCGAAGTCCCCGGCGGTCAACGCGACCGCCAAGATTTCCGGTTTGAGGCGGGCGCCGGCGCATTCCGGACATGGCACGTCGCGCATGAAGCCTTCCAGCCGCTCCTTCGTCTGCTCGGAGTCGGTTTGCTCCATGCGTCGGTGCAGGAACGCCATGACGCCCTCGAAATCCGCGTAATAGGACCGCCTGCGCCCGTACCGGTTCTTGTACCGCACGTGTACCTGCTCGTCACATCCCTCAAGAATCGCCTTGCGCGCCTTGATAGGAAGCTTCTTCCACGGAGTGTCGACATCGAACCCCAATTGATCACCCAGGCCGGACAGCATTCGAGTGAAGTACTCGGCGGTGTGCCCCATCGCCCACGGCGCGACAGCGCCCTCGGCCAAAGTCAGGTCGGGGTCGGGCA
The DNA here is from genome assembly GCA_964498215.1 of uncultured Mycobacterium sp. Classification (GTDB taxonomy): domain Bacteria; phylum Actinomycetota; class Actinomycetes; order Mycobacteriales; family Mycobacteriaceae; genus Mycobacterium. Next base: position 23,308 of record CAZCHU010000036.1, on the reverse strand, counting down.
CCACCAGATCCGGGTCGACCTCTTTCTTGATCCCCAAGCCGACGCACTCCGGACATGCACCGTAGGGCGAATTGAAGGAGAACGACCGGGGCTCGAGATCGTCGACAGCCAGTGGATGGCCGTTGGGGCAGGCCAGCTTTTCGGAGAACCGCTGTTCCCGAGGTATGTCGGTCTCCGGATCCCGGTCGTCCGGAAACTCGAGAACAACAATGCCGTCCGCCAGGTTCAGCGCGGTTTCGACGGAGTCGGTGAGCCGCTGCTTCGAGCTGGCCTTGACCGTCAGGCGGTCGACGACCACCTCGATATCGTGCTTCTCCTGCTTCTTGAGCCTCGGTGGGTCGGTCAGGGAGTGGACCACACCATCGATTCGCACCCTGCTGTAGCCCTGCGTGTTGAGCTTGTCGAACAGGTCGACGAACTCTCCCTTGCGGGTGCGGACCACCGGCGCGAGTACCTGAAAGCGCAGACCTTCATCCATCGCGAGGACCTGGTCGACGATCTGCTGCGGAGTTTGGCGGGCGATGCGCTCTCCGCAAACCGGGCAGTGCGGCGTGCCAGCCCGCGCATAGAGAAGCCGCAGGTAGTCGTAGACCTCGGTGATGGTGCCTACGGTCGAGCGCGGGTTCCGGTTGGTGGACTTCTGATCGATCGAGACCGCAGGTGAAAGGCCTTCGATGAAGTCGACGTCCGGCTTGTCCATCTGCCCGAGAAACTGCCGCGCGTACGCCGACAACGACTCCACGTAGCGGCGTTGCCCCTCGGCGAAGATCGTGTCGAACGCCAGCGACGACTTGCCGGAGCCGGAAAGCCCGGTGAACACGATCATCGCGTCGCGGGGCAGGTCAAGATCGACACCCCGCAGATTGTGCTCGCGGGCGCCCTTGACGATGAGGCGGTCAGCCAACAGTGTCCTTTCATCGGGCAGACGCAGTACACGACCATGCTATGTGCGCCCGCCGACAAGTTTCGCCGACGGTGCGGTGATGCCTCACTGCCGGGAAGTAACGTGAGGACCATGACGCTGGTCGACGAAACCTATACCGGACACGTGGAGCCTCGGACCGCAGCTCGACGCACCCTTCCGGGCGCCTCGATCGTCAAGGTGTCCGTCGGCCCCATGGACAACAACGCCTACCTGGTGACCTGTTCCGCGACCGGTGAGACCCTTCTCATCGATGCGGCCAACGACCCCACGATTCTGCTCGAGCTGATCGAACAGAATGCGCCGACGTTGTCGTTGATCGTCACAACCCATCAGCACCAAGACCATTGGATGGCACTATCGGAGGTCGCCGCGGCCACGGGGGCCCCGACGGCCGCCCATCAGTTGGATGCCGGACCGCTGCCCGTGACCCCCGACCGCCTGCTGGCCGACGGCGACACCATCGACATCGGGGACCTCAGCTTCGATGTCATCCACTTGCGCGGCCACACCCCGGGCTCCGTGGCGCTGGCTCTCGGCGGCCCAGCAGCAGGCGGTGACGTCCAGCTGTTCACCGGTGATTGTCTGTTTCCCGGTGGTCCCGGCAGGACAACACGCCCAGCCGAGTTCCAGTCACTGATGGATGATCTCGAATCGAAGGTGTTCGCGCAGTATCCGGACGGCACCGCCATCTATCCTGGTCACGGCGATGACACCACGCTCGGAGTGGAACGTCCGCACCTAGCTGAATGGCGCGAACGCGGCTGGTAGACCGTGCTGGAGGCCCGACGTCGGGGCTAGGCAGTACCGGCGTGCCCGGTTCGCGCCGCCATCGTGAAGAATCGTCGGCATGGCCGTCCCCCGCAAGGTCCGTCAGGATGAAGAACTCAAGCCCTATCAGGTGGAGCTGCTAAAGCTCCAGCGGTATCTCGAAGACGAGGACCGCCGCATGATTGTTCTTTTCGAGGGCCGCGACGCCGCCGGTAAGGGCGGAACCATCCGGCGAGTCACCCGTTACATGAACGAGAAGCACTATCGGGTCGTGGCCCTCGGGAAGCCCACCGCCGAACAGCGCACCCAATGGTATTTCCAACGTTACGTAGCCCAGTTCCCCTCCGGTGGGGAGATGGTCTTGTTCGACCGTTCCTGGTACAACCGGGCCATGGTGGAGCCGGTCTTCGGCTTCTGCACCGATGAGGAGCACCGCAACTTCCTGCGAGGTGTGGTGGGCTTCGAGAAGGACCTGGTCCGCCAGGGCACGATCCTGGTCAAGCTTTACTTCAGTGTCACCAAAGAGGAGCAGGCCCGCCGATTCGAACGCCGCCGCGACGATCCCTTACGCCAGTGGAAGCTTAGCGAGATCGACGTGCAGGCTCAGGAGCACTGGGACGACTTCACGGATGCCAAATACCAAATGCTGCGCCGCACCAGCACGGCCGACGCCCCCTGGACCATCGTGCGCTCTGAAGACAAACACCAGGCCCGACTGAACGCGATGCGCGTGATACTCAACGCCGTGCCGTACCTAGACCGCGCCGACTCGGTCGATTTCGTGCCCGATCACGAGATAGTGATCCCTGCGGCCCAGGAACTTGCCCTCATGGAGGCCGATCGCATCCGTAGCGGCAAGTTCACCGGATGAGTACTGCCCGGCCCATGCCAGTGGCGGGCGTTCCCTCTCGCTAACCCGCTTTCCGGTGCCGCCCTGCTGGCTCGAGCACACGGGCACCACCCGATGGAACGCGGCACTCCGGATTACCGATTGGCGCGGCGGTCGTGAACTCCAGAGCAGGGGTCGGATAGGCCAGCCGACGCGGCAAGGTCTTCTTGCATGGCCGGCAGGTGAACGTGTCCCGTCCTACCGCCCACGGCATTACCCTGTGATCGCAAAATCCGCACCGCACAACGGAACCCAGAACGCGACGACCTACCAACAACGAACCCAGCAGCACGGAGACGACAATCCCCGCCAGCATCACATAGCTACCCATGGCGGAAGACACTAGCCCCGGCGCCGGACTTCGTCGTGCGGTGACAGGCGGGCCGAAAGCTACAGCTTCATCACGAAGCTGCCGGGAACCCTAACGTTCAAAGTTTCCGTTCACGAGGTGTGCACGATCAGCACGTCGGACTTGGACCGCCGTGCCACATTGGCCGGTACCGACCCGAGTAGCCGCCCGGCGATGGTGCTCAGCCCGACGTTGCCCACGACGAGCAGGTCGGCGCCGACTTCCTCGGCCAGCTCGACAAGCGCATCAACGGGGGCCCCGACGATGGCCTTCTCTTCGACTTCCTGCGCGCCGGCAGCCTTCGCACGATCTCGCGCATCGCGCAGGATCTCGTATATCGGGGCATTACCCGACACCTTGTAGGCCTCGTCCTTGAGTACGTCAGCGGCACCTTTGTCCTCGCTCTGCGGGAAATAGGCCGTGGCGACGATGACCTTCGCATTGGCGCCGGCGGCGATCTCTCCAGCGCGGTCGACGGCACGAAATGACGAGTCCGACCCGTCCGTACCAACGACCACGGTTTGATAGGCGCTCATCCATATCCTCCCAGCGTCAGTTGCAACGCCACAGACACTAACCCGGCGCCAGCCGAACAGGGTACGAATCACCACACCGGGATCGCATTTGCCCAGGATTGGGCCCCGCCAGTGCAGGCAAGATCACTATTGCGATGACAACGTGATGCGGGCTACTTGAGACCGGCGGCATCCATTCCGCGGAGTTCTTTCTTCAAGTCCGCGATTTCGTCTCGGATGCGGGCAGCCAGCTCGAACTGAAGGTCGCGTGCGGCAGCCATCATCTGCGCGGTGAGCTCCTTGACGAGATCGGCCAATTCGGCGCGCGGCATGTTGGCAGTATCGCGGCCCTCGAACACACCGGCACTCACCGCACGGCCAGGCTCACCCTGCGCGCGCCTACCCCGCGAGGCGTTACGGCCGGAGCCGCCGATTTCTACCGAGTCGGTGTCCTCGGCCTCGCGGTAGACCTGATCGAGGATGTCAGCGATCTTCTTGCGCAACGGTTTCGGGTCGATCCCGTGTTCTTTGTTGAAGGCGATCTGTTTGGTGCGCCGCCGTTCCGTCTCGTCGATCGCCTGTTTCATCGAGTCGGTCATGGTGTCGGCGTACATGTGCACCTCACCCGACACGTTGCGCGCCGCGCGACCGATGGTCTGGATCAGGCTGCGCGGTGAGCGTAGAAAACCTTCCTTGTCCGCGTCCAGGATGGCGACCAGCGATACCTCGGGAAGGTCGAGGCCCTCACGAAGAAGGTTGATTCCGACCAGAACGTCGTACTCCCCCAGCCGCAGCTGGCGCAGCAGTTCGACCCGGCGCAACGTATCCACCTCCGAGTGCAGATACCGGACCCGGATGCCCATCTCCAGCAGGTAGTCGGTGAGGTCTTCGGCCATCTTCTTCGTCAGTGTGGTGACCAGCACGCGCTCGTCACACTCGGTGCGTTTCCGGATCTCCCCGATCAGATCATCGATCTGCCCCTTGGTGGGCTTGACCACGACCTGCGGATCGACCAGGCCGGTCGGCCGGATCACCTGCTCGACGAACTCGCCGCCGGCCTGACTCAGTTCGAACGCACCCGGGGTTGCCGACAGATACACCGTCTGGCCGATTCGGTCGGCGAACTCCTCCCACGTCAGCGGCCGGTTGTCGACCGCCGACGGCAGACGGAACCCGAACTCCACCAGGTTGCGTTTGCGCGACATGTCGCCCTCGTACATTCCACCGATCTGCGGCACCGTGACATGCGATTCGTCGATGACGAGCAGAAAATCCTCGGGAAAGTAGTCGAGCAGGGTGGCGGGTGCCGATCCGGCGGGACGCGCGTCGATATGGCGCGAATAGTTCTCAATTCCGGAACAGAATCCGACCTGGCGCATCATCTCGATGTCGTAGTTGGTACGCATCCGCAGCCGTTGAGCTTCCAACAGCTTGCCCTGACGCTCCAACTCGGCCAACCGCTCTTCGAGTTCGGACTCGATGGTCGAGATCGCGTTTGCCATCCGCTCGGGACCCGCGACGTAGTGCGTGGCCGGGAAGATACGTAGCGAATCGACCTTCCGGACGATGTCGCCAGTCAATGGATGGAGGTAGTACAGTGCCTCCACCTCGTCGCCGAAGAACTCGATGCGGACCGCAAGTTCCTCGTAGGACGGGATGATCTCGACGGTGTCACCGCGGACCCGGAACGAACCGCGGGTGAACGCCATGTCGTTGCGGGTGTACTGAACGTCGACCAGCAGGCGTAACAGTGCGTCGCGCGGAACCTCGTCGCCGACGCCGAGTTCGACGGAGCGGTCCAGGTAGGACTGCGGGGTGCCGAGGCCGTAGATGCAGGACACCGATGCCACCACCACGACGTCGCGACGCGACAGCAGGCTTGACGTCGCCGAGTGACGCAGCCGCTCCACATCGTCGTTGATCGAGCTGTCCTTCTCGATGTAGGTATCCGTCTGGGCGATGTACGCCTCCGGCTGGTAGTAGTCGTAATAGGAAACGAAATACTCGACGGCGTTGTGCGGCAACATCTCCCGGAGCTCGTTGGCCAGCTGGGCGGCCAGGGTCTTGTTCGGCGCCATCACCAAGGTGGGCCGTTGCAGGCGCTCTATCAGCCATGCCGTGGTCGCCGATTTTCCCGTGCCGGTGGCACCGAGCAGGACCACGTCGCGCTCCCCCTTTCGGATTCGGCGTTCCAGGTCGTCGATCGCGGCCGGTTGATCACCGGCAGGCTCGAATTCACTCACCACCTCGAAGCGGCCGCCTTCACGAACGATCTCGTCCATGGCGCGGTACTCCGAGTGCGCGAGTACGGGGTCTTCAGTCGCGAAAGCCATACTCTCCAGCGTAGAACCTGCCCCCGACACGGTCTGGCCTTGTCACGGCATATCCTGGTCGGCATCCACCCGCCCAAGCACGAGACCTTTGACCTCACGGCCAACACCAACACCGACCCCAAGGGGGTCGTCAGAGCCGTGGACGTCTATACCGTCCAACCCTGGGGGCTCTACATGGCCCGGCCCACTCCCGGGCGGGCGCAATTCCACTACATCGAATCGTGGTTGCTGCCCTCATTGGGACTTCGCGTGACGGTGTTCCACTTCAACCTCGGCTACGAACGTGACCAGGATTACTACCTCGACGTCGGCGAGTACCAGCCGGGACCGACCACCTGGCAAGGCACGGACTACTACCTCGACCTGGTCCTTCGCACCGGCGCCGAAGTGCAGATCACCGACGCCGACGAACTGTGCGCAGCGGTAGCGTCCGGACTGCTCAGCCCCGAATGCGGCGAGCGGGCGATCCAGACGGCGATCGCCACCGTCGACGCTCTGGCCAGGCATGATTACGATCTGCACCGCTGGCTTGCCGGGATCGGCATGGTCTTGACTTGGCGTGGGGCTTAGAATCTCATCCTGTGCGGGCGAGCAGACGGACACGGACGGCGTGCGCGGCCATCGGAGCCGCGTCAATGGTGCTCGCCGGTCTGCAGGTGTCCGTGCCGACCGCGCTAGCCGATCCCGAGCCTCAGCCTCAGGTCGAGACACCGGCTCCGGACCAGGAGTTGCTGCACAACGTCGTTTACCGAGCCCGGGTGGACGGGGTGTCCCGCGGTGCGCGGATCACCTATCGCGCCGAGGGCGACCAGCTGCAGGTCGCTGAACCGACAATGATTCCGGGTCGGGTTTTCGAGGCCAACACCGTGCTCCCGGCATCTGAGATCGCCAACGTGCGGGTCTCGATCGAATGGCCGTACTCAGCGAACCTGCACTGCGAGATTCTGGTCGACGACGCCCTGGTTGCGCAGGCCGACGATTTCATCGGCCCTCGGGTCACTCCTCAGCGCGATGACCCTAATTTCGGCACGCTGACCTGCCAAGTTCCGGTGAGCGGTATCGCCAACAGCGTTCCGGTCGACCCCGCCGCAGCGCCGCCCGCCGCGGCTCCGCTTCCACCGCTCTAACCGCTGGGGCGCCAGCCTGTGGTGTCGGCCCACTCCCACGCCCTGCGATAGGCATCGAGGAACCACGGCTCCTTGGCTTCGGTGTACGCGCCAGTGCTTACCGGCTCCTGCCTCGCCACCTTCCGCTTGAGCGCCAGATACTCCGCCCGGGCTTGCGGACTGGCGGTCAGCCAGTCGACGAACAGCAACGCGAACTGCTGACCGGGCCAGCCGTCTACCCGGACGTGGACGTTGGTCGGCCGCCCGGGATCGGCCGAGCAATACAGCCGTTTTGACCACAGGGATTCGTCGTCCACGTGGTCGAACTCAACCACGGTGCTACGTCCATCGGGTTTGCTGACGTCCCCGTTAATGGTGGTCGGTGGGTATCCGGCCGCCAACAGCGCGGCACCGAGCTCGTCGGCGGCCTCGAGCGAGTTGACGGTGACTTGAACATCGATGACGTCCTTGGCGTCCATCCCCGGAATCGCGGTGGAACCGATGTGGTCGATCCGCACTGCACGGTGGCCACACGCGGTCCGCAGCCGCGCCAGAATCCGCTCAGCCTGGGCTGGCCACTGCGGATCCGGCGGCACCAGACGTGGCTCGGAATGCGCCGGCCGACCGACTTGCAGGTTGTGGGCGAACGGCTGGATACGCTCGTGCCACAGCCTGCGGGCCCGTTCCACGAGCTCCGCAGTGCTGCCGGTGTTGTCCAGCCACACGTCGGCGACCGCTCGGCGCTGCTCCTCGCTGGCCTGCGCGGCGACCCGCGCCCTCGCGTCCTCCTCGCTGAAGCCGCGGTGCTGGACGAGTCGCGTCACCCTCGTTTCCGCGTCAGCGTGGACGATCACGACCAATGGGAACATCGCGGCCATCTGCGATTCGACGAGCAGCGGTATGTCCTCGACGATCACCGGGTTCGCCGCGGCCTCCTCCGCATTGGCGATCAGTTCCGAACGCCGTTGCGCCACAAGAGGATGAACGATCGAGTTCAGCGTCATGCGCTTCTGCTCATCACTGAAGGCGATGGCCGCTAGCGCGGGCCGATTCAGTGCCCCGGAGGGAAGCAGAATCCCGTCACCGAAAGCCTCGACCAGGCTGGCCAAACCCTCGGTACCCGGCTCGACGACCTCGCGGGCGATCACATCGCCGTCAACGACGACGCCTCCGAGCTCACTGAACGTGGCAGCCACCGTGGACTTGCCAGCCCCGATTCCTCCGGTCAACCCAATGCGCAACACCGACCGCGCCAGTCTGTCAGGGCTGCTGTGGACTACGCGTTGCCTGCGAGCTTTTCCCGTAGCGCGGCAAGCTGCTCATCGCTGGCGAGCGATCCGCCGGAGGATGGCTCTTCAGAACGCGACGAACCGGCCGATGCCGGTGCGGCCGCTTCAGCCGCTTCGGCAGCCGCGAACTTCTCCATCTGCGCGGTGTGCATCTTGTGGCGACGCTCTGCCTCGGCGTAGCGCGCCTCCCACTCGTCACGCTGCTTCTCGAAGCCTTCGAGCCACTCGTTGGTTTCGGCGTCGAAGCCCTCGGGGAAGATGTAATTTCCCTGGTCGTCGTAGCTGTCGGCCATGCCGTACTTCCACGCTTCGAACTCTTCGCTGTAGTCCTCGTTAGCCTGCTTGAGGCTCAGCGAGATACGGCGACGCTCCAGGTCGATGTCGATGACCTTGACCATCGCGTCGTCGCCGACCTGGACCACCTGGTCGGGAACCTCGACGTGGCGCTCGGAGAGCTCCGAGATGTGCACGAGACCCTCGATGCCCTCTTCGACGCGGACAAATGCGCCGAAAGGCACCAGCTTGGTGACCTTGCCCGGCACGATCTGGCCGATCGCATGGGTGCGAGCGAAATGCCGCCACGGATCTTCCTGGGTCGCCTTCAACGACAACGAAACCCGCTCGCGGTCCATATCGACGTCGAGAACCTCGACGGTGACCTCGTCACCGACGTTGACGACCTCGGATGGGTGATCGATGTGCTTCCAGGACAGCTCGGACACGTGCACCAGGCCATCGACTCCACCGAGGTCGACGAACGCACCGAAGTTGACGATCGAGGACACCACACCCTTGCGGATGGCGCCCTTGGTGAGCTGGTTCAAGAACTCGCTGCGTACCTCGGACTGGGTCTGCTCCAGCCAGGCGCGCCGGGACAGCACCACGTTATTGCGGTTCTTGTCCAACTCGATGATCTTGGCCTCGATCTCCTTGCCGATGTACGGCTGAAGATCACGGACACGACGCATCTCCACCAGCGACGCGGGCAGGAAGCCGCGCAGACCGATGTCAAGGATCAGGCCGCCCTTGACGACCTCGATGACGGTGCCAGTGACATGTTCGTCGGCCTCCTTCTTCGCTTCGATCGTGCCCCAGGCGCGCTCGTATTGGGCGCGCTTCTTGGACAGGATCAGACGGCCTTCTTTGTCCTCCTTGGTGAGGACCAGAGCTTCAACCTCATCGCCGACGGACACAACCTCATTGGGGTCGACGTCGTGCTTGATGGAGAGCTCACGGGACGGAATGACACCTTCGGTCTTGTACCCGATGTCGAGCAGGACTTCGTCACGGTCAACCTTGACGATGGTCCCTTCGACGATGTCGCCATCGTTGAAGTATTTGATGGTCTTGTCGATGGCAGCGAGAAAATCCTCAGCCGAGCCGATGTCGTTAAGGGCTACTTGCGGCGAGGTGACGGAGGGACTTGGCATGTGGTGGGTTGCTCCGGACAGGTGTGATCGTAGGGACAGGTGTTGTTTTTCTTGGTGATACCCGCGAATCGCACGCACAGGTACTCGAAGAGGCTACTCGACTGGGTACACGCAGGACAAACTAGCTCCCGTCGGCGGCTACCCTGCTCTGGTGTATTCGACCGGAGCTTTCGGACAGCCCCCGGACCTCTCAGGGCCGTTCGTGCGCCGCGTCCGCAATGCCGGAGCCCCGCTCGGCCTGATCATCGCACTGGGCACCGTCGCGGGTCTCATCGTCATCGTGCTGACAACGCTCAATCCTGCCGGTACGGGCGTCGGCTTCGTGTTGTCCAGCATTGCGATGACCCTGGTGGTACTGGCCTACCTGTGGCTCGACAGGTGGGAGCCCGAGCCCCCGCGCCTGCTCGTCCTCGCGTTCGTCTGGGGCACGTCGGCGGCGGTCGTCATCGCGGCGGTTCTGCAGATCGTCCTCGAAGCCTGGCTCGCCCCGGTCGCAGGAGGCGCCGCCGCCACGGGGGTCAACCCGGTCACGCTGGTGGTCGGCGCACCGGTGACCGAAGAGGCGGCCAAGGGTCTGTTCTTGCTGCTCATGATGACCGGCGCCCGTCGCAACGAACTGAACTCGTTGACCGACTGCCTGGTCTACGCAGGGTTGGTCGGGGCGGGTTTCGCTTGGCTGGAGGACATCCTCTACATCGCCAATGGTGATTCGCTGTCCGACTCTTTGGTCACTGCCGCGCTGCGGCTGATCATGGCGCCGTTCGCCCATTCTCTGTTCACGACGCTGTTCGCCGTCGGCGTGTGGTTCGCGCTGCACCAGCGAAGCGGCATCGCCAAAACCGGCTGCATCCTGCTCGGCTACGGCGGCGCGGTGGCGCTGCACGCCATGTGGAACGGCTCGTCTCTGCTGGGTGCGCAGGCCTACTTCGGTGTGTACGTGTTCTGGATGATGCCGATCTTCGGGCTGGCGATCACGCTGGCGATCTACAGTCGGCGCCGCGAACAGCGGCTGGTGGCCGCCAAACTGCCCGGCATGGTGGCCGCGGGCGTGGTGACACCCAACGAGGCGACCTGGCTAGGGTCGATTCGGACGCGCAGAATGGCCGTCGCCGAGGCAACGCGGTTCGGCGGGAAGCAGGCCGGCAAGTCCGTAAGGACATTCGCTCATCGGGTTGTCGAGCTGGCGTTCGTGCGCGATCGCATCGACCGGGGTTTCGGTGACTATCGGGTGGCGGCGCTGCTCAACGATGAGACCTACGCGGTGTATGCGGCCCGGAGCACCTCACCGGCGTTGGCGGCGATGGCGGGCTTCCGCGCCCGGTGAGTCGGTCAGTGCGCCGCCGAATCCCAACTGCGGCCGTATCCCACCGAGACCTCCAGCGGGACATCGAGCGGGTAGGCGTTGCCCATGTGCTCACGCACCAGCGCATCGAGGACGTCATGCTCACCGTCGGCGACCTCGAAGAGCAACTCGTCGTGCACCTGCAGCAGCATGCGTGACGCCAGTCCAGCCTCTGCGATCGCCCGGTCGACGTTGATCATCGCGACCTTGATGATGTCGGCTGCACTGCCCTGGATCGGTGCATTGAGTGCAGCGCGTTCGGCGGCCTCGCGCACATTGCGATTGCTGCTGTCCAGTTCCGGCAGGTAGCGCCGCCTGCCGAAAACAGTCGAGGTGTAGCCGTCCTTGCGGGCCTGATCGACGACGTCACGCAAGTAGTCGCGCACACCGCCGAACCGGTCGAAGTACTGCTCCATCTGCACCTTCGCGTCTTCGGTGGAGATCTTCAGCTGGGCGGCGAGACCGTAAGCGCTCAATCCGTAGGCCAGCCCGTACGACATGGCTTTGACCCGACGCCGCAGTTCGGGGGTGACCTCATCGATGGGCACTGAGAACGCGCGCGACGCGACGAACGAGTGCAGATCCTCGCCGGTGTTGAACGCTTCGATGAGGCCCTCATCCTTGGACAGATGCGCCATGATCCGCATCTCGATCTGGCTGTAGTCGGCTGTCATCAACTCCGTATAACCCGGGCCCACTACGAAGGTGTCGCGGATCCGCCGGCCGGCCTCGGTCCGGATAGGGATGTTCTGCAGATTAGGTTCCGTGGACGACAACCGACCGGTCGCCGCGATCGTCTGGTTGAACGTCGTATGTATGCGCCCGTCGGATGCAACCGCGTTCAACAACCCGTCCACCGTGACCTTGAGCCGGGTCGCATCGCGGTGCGCCAGCAAATGCTGCAGGAACGGGTGCCCGGTCTTGTCGAACAGCGTTTGCAGTGCGTCCGCGTCGGTGGTGTAGCCCGTTTTGGTGCGCTTGGTCTTCGGCATCTCCAATTCGTCGAACAGTACGACTTGCAGCTGCTTCGGCGACCCGAGATTGATCTGCTTGCCGATGACAGCGAAAGCAGCCTCGGCGGCATCCCGGATCTGGCTCGCGAACTCACTTTGCAGCTCCGAGAGGCGGTGCAGATCCACCGCGATGCCCACCTCCTCCAGCTGGGCAAGCACCCTCTGGACCGGTAGCTCCATACTGCCGAGCAGCGCAGATGAATCGATCCGCGTCAACTCGTCATCAAGCGCATCGGCGAGATCCTTGACCGCGCCGGCCCGCAACAGCAACGCCTGCACCGCTTCGTCGTCGACGCCTCCCGGCTCGTTCAGGGAGTCATCGAGTAGTGAAAGTTGTTGTTGCTCAGGGCTATCTGCCCGCAATTCGCGTTTCAAGTAGCGCAGGGAAAGGTCATCGAGCGCGAAGCTGCGTTGTCCGGGCCGCACGAGGTAGGCGGCCAGCGCCGTGTCCGAGCTGACCCCGGCCAAGGTCCAGCCCCGACCTTGCAGGGCGTGCATCGCGAGTTTGGCCTCGTGCAGCGCTTTCGAGGCATCCGAATCGGCGAACCACGAGGCCAGCGCAGCCTCGTCGTCCGGATCCAAAGCCGCGGTGTCGAGGTAGCGGCCATCGCCGTCGGCAGCCACGATCGCCACCGCGGTGGCATCGCTGTCGAAAGCCACCTGGCTGCCCATCACCGCCACTCCGAACCGCTGACCGTCACTGTGTTCAGCCAGCCACGGCGCCAGCGTTCCCGATTCCAGTGCTCCACCCCGCACCTCAAACCCCTCGTCGACCTCCGGGTCCGCCGATGCCAGCGTGTCGAACAGCCTGTCCCGCAGCACCCGAAACTCAAGGTCGTCGAACAGCCGGTGGATCTGATCCCGGTCCCAGGACTGCATCCGCAGCGCGTCCGGGGTCTGCGCCAATGGCACGTCTTTGACGAGATCAGTGAGCTCACGGTTGAGCACAACGCTGGACAGGTTGGCGCGCAACGAATCACCGACCTTGCCCTTGACTTTGTCCGCGTTGTCGACGAGGGCCTGCAGCGATCCATATTCGGCGATCCACTTGGTCGCGGTCTTCTCCCCCACCCCCGGGATGCCCGGCAAGTTATCGCTGGGGTCACCGCGCAGTGCAGCGAAATCGGGATACTGCCGTGGGGTGAGACCGTACTTTTCCACGACGGCCTCGGGAGTGAACCGGGTCAACTCACTGACACCTTTGCGCGGATAGAGAACCGTGACGTCGTCACTGACCAACTGCAACGAGTCACGGTCCCCGCTGACCACCAGCACTCGAAACCCCTGGTCCTGAGCCTGAGTGGCCAGCGTGGCAATAACATCGTCGGCTTCGTAGCCGGCCTCTGCGAGAACCGCTATGCCCAGTGCGCCCAGCACCTCCTTCGTGATGTCAATCTGTCCGCGGAACTCATCGGGAGTCGCAGACCGGCCGGCCTTGTACTCCGGGTACTTCGCCAACCGGAACGTCTGCCTGGACACGTCGAAAGCTGCGGCGATGTGACTGGGCTGTTCATCCCGGAGCAGATTGATCAGCATGGCGGTGAAGCCGTAGACCGCATTGGTCGTCAGTCCGCCCTGAGTCTTGAAGTTCTCGGCGGGCAAGGCATAGAACGCGCGGAAAGCCAGCGAATTACCGTCCAGAAGCATCAGAGTGGGCTTCTCGAGGGACTGCCCCCCCTCTGCTGTTCTGCCGGCCTTGATATCCGATGCAGTCTTGGCTGGGCTCACGACCATCACTCTAGGCACCGGTGGCGACAAGTGACCCGCCCCGGTCTCCCAGAAATGGAACACGTTTCAGTTTCGCGACCGCACTGGGTAGGCTGACCGGGTGTCAAACTCTGGACTCGCGGTGCAGCCTGCAGTCGACGGATGGTTTGCCATCGATGGGTCCGGTGACCCCTATCTGATCGGCGGCAGGTGTGACCAGTGCGGCACCTACGTGTTTCCACCCCGCACCAATAATTGCCCCAATCCCGGGTGCAGCGGTGACGAACTTGCCCAGGTCCCCCTCTCGCGCCGCGGCCGGCTATGGAGCTATACGGAGAACCGGTACGCACCGCCGCCGCCCTATCCCTCGCCGGACCCGTTCGAGCCGTTCGCCGTCGCAGCCGTCGAGTTGACCGATGAGGGGCTGATCGTGCTCGGCAAGGTTGTCGAGGGCACACTGGCCGCCGACCTGAAGGTCGGCATGGAGATGGAACTGACCACCATGCCGCTCTATGTGGACGAGGACGGCGTCGAGCGAATCGTTCACGCCTGGAGGATTCTCTGATGGCCGAGTCCGTCTACATCCTGGGTGCGGGTATGCATCCGTGGGGCAAGTGGGGCCGCGACTTCACCGAGTACGGCGTGGTGGCCGCCCGGGCCGCGCTGGCGGAGGCTGGACTGGATTGGCGTCAAGTCCAGCTGGTAGCCGGTGCGGACACCATCCGCAACGGCTATCCCGGATTCGTGGCGGGTGCGACGTTCGCCCAGAAGCTGGGTTGGAATGGCGTACCCGTCAGCTCGAGCTATGCCGCCTGCGCCAGCGGCTCACAAGCGCTGCAGAGCGCCCGCGCGCAGATTCTGGCCGGCTTTTGCGACGTCGCTCTTGTCATCGGCGCCGACACCACCCCAAAGGGTTTCTTCGCACCCGTTGGCGGCGAACGGCGCAATGACCCCGACTGGCAGCGCTTCCACCTGATCGGCGCCACCAACACGGTGTATTTCGCACTGCTGGCCCGGCGGCGGATGGACCTGTACGGCGCCACACTGGAAGACTTTGCACAGGTCAAAGTCAAGAACGCCCGCCACGGCCTGGACAACCCCAACGCCCGCTACCGCAAGGAAGCCTCCGTCGAGGATGTGCTGGCCAGCCCTGTCGTGTCCGACCCGCTCCGGCTGCTCGACATCTGTGCGACCTCCGATGGTGCGGCAGCGCTGATCGTGGCCAGCAAGTCGTTCGCTCAGAAGCATCTCGGATCGTTGGAGGGGGTGCCGTCGGTCCGCGCGATCAGCACCGTGACGCCACAATATCCGCAGCATCTCCCCGAACTTCCCGACATCGCGACCGACTCCACCGCCGTGGTACCCGCCCCGGAGCGGGTGTTCAAGGACCAGATCCTCGACGCCGCGTACACCGAAGCGGGCCTTGGGCCCGAAGACCTCAGCCTCGCCGAGGTCTACGACCTGTCCACCGCGCTAGAACTGGACTGGTACGAACATCTGGGACTGTGTGCACGAGGCGAGGCCGAGCAGCTATTGCGAAGCGGGGCGACGACCATCGGCGGCCGGATCCCGGTGAATGCATCCGGCGGGTTGGCCAGCTTCGGCGAGGCTATCCCCGCGCAGGCCATCGCGCAGGTCTGTGAGCTCACCTGGCAGCTCAAGGGCCAGGCGACAGGTCGCCAGGTGGAGGGCGCCAAGGTCGGTATCACCGCCAATCAGGGCCTGTTCGGTCACGGCTCCTCGGTGATCCTCGCCCGCTAAAAGTCGGCGGTCAGATGCGCCGCCGTGCGCATCACTGTTCGACTACCCGATACATCCAGATCGGCGCGTCAACCAGGTCGCCGTCACCGGTCCACCGGTACCGGCGGGCGATTCCCTGCCCGTCGTAGCCACGGACGAATTCCAGCAGCGCCGGCCGGGTGATCGCCCCCGAATCTATCCCCGTGAGCAGGATCGCGCCCAAGTCGTAGGCCTCGACGCTGTAGGCGCCGGGTGGTTGGTCGAACGCGCGGCTGTACTCATCGACAAACCCTGGCGGGGCCGGACTGCACGGGCACGACAGCACCGCGCCACTGGCGGCCGAACCCGCCTGCTCGACAAAAGCTGCGCTCTTTACGCCGTCGGCGCCGACGAAGGTTCCTTCGAAACCCCCGGCCCGTAACTGGTCGGCGAACGGTACGGCCTGCGCGTAGTCGCCGGCGAAGAACACCGAATCCGGTGTGGCAGAGTTGATCTGCGTCACCGTCTCGGAGAAATTCGTATCGTCTGACCTAACGGCGATGTTGCACGCCGAATCCGCCATGGCACCGAGGGTTTCGCGCACCAGCAAGGCGAGTCCGAGGCCGTAATCGGAGCTGTCATCGACCACACACACCTTGCGGTGTCCAAGGGTCCGCGTCAGGTAGTTGGCGAGCGCCGGGCCCTGCACCTCGTCGCTTGCCGCCCCGCGGAAGAACGTTCGCCACCCTTTCTCACTCAGTGCTGGGCTGGTGGCCGACGGGCTCGCGGCGACCAGACCGGCGCGATCGAACACCTCCCCTGCTGTGAGCGCCTCTTCTGAGGTCACCGGACCGACCAAACCGATGGTGTCGACGTCATCGACGATGCGTGCGGCCAGCTCGGCAGCTGTGGCTGGATCCCCCTCGGTGTCAAAAGGTTTCAACTGCACCTGACAGGCGGGGTTGGCCGCGTTGTGCTGGTCGACGGCCAGCTGGATGCCATTCTTGATATCCAGGGCGAGAGCGGCGCCGGCCCCCCTCAAGTCACCTGCCATGGCGATCGACAGGGGCGGACACACCGCGGTGCCGTCTCCAGCCGGTTGGACCGGCTCCGGCCCGTCGACCGAGTCGACCGCCACACCGTCGCGGTCGATCTCGGCCTGCGGCTCGATAGTCAGGTTTTTGGGCGGGGGGCCTGGGACGGATTGCGGCCCACCGCACGCCGCTGAACCGAGTCCCAGCACCACAGCCGAACCGAGGGCAACCGCGCTCAGCACCCGAGAACCGCGCACCGAGTCTCGCAAAACCAGTCTCCCCAAAGTCCCGATCTACCGCGGCGAGGCATTCAGATAGACGATAGCAACGCGGCGGGTCTCGGGCCTTGCCGCCAATGCCGCGATCGCCCCATCAAGAACCCGAAATATCATCGATACGCGCGCGGAGGGTGCCGAACTCGGCCGTGCGCGCCGAAACGCTATACAGTCGCCCGGAACGAATTGAGACGGTCAACGGACGTGTCGAGCGACTTTTCGCAGCAATGGAGGTGTTGCCGCAGTGAGCCGGTGTGCTCGTGTCGCCTCGCAGCGCCTGCTCATGGCGGCCTTTGTTGTTCTGGCCGCATTCCTCGGCGCCGGCGTCGCGGCGGCCCAAGACACCGAGACGGCGCCGGTCGCGGGACGACTCGTGAACGCCGGCGAACCGGTGGCCGGTGCAGTCGTGCGAGTCCTCAACGAGGCCGGGCAAGAAGCTGCCACGACGACCTCCGACGACAACGGGCGATGGAGTCTTGAGCTGCCGGTTGGCACCTACACATTCGAAGTGGACAAGGAGAGCCTCCCCGCTGGCGTAAGCGTGCAAAGCGAGGTGACCCGCGACGTCGCCGCAGGTCGTACGAACGCGGTGGTGTTCCTCTTCGGTGAGGTTCGCACCTCCATGGAGACCCCGCTCTACGAGCGTGTCATCCGACTCACGGTCGACGGCCTGCGGTTCGGACTGGTCATCGCGGTCGCCGCCATCGGACTCAGCCTTATCTTCGGCACCACCGGGCTCACTAATTTCGCCCACGGCGAGCTCGTCACCCTGGGCGCGGTGTTCACCTGGATGTTCAACGTCACTTTCGGCGTTCCACTGGTGGGCGCGGCAGCCTTGGCCATTGTGGCCGGCATTGCCGTCGGATGGCTGAACAACGCAGGCATCTGGCATCCACTGAGACGGCGACGAGTGGGGCTCATACCTCAACTGGTCGTTTCCATCGGCCTGGCGATCAGCCTGCGTTACCTCATCCTGGCGTTGTTCTCTGACCGAACCCAGGCGTTCGCCGATTCGACCGTCAGCGCCCAGCGGCAGTGGGGCCCTGTCGCGATTACCGACACCAACCTGCTCACCATCGCCATCAGCGCGACGGTACTGGTCGCGGTCGCTGTGATGCTGCAGAAGACTCCGATCGGCAAGGCCATGCGCGCGGTCTCGGACAACAAGGATCTCGCCGCGGCCTCCGGAATCAACGTCGAACGGGTGATCGTGTTCGTCTGGTGCCTCGGGGGCGGACTCGCCGCGCTCGGCGGAATCTTGCTGGCGCTCTCCGAGCTCGGCGGACGAGCCCAGTGGGAGATGGGGTTCAAGCTGCTGTTGCTGATGTTCGCCGGCATCATTCTCGGCGGCCTGGGCACCGCCTACGGTGCGCTGGTGGGTTGCCTCATCGTCGGGCTCTTCGTCCAGCTGTCGACGCTGTTCGTCGACCCCGACCTCAAATATGTCGGCGGTCTGCTCATCCTCATTCTGATCCTGGTTGTGCGTCCCCAAGGCATCCTCGGGTCCCGGGAAAGGATCGGGTGAGTCGTGGATATCGTCTCCGCCCTCCAAGCATCGCTTGCCCAGCTCATCGGACCTTCGGCGATCTTCTATGCGCTACTCGCCATCGGCCTGAACCTGCATTTCGGCTACACCGGGCTGCTGAACTTCGGCCAAATTGGATTCGCCCTGCTCGGCGGCTACGGGGTCGGCATCATGACCGTCACCTACCAGCAGCCGCTCTGGGTTGGGATCATCGTCGGACTGCTGGCCGCGGGCGCCCTGGCGGTGGTACTGGGCATACCAACCCTGCGCTTGCGCGCCGACTATCTGGCGATCGCCACCATTGCCGCCGCAGAGGTGCTGCGATTGATCTTCCGGTCAACGGCATCAGACCCGGTGACTGGGTCGACGAACGGGTTGTACGGTTTCGCCGAGCCGTTCACCCGATTCAGCCCGTTCGACTCCAGCAAGCAGTACTCATTCCTCGGTGCGAACTTTGTCGGTGACGACGTATGGGCGATGGTGGTTGGCTGGACGCTCGTGCTCATTCTGTGCTTCTTCGTCTATCTGCTGTCGCACAGCCCATGGGGCCGGGTGCTGCGGGCCATCCGCGAGGATGAGGATGCCGCCCGATCCCTCGGCAAGAACGTGTTCGTCTACAAGCTGCAGGCGCTGGTCCTCGGCGGGGTGATCGGCGGCATGGGGGGCATTTTCAACGCCCTGCAGACCAAATCAATCCACCCCGACTTCTACTCCACCGCCCAGACCTTCTATGCCTTCGGCGCTCTGCTGCTTGGCGGCGCCGCCACCGTGTTCGGTCCGGTTGTGGGCGCGATGTTGTTCTGGTTCCTGTTGGCGATCCCGGACGCCGTGCTGCGCCAAGCGATCGCGGGCCCCGACCCGCTCCTTCCCCTGACCGATGCCCAGGTGGGCGCCACCAGATTCATCTTGCTCGGAATTCTGATTGCGCTGCTGATGGTGTTCCGGCCACAAGGTCTGCTGGGACGAAAACGGGAGCTTCAGTTCGATGGTTGACACCCCCACGACATCCGCATCAGACCGTGCGGCGGTGTTCGCCACCGCCCTCCCGGAGCCCGGCTCCCCCAAGCCTGACCCGATCCTGGTGGTCGACGATGTTTCTCGATCGTTCGGCGGACTGAAAGCGGTGAACGTCGCTCACCTGGAGGTCCAGCGTGGCGCGATCACCGGACTCATCGGACCGAACGGTGCGGGCAAGACGACGCTGTTCAACCTGCTCACCGGCTTCGACCGGCCCGATACCGGCAGCTGGAAGATCGACGGTGAGAACCTCGGCAGGATGCCCCCACACCGGGTCGCCCGCCGCGGCGTCGTACGGACGTTCCAGCTCACCAAAGCGCTGGCGAGAATGTCGGTGCTCGACAACGTCCGGCTCGGTGCGCAGCACCAAATCGGCGAGCGCATCCTATCCTCACTGGTTCCCGCAACCTGGCGTCGCCAGGAAGCGCAGATCACCGAGCGCGCCCACGAGATGTTGCGCAGATTCAAGCTGGATGCGAAGGCCGATGACATGGCCGGGTCATTGTCGGGTGGCCAGCGCAAGCTGCTGGAGATGGCGCGGGCCCTGATGAGCGACCCCAAGGTGGTGATGCTCGACGAGCCCATGGCCGGGGTTAACCCAGTATTGACTCAGAGCCTGCTCGAGCACGTGAAATCCCTCCGCGAAGAAGGGATGACGGTCATCTTCGTCGAGCACGACATGGATGTCATCAGGGACATCAGCGACTGGGTCGTGGTGATGGCACAGGGCTCGATCATCGCCGAATCGCCCCCAGATGCATTGGCCGACAACTGCGCGGTGGTCGACGCCTATCTCGGCAGCCACCACGACCAGACCCTCGAATTCGACGAGAACGGCAACCCGGTCGGAGCGACGGCAGCGTTGGCAGCACACATCGAGCAGGCGGTCAGCGCCGAGATCGGGAACGACGGGGAAAAGCGATGAGCGAAGCCCCGAGCCGGCCAACCGGGTTGTCGCCCGCCGAGTTGGCCGCAACCCCCGAAGAACACGCCCGCTTGGCCGAGGGTGCCTTGCTGCGGGCCGACGGGCTGGTAGCCGGGTACCTTTCCGAAGTCGATATTCTGCGCGGCTGCAACCTCTTTCTGCGCGACGGTGAGATCGTCGGCATCATCGGACCGAACGGCGCCGGCAAGTCCACCCTGCTCAAGACGCTGTTCGGCCTCATCCCGGTTCGATCGGGCTCGGTGACGCTGCGCGGCGAGAACATCACCTCGGCGCCGGCGCATGTGCTGGTGACCAAAGGGATCGGCTACGTGCCGCAGAATCGGAACGTGTTCCCCTCATTGACGATCGAGGAGAACTTGGAGATGGGCATCTATCTGCGCCGATCCAAATTCGCCGAGCGGTTCGCGGTCGTCAGCGAACTGTTCCCGCTCCTGGGGCGGCGGCGCAGGGTCAAGGCCGGCGCATTATCGGGCGGCGAACGCCAGATGGTCGCGATCGGCCGGGCATTGATGATGGAACCCTCGGTGCTGCTGCTGGACGAGCCGTCGGCGGGTTTGTCGCCCATGTTCCAGGACGAAGTGTTCATCCGGTGCAAGCAGATCAATGCCGCCGGGGTCTCGATCATCATGGTCGAGCAGAACGCGCGGCGCTGTCTGCAGATTTGCGACCGAGGCTACGTGCTGGACCAGGGCACCAATGCCTACACCGACACGGGCAACAACCTGATGAACGACCCCAAGGTCATCGAGCTCTACCTGGGCACCCTGGCCGGGTGCCGCGAGACCTGATCGGACTCAGGAGTTGACGATAATGAAGTCCTTGGTCTGCAGCGCGTTGTCCGGACCGAACTCGAGGCTGCCGTACGAGCCGACAGACGGTTCGCCCGCGGGGCCGAAGGCCAGCTCACCGGTTATCCCGTCGTAGTCGATGTCCTCGCCCGCACGAATCCGGTCTCGGCAATCAGCGAACGTCGTGCACTTGATGCCGTCCCCCGTCACGCCGACGATGTTGGCGGCGATGTCGACACCCGCCGTGGACTGGGCCTGCTCGGCAGCGAGGGCAGTGATGACGACCGCGTCGTAGGCCTCACCCGCGTAGTTGAAGTCGATCAGCGCGGGGTCGACGGCCTTGAGCCGGTTTTCGAAATCAGGGCTGATCTCCGTCATCGGCGCCGTGCCCTTCATCCCCTCCAGCAGACCGGGCGCGACGCTCTCGCCGAGGGCGTTGCCCATGTTGCCGTCGGTGCCGTACACGAGCATTCCGTCCGACGGCCCGATTCCGACCTCATGCATCCGGCTCAGGATCTTGGCGCTCTCCTCGAAGCCGATCACCGCGACCGCGTCCGGGTCGAACTCCTTGACCTGGTCAACCTCAGCATTGAAGGACTGGGCGTTGGGGTCATAGACGATCTTCTTGATCTGGCCCGACGGGATACCCGCCGCCTTCAAATCTTCGACAGTGTTGGCGGCCAGACCGGTCCCGTACGGATCATTGAGGGCCATGATCGCCACGCGTTGCGCCCCGTCCTGGGTGATCAACTGCGACAGCGCCTGTGCCTGCAGCACGTCGGTGGGCGCGGTGCGGAAGTACATGCCCTTGTCGGGGTAGCAGACGAACTGGTCCGACGTGTTCGCCGGAGAGAACTGCACTACACCAGCGCTGGAGATCTTATCGATCACCTTCAGCGAAACCGCCGACGAGGCCGCACCGATGATGGCACTCACCCCGTCAGCAAGCTGGCGGTCGACTGTGACGTTCGCGGTATCGGTCGTGGTGTCACCGGAGTCACCGGTGATCAGCTGGATCGGCTGGTCGAGCACACCGCCCGCATCGTTGACTTCGTCCACGGCAACTTGCACCCCCGCCACTTCTGGTGGCCCGAGGAACGCCAGCGTGCCGGTCTCCGGCAGCAGCGTGCCGATCTTGAGAGGCGTGGTGACCGGGGCTGCACCCGGGGTTGCCTGGGCGGGCTCACAGTCGGTGGAGACCACATCGGCGGTGCCCTCGGACGTCGGTGCCGCCGTCTCCTCTCCTGCGGTGTTCTCCGAGTCACCCCCGCAGGCGGTCAAGGCGAGCGAGGCCACTCCCACGACGGCGGCCGCGCGGGCGAGAGTTCGAAGTGTCATCGAAAAAGCTCCTGAATATGTCAATGCTGATATTTCAATGCCGGCTGATACCAGCGCCACGCAGGCGCAGCCCGAACCTATCGGCTGTTGGTCGTCCGCGAGATCCCGGGAAGCCCCCGTGACCAACCTGTGACCTCACGAAGAACAAGTTAGCTTCCCGGAGGGCTGTGGGGCGAACTTCACGGCGACTCACCTTCCAGTGTCTCCAGAACCACCTCCGCAACCCGCTTCATCGTGGTGCGCCGATCCATCGCGGCACGCTGAATCCACTTGAAAGCCTCGGGTTCGGTCATTCCCTGCTTGGCCTGCAGTAAACCCTTCGCGCGCTCGACCAGCTTGCGGGTCTCAAGACGGTCTGACAGCGTCGCGACCTCGGTCTCGAGCGCGGTCATCTCACTGAAACGACTGACCGCCACCTCGATGGCAGGAATGAGGTCGGTGACGTTGAACGGCTTGACCAGGTAGGCCATGGCGCCAGCCTCGCGGGCTCGCTCCACGAGTTCACGCTGACTGAACGCCGTGAGGATGACAATGGGCGCGATCCGCTTGGTGGCGATCTCGGATGCGGCATCGATGCCGTCACGTCGCGGCATCTTGACGTCCATGATCACGAGGTCAGGCTTGAGCGACTCGGCCAGGTCGACAGCCTCCTGACCATCGCCGGCCTCACCGACTATTTCGTACCCTTCTTCGCGCAACATCTCGGCCAGGTCCATACGGATGAGCGCCTCGTCCTCGGCGACGAGTACCCGGTGGGCCTTGGCCGCGGAGTTCGGTGAGTCTGTCGGTGACCCGGTCATAGGTGCCATTGTGGCGGTCGCGGGCCGGATGGGCGAGCGCGGGGCCATCCTCTAAGGTGGGAGACCGCGCGATGTGCTGTTCCACAACAAGTCCATACGACCTACATACCCAGGTCACCGATCGCCCTCGTATCCCAACTGGCAGAGGAAACGGATTCAAAACCCGTACAGTGTGAGTTCGAATCTCACCGAGGGCACCA
>CAZCHU010000035.1:25322-26803 GCA_964498215.1 uncultured Mycobacterium sp. | reverse complement strand
GGCTTCTTCTTCGCGATGTTCGGGGTCTGCTGGGCGTGGATCAACTTCAGCTGGTTCGCTTCGGCCTACGACACCGACGACTGGATCTATCGCCTCATGACCATGCTGCAGATGGTGGGTGTGATCATCCTGGCGCTCGGACTCCCGCAGTTGTACCAGTCGATCGACGACGGCGGCTACGTCGATAACGCTGTCGTCGTCGCGGGGTATGTGGTGATGCGGATCGCGATGGTGGGCCAATGGCTGCGTGCGGCCAAGCATGACCCGCAGCGGCGCAGCGCCTGCCTGACCTATGCGCTGTGGATCACCGTCGCCCAGATCGGCTGGGTCATCGCGATCGTGGTCCACACTTCGGTTCCGGTCAACGTGGTCATCGTGCTGACGCTGATCCTCGTCGAGACCATGGGCCCGTTCGTGGCGGAGACCCGCCTGGGCGGCACGCCGTGGCACGCCCACCACATCGTGGAGAGGTACGGGCTGTTCACGATCATCGCCCTCGGCGAGGGGGTGGTCGGCACCGTCGCGTCGCTGTCAGCGGTGGTGGCCGAACAGGGCTGGTCCGTGGAGGCGGTGTTCATCGGTATCGCGGGGATCGGACTGACCTTCGGCATGTGGTGGACCTATTTCCTGCTGCCGCAGGCCGACATCCTGCACGCCCGCCGTGAGCGTTTCGGCCGGTTCGGCTACCTTCACATGCTCGTGTTCGCGTCGATCGTTGCCACCGGTGCGGGGCTACACGCGGCCGCCTACTACATCAAGCAGCATTCCGCGCTGGGATCACTTGCCACGGTGCTCTTGGTTGCCATCCCGGTGGGTGTATACATCCTGATGATCTATGTGCTCTACGCGGTCATGACGCACACCGTCCCGCTGTTCCATGTGTTGCTGCTCGCAGGCACGGTCGCGGTGCTCGGCCTGGCTGTCTCACTGGCCGCCAGTGGGATCTCGATGTCCAGCTGTCTGCTGGTTGTCACGTTGGCGCCGGTCGTGTCGATCGTGGGATACGAGGTGTGGGGTCACCGGCACGTGGCCCAGGCAGTGCGCGAATTGCACCCCGGCTAGCGACTGTTGTTTTCCGGTGCCCTAGTTCGGGATTCCCTCCAGCAGGATCCGCTCATTCTGTAGCTGCAGCAGGTTCTGTGCTTTGCGCCGGGTGATCAGGATGCCGACCACGGCGAGTGCCCATAGGGCGTACTGAAGTGTCCAGGCCAACCGGAAGGACTCGAACGACATGCCGCCCGCTGCCTGCAGGGTCACGCCCATTGCCTGCATGAGCAGCAGCGAGGCGGTGAAGCCGCCCATGTTCACCATGCCCTGGGCGGTGCCCAGGGTGGTTCCGGGATTGAACGTGCGGGCGAAGTCGAAGCCGACCATGGACCCGGGGCCGCCGACCGAGATGACCATGACCAGCACCACGAGTAACCACAGCGGCGCCCTCCCGGGAAGTGCCAGCACCACCGTCCACACCAGCGCGTTGCAGG
>CAZCHU010000035.1:0-25222 GCA_964498215.1 uncultured Mycobacterium sp. | reverse complement strand
AGCGTAGAGCCGTCCGGGGTATTCCGGACCAGGAGCAGAATCAACACGATCGACAACATGCCCAGTGCCGCAACCGAGGCATAGGCCACCGACCACCCCCAGGAGGCGAGCACAGCCAGGAACGGCACCGCCGAGAGCACCTGTCCCAGTTGCCCGCAGATCCCGGTCAACTGCGTCACCAGCGGAACCTGACGCGGCGTGAACCAGTTAGGTACGAGCCGTAGCACCGAGATGAACGTCACCGCGTCTCCGAGTCCAACCACCGCACGCGCGGCAAGGGCTGCCGGCAGGGATTCGGTGAAGGCCAGGGCCAACTGGCCCGAGGCCATCAGTGCGGCCCCCGACAGGATCAGTGCTTTGGACCCGAAGCGGTCGAGCAGTAATCCGGCGGGCACCTGAGCGGTGGCGTACACCACGACCTGGAGGACGACGAAGGCCGAGAGCAGTGTCGGGCCGGCATTGAAACGGTCGGCCGCGGCCAAGCCCGAGACCCCCAGGGTGGTCCGGTCCAGAACGGCCACCATGTAGGCGAGAAGCCCGGTCGCCCAGACGATCCATGGACGCACGCCAAACCTCTCATGCTCTGTCCCGCGTCTCACACAGCTATCAGACGGCCTGTCAATGATTGCGCACCCAACGGTGTCGGGGCCAATCGATGCGCGGCTGGGCACCGGGAAATCTCCAGCAACCCCCAGTGGCGGTGGCGTGAGATGTGGTGTCGCTGTCGTACCCTGTGGCAGTGTCAGCATCCCGGCGCGACGTGCTCAAGTACGCCGCGGCGGCCGCGCCGGCCATCCTCGGTGTGGGCGCCCTCCAGGGAATGCCTCGAGCCTCGGCTGAGCCGCTGGGGGTCCTGCTCGACTATGCGGCCGGGGTTCTCAGCGCGGCCGACATTCGCGCTGCAGGTGCGCTCGGGGCCATCCGGTACGTGTCGGATCGTCGCCCGGGTGGCGATTGGATGCTGGGCAAGCCAATCGAGCTGGCCGAAGCGCGTGATCTCTATTCGGGCGGGCTGAAGATCGTCTCCTGCTATCAGTACGGAAAGCGGGACACCGCAGATTGGCTGGCCGGCGAGCCCGCGGGAATCAAGCACGCTGAGCGGGGCTGGCAATTGCACACCGCCGCAGGTGGTCCGATCGGTGCGCCGATCTATACATCGATCGACGACGATCCAACGTTCGACCAGTACAAAAGCCAGGTGGCGCCATATCTACGCGGGTGGGAGCGGGTTCTCGGACACAAACGCGTCGGCGTCTACGCCAACTCCAAAACCATCGAGTGGGCACTTCAGGATGGGCTCGGATCGTATTTCTGGCAGCACAACTGGGGCTCCCCGGGGCGCGTCGCGCACTCGGCCGCCAACCTTCATCAGGTGGAGATCGACCAGCGCAAGGTGGCAGGCGTGGGTGTCGACATCAACCACATTCTCAAGCCCAGCTTCGGTCAGTGGGACTAAGACTTACCGACCGGTAAGTTTTGCCAGCAAACTTACCCGGATCGCGACGGCGTCTGCCGAGGTATTTACGCTCGCGTGGTCAACGTGCAAGATGACGCAGCCCGGTATGTTGCGAAATGAAATTAGCAGATAACGATTAGGTAACAATACTGCTTTGATCTGCGCTTCTTTCCTACTCGACCGTAACCACCTGCAAGCAGGACGTTTGTTCGGGAAGGGTTTGGGTCCGCGTGAACAGCGTGTTATTCAACCTCTGTTACCCGTGCGTAGAACTAGTCAGTAACGATTCGGGGCCCAAAAATGATGCGGTCTCTTATGACACTCTTAGTGCAGCTGGAATGTCCACCGAGGTCCGCCGGGACGCCCCGGATGCCGAGGCCACGAACGAGACCAGCCGGTTCGACGCCGAATCGAATTGGCCCCAACACCGAGTGCAGGTCAGCCCTAGGGCGGGCCCGCCACCATCCCGAGACGACCATGTTCGAGCGCGACGCAGAGCGCGACGCAGGACGATGAAGGACCGAGGAGACGACAAGACGTGACGATCAACGACCAGCACCGTGCCACCACCGCGGCCGAGAACGGTGAGATCTTGGAACCGCTGGCGGGCACGCACGCTCTCGTGGATCGACTGCACGCCGGGGAACCGTATGCCGTGGCATTCGGCGGCCAGGGCGGTGCATGGCTGGAAAACCTCGAGGAGCTGGTCAACTCCGCGGGCATCGAATCAGAGATCACCACGTTGGTGGGCGAGGCCGAACTGCTGCTGGAACCGCTGGCCCGCGAACTGGTCGTGGTGCGTCCCATCGGCTTCGAACCGATGAAATGGATTCGCGCACTGGCCGCCGATGAGCCGTTGCCCGCCCAAACGGACCTCACCAGCGCGGCCATCTCAGGACCCGGCATTCTGCTCACCCAAATAGCGGCCATGCGTGCGCTCAAGCGCCAGGGCCTCGACCTCACCGGGCACCCTCCGGTCGCGATCGCCGGTCACTCACAGGGCGTCAACGCGGTGGAGTCACTCAAGGCTCACGGCGACCGCGACGTCGAGTTGCTCGCCATCGCCCAGTTGATCGGTGCCGGCGGATCGCTCGTCTCGCGCCGCCGCGGCATGGTCGGGCGCGGCGACAAGTCGCCGATGGTTTCGGTCACCAACGTCGACCCCGCCCGGTTGGCCGAGCTTCTCGACGGCTTCGCCCAAGACGTGCGCACGGTATTGCCGCCCGCGCTGTCCATTCGCAACGGCAGGCGATCGGTGGTCATCACCGGAACTCCCGAGCAGCTGGCCCGGTTTGAGCTGTATTGCCAGAAGGTCACCGAGAAAGAAGAAGCCGAGCGCAAGAACAAGACCCGTGGCGGAGCTGTCTTCCAGCCGGTTTTCAGCCAAGTCAATGTCGAGGTCGGGTTTCACACGCCGCGGTTGGCCGGCGGCGTCGAACTCGTCGACGAGTGGGCATCGCGCACCGGTCTGGATCGGGAGCTGACGCGCCGTCTCAGCGAGATTATCTTCGTCAACCCGGTCGACTGGGTCGCCGAGGTGGAGGGCCTCGCTGCCGCGGGCGCCAAGTGGATCATCGACCTGGGCCCCAGCGACACCGTGACCCGACTGACCGCCCCGGTGATTCGCGGTCTCGGCATCGGCATCGTGCCGGCCGCAACCCGGGCCGGCCAGCGCAGCTTGTTCACCGTCGGCGCCGCCCCGGCGGTCGCTCCGGCCTGGTCCAGCTACGCGCCCTCAGCGATCGAGCTGCCCGATGGTTCGGTCAAGGTGTCGACCAAGTTCACCCGGCTCACCGGGCGGTCGCCGATCCTGCTCGCGGGTATGACCCCGACCACCGTGGACGCCAAGATCGTCGCCGCCGCGGCCAACGCCGGACACTGGGCCGAGCTGGCCGGCGGCGGCCAGGTAACCGAAGAGATCTTCGACAGACGCATCGCCGAGTTGGTCGAGCTCCTGGAACCGGGTCGCGCCGTACAGTTCAACTCCCTATTCCTCGATCCTTACCTGTGGAAGCTGCAGGTGGGTGGCAAGCGGCTGGTGCAGAAAGCTCGTCAGTCGGGTGCCCCCATCGATGGTGTGGTCATTTCCGCCGGCATCCCCGACCTTGAAGAGGCAGTTGAGCTTATCGAGGAACTCCACTCCGTTGGCATCAGCAACGTGGTGTTCAAGCCGGGCACGGTTGATCAGATCAAGTCCGTCATCAAGATCGCGACCGAGGTGCCCGAACGGGACGTCATCGTTCACATCGAGGGCGGCCGCGCCGGCGGGCACCACTCGTGGGAGGACCTCGACGATCTGCTCTTAGCGACCTACGGCGAACTCCGCAAACACGCCAACGTCACGATCTGCGTCGGCGGCGGCATCGGCACCCCCGAGCGGGCGGCCGACTACCTCTCCGGAGCCTGGGCCAAGCAGTACGGATTTCCCTCGATGCCGGTAGACGGCATTCTCATCGGCACCGCCGCGATGGCGGCCAAGGAGGCGACGACGTCGCCCGCGGTCAAGCAGATGCTGGTCGAGACCACCGGCACCGACATCTGGGTCGGTGCGGGCAAGGCCATCAACGGCATGGCCAGTGGTCGCAGCCAACTCGGCGCCGACATCCACGAGATCGACAACACCGCTTCGCGCTGTGGCCGCCTACTCGACGAGGTGGCCGGGGATGCCGACGCGGTCGCGGAGCGCCGCGACGAGATCATCGCCGCGATGGCCAACACTGCCAAACCGTACTTCGGCGACCTCGACGACATGACCTATCTGCAGTGGTTGCAGCGCTATGTCGAGTTGACCATCGGCGCGGGCGACACCACCGCCGATACTGCCGCCCCCGGCAGTCCCTGGCTGGCCGACACCTGGCGGGATCGGTTCGAGGAGATGCTCAAGCGCACCGAGTCGCGTCTGCATGAGAAGGACTTTGGCCCGATCGAGTCGCTGTTCAGCGAGGGGGCCCAGGCGAGCCCGGAAGGTCAAGCGCTGCTTGACGACCCGGACCGTGCGATCACCTGCCTGCTGGCCCGCTACCCCGACGCCGAATCGGTTCGGCTGCATCCGGCGGACCTGCCCTACTTCGTGACGCTGTGCAAGACGCCCGGAAAACCGGTCAACTTCGTGCCGGTGATCGACAAAGACGTCCGGCGCTGGTGGCGCAGCGACTCGCTGTGGCAGGCCCACGACGCCCGATACACCGCCGAACAGGTCTGCATCATCCCGGGAACCCAGGCCGTCGCCGGCATCACCCGAGTAGACGAGCCGGTCGGCGAGTTGCTGGACCGCTTCGAGCAGGAGATCGTCGACCGCGTGCTGGGATCGGGCGTCGAACCCGTGCCGGTGGTGTCGCGCCGCCAGGCCCGCGCCGACATCACCGGACCGCTGGCCGTCGTCCTCGACTCACCCGACGTGCTGTGGGCCGGGCGCACCGCCACCAACCCCGTCCACCGCATCGGTGAGCCCAGCGAGTGGCAGGTCAACGATGTGCCCGGAAAGCCCAGCGCCACCCATCCGGGTACCGGTGCCCGGCTGGAACTGGCCGCCGATTCGGCTATCACCTTGAGTGTCCCGCTCTCCGGTACCTGGATCGACATCCGCTTCACCCTGCCGCCCTGCACGGTTGACGGAGGCATGCCGATCGTGACCGTCGACGACGCGTCGAAGGCGATGCGCGCGGTGCTGGCCATCGCCGCGGGCGTTGACGGGCCCGATGCGCTTCCTCCGGTGGTGAACGGCACCGCGACGATGACCGTGCAATGGGATCCGGAGAAAGTGGCCGACCACACCGGTGTCACCGCCACGTTCGGCGCGCCGCTGGCGCCCGGGCTGACCCTCGTGCCGGACGCGCTGGTCGGCCTGTGCTGGCCCGCGGTGTTCTCGGCGGTCGGTTCGGCGTTCACCGGCGACGGCCTGCCCGTCGTGGAGGGCTTGCTGAGCCTGGTGCACCTCGACCATGCGGCTCATCTGCTTCAGGCAATGCCGACGGTCACGTCTGAATTGACCGTGACCGCAACCGTTTCGGCGGCGACCGACACCGAGGTGGGGCGCGTGGTCCCGGTGTCTGTGACGATCAGCGAGGCAGGCGCCGACGACACCGGCCCGGCCGGCTCCTCAAGGGTGCTGGCCACCCTGGAGGAGCGCTTCGCGATCCGCGGCCGGACCGGTTCCGTCGAGCTGACCGATCCGCCGAGGGCGGGCGGCGCGATCACCGACAACGCCACTGATACACCGCGCCGCAGGCGCCGCGAGGTCACCGTCACCGCACCGGTCGACATGAGCGCATTCGCGGTCGTCTCCGGTGACCACAACCCGATCCACACCGACCGGGCGGCCGCGCTGCTCGCCGGTCTGGAGAAACCGATCGTGCACGGGATGTGGCTTTCGGCGGCGGCTCAGCACGCCGTCACCGCCACCGACGGCCGCGCCACGCCGCCGGCGCGTCTGGTGGGCTGGACCTCCCGATTCCTGGGGATGGTGCTGCCCGGCGACGAGATCGAATTCCGGGTTGATCGTGTCGGCATCGACCGCGGCGCGGAGATCATCGAGGTGGCCGCCCGGGTGGGTTCCGACCTCGTCATGTCGGCGACGGCGCAGCTGGCCGCGCCCAAAACCGTCTACGCGTTCCCCGGCCAGGGCATCCAATCCAAGGGCATGGGTATGGACGTCCGTTCCCGGTCCAAGGCCGCGCGCAAAGTCTGGGACGCGGCGGACAAGTTCACCTGCGAAACCCTCGGTTTCTCGGTGCTGCACGTGGTGCGCGACAACCCGACCAGCCTCATCGCCTCCGGTGTGCACTACCACCACCCCGAGGGGGTGCTGTATCTGACGCAGTTCACCCAGGTCGCGATGGCGACGGTGGCTGCGGCCCAGGTTGCCGAGATGCGCGAGCAAGGCGCATTCGTGGAGGGTGCCATGGCCTGCGGGCACTCGGTCGGTGAATACACCGCGCTGGCGTGCGTGAGCGGTGTGTACCCGCTTGAGGCATTGCTCGAGGTCGTGTTCCACCGCGGGTCCAAGATGCACGACATTGTGCCCCGGGACGCCGCCGGCCGTTCGAACTACCGGCTCGCCGCGATCCGCCCGTCCCAGATCGATCTCGACGACGACGACGTGCCCGCCTTCGTCGATGAGATCTCCGAACGCACCGGTGAATTTCTGCAGATCGTGAACTACAACCTGCGGGGCTCCCAGTACGCGATCGCCGGAACCGTCCGAGGTTTGGAGGAACTCGAGGAGGAGGTCGAACGTCGCCGGGAGATCAGCGGCGGCAAGCGGTCGTTCATCCTGGTGCCCGGCATCGATGTGCCGTTCCACTCCTCGGTGCTGCGGATCGGCGTGGCCGATTTCCGACGCTCCCTGGAACGGGTCATGCCCCGCGACGCCGACCCGGCGCTGCTCGTCGGAAAGTACATCCCCAACCTGGTGCCCAGGCCCTTCACGTTGGACCGCGACTTCATCGAGGAGATCCGCGACCTAGTGCCCGCCGAGCCGCTTGACGAGATCCTTGCCGACTACGACACCTGGCGGAACGAGAGGCCGCGGGAACTGTGCCGCAAGGTGGTCATCGAGCTGCTGGCCTGGCAGTTCGCCAGCCCGGTGCGCTGGATCGAGACGCAGGACCTGCTCTTCATCGAGGAGGCCGCCGGCGGGCTCGGTGTGGAGCGCTTCGTCGAGATCGGCGTGAAGTCGGCGCCCACAGTGGCCGGGCTGGCCACCAACACGCTCAAGCTGCCGGAGTACTCACACAACACCACCGAGGTGCTCAACTCCGAGCGTGACGCCGCGGTGCTTTTCGCCACCGACACCGACCCCGAGCCGGACCTTGAGGAAGAAGCGGTACCGGCCGTCGACGCCGCCTCGCCCGAGGTCGATCCAGCCGAGGCTGCCCCGGTGGCTTCCGCACCTCCCGCTGCGCCCGGGGGCGCTGCGCGCCCGGAGGACCTCGGGTTCGACGCATCGGACGCCACGATGGCGCTGATCGCCCTGTCAGCCAAGATTCGGATGGATCAAATCGAGCCGCTGGACTCGATCGAGTCCATCACCGACGGTGCCTCGTCGCGACGCAACCAGATGCTGGTCGATCTCGGCTCCGAGCTGAACCTCGGTGCCATCGACGGTGCCGGCGAGGCTGACCTCGCGGGGCTGAAGTCGCAGGTCACCAAGCTGGCCCGGACCTACAAGCCGTTTGGTCCGGTGCTGTCGGACTCGCTCAACGATCAGCTGCGCACGGTTCTCGGCCCGTCCGGCAAGCGTCCCGGTTACATCACCGAGCGGGTCACGAAGACCTGGGAGCTTGGTGATGGCTGGTCCAAGCACGTCATTGTGGAGGTTGCGCTGGGTACCCGCGAGGGATCCAGTGTGCGTGGCGGGCCGTTGGGTGGTCTGCACGACGGCGCGCTCGGCGACGTCGCCAGCGTCGACAAGGTGATCGATGCCGCGGTGGCAGCGGTGGGCGCCCGTCGCGGTGTGCCGGTGTCGCTGCCCTCCGCCGATGGCGGCGCCGGCGGAGTCGTGGACTCGGCCGCCCTGGGCGAGTTCGCCGATCAGGTGACCGGACCCGACGGCGTGCTCGCCACAGCGGCACGCGCGATCCTCGATCAGCTCGGACATGGCCGCACCGTTGTCACGCCCGAGCCGCAAGCCGACGCGGAGCTCATCGACCTGGTCACCGCCGAACTCGGTTCGGAATGGCCTCGGTTGGTCGCCCCGGTGTTCGACAGCCGCAAAGCAGTGCTGTTCGACGACCGGTGGGCCAGTGCGCGTGAGGATCTGGCCAAGATCTGGTTGATGGAGGAGGACGACCTCGAGGCTGAGTGGGTGCGCCTGTCCGAGCGCTTCGAGGGTGCCGGACACGTGGTGGGGACCCAGGCCACCTACTGGCAGGGTAAGGCGCTGGCCGCCGGACTGACCATCCACGCATCGCTGTACGCCCGCGCCGCAGCAGGTGCGGAGAACCCGGCCAGGGGTCGCTACGGCGACGAGGTTGCTGTCGTGACCGGCGCCTCGAAAGGATCGATCGCGGCTTCGGTCGTCGCGCAGCTGCTCGAGGGCGGCGCCACCGTCATCGCGACGACGTCCAAGCTCGATGACGGCAGGCTCGGCTTCTACCGCGACCTCTACCGCGATAACGCCCGCTACGATGCGCAGCTGTGGGTACTGCCTGCGAATATGGCCTCCTACAACGATATTGACGCCTTGGCGGAGTGGGTTGGGACCGAGCAGACCGAGAGCCTGGGGCCGCAGTCGATCCACATCAAGGACGCGCAAACACCGACCCTGCTGTTCCCGTTCGCGGCCCCGCGGGTGGGCGGCGATCTGTCCGACGCCGGGTCGCGCTCGGAGATCGAGATGAAGGTCCTGCTATGGGCCGTGCAGCGGCTCATCGCAGGCCTATCGCACATCGGTGCCGAACGTGACATCGCGGCACGGCTGCACGTCGTGCTGCCCGGTTCGCCGAACCGCGGCATGTTCGGTGGTGACGGCGCCTACGGCGAGTCGAAGTCGGCACTTGACGCGGTCGTCTCCCGGTGGAAAGCCGAGACGTCGTGGGCGCAGCGAGTCAGCCTGGCGCATGCATTGATCGGCTGGACTCGCGGTACCGGCCTGATGGGTCACAACGACGTCATCGTCGACGGGGTCGAGGAAGCCGGGGTAACCACCTACTCCACCGATGAGATGGCCGCCATGCTGCTCGCGCTGTGCGACGTCGAGACCAAGGTTGCGGCGGCGCGTGAGCCTGTGCAGGCCGACCTGACCGGCGGACTGGCCGAAGTCGAGCTGGACTTGGCGGCGCTAGCCGAAAAAGCGCGGGAGGAGGCTGCGCTCGGTCCGGCGGAGGCGGGCACCGACGCGGCGGACGAGGGGAATGACGATCACCTGATCGCGGCCCTGCCGTCCCCGCCGCGTCCAGCAATCCCGGCCCCTCCGCCGGTATGGGACGACCTCGATGTCGATCCGGCCGATCTGGTCGTGATCGTAGGCGGTGCCGAACTAGGTCCGTGCGGATCGTCGCGTACCCGCTTCGAGATGGAAGTCGACAACGAATTGTCGGCGGCCGGTGTTCTCGAACTCGCCTGGACCACCGGTCTGATCAAGTGGGAAGACGATCCCCAGCCAGGGTGGTACGACACCGAATCCGGCGACCTGGTCTCAGAAGCCGATCTTGTCGAGCGCTACCACGACGCGGTTGTCGAACGCGTCGGCATCCGGGAGTTCGTCGGTGACGCTGGCATCGATGCGGATCACTGCGCGCCCCTGCTGGTGTCGGTGTTCCTGGAGAAGGACTTCTCCTTCGTGGTGTCCTCGGAGGCCGAAGCGCGCGCATTCGTCACATTCGATCCGGAGCACACTGTGATCAGTCCCGTGCCCGACAGCACCGACTGGACCGTGATCCGCAAGGCGGGCACCGAGATTCGCGTACCCCGGAAGACGAAGCTGTCCCGCACGGTCGGTGCCCAGATCCCAACCGGGTTTGACCCGCAGGTATGGGGGATCACCCCGGATATGGCGAGTTCGATCGACCGGGTGGCCTTGTGGAACCTCGTCGCAACGGTTGATGCCTTCCTGTCGGCCGGGTTCTCGCCCGCCGAGTTGATGCGCTGGGTGCATCCGAGCCTGGTCGCCAGCACTCAGGGCACCGGAATGGGTGGACTGACCTCGATGCAGACGATGTTCCACGGCAACCTCCTGGACAAGAGCAAGCCGAACGACATCCTGCAGGAGACGCTTCCGAACGTCGTTGCCGCACATGTGATTCAAAGCTATGTCGGCAGTTACGGATCGATGATCCACCCGGTGGCCGCATGCGCCACCGCGGCCGTATCACTTGAGGAGGGCGTCGACAAGATCCGGCTTGGCAAAGCCGAGCTGGTCGTCACCGGTGGCTATGACGACCTGACCCTGGATGCCGTCATCGGCTTCGGCGACATGGCTGCCACCGCCGACACCGAGGTGATGCGCTCTAAGGGGATCAGCGATGCGCGGTTCTCCCGGGCGAACGATCGGCGCAGGCTCGGCTTCGTCGAGGCTCAGGGCGGCGGCACCATTCTGCTGGCCCGCGGCGACCTGGCCGTCAAGATGGGGCTGCCGGTGCTGGCCGTCGTCGCATACGCGCAGTCATTCGCCGACGGGGTGCATACATCCATTCCCGCTCCGGGCCTCGGGGCCCTGGGCGCGGGTCGAGGCGGTAGGGACTCGGCGCTGGCGCGCTCGCTGGCCAAGCTGGGTGTGGGTGCCGACGATATCGCCGTCATCTCCAAGCACGACACCTCGACGCTGGCCAACGATCCCAACGAGCAGGAACTCCACGAGCGGCTGGCCGCCTCGCTGGGCCGCTCAGACGGCGCACCGCTGTTCATCGTCAGTCAGAAGAGTCTCACCGGGCACGCCAAAGGCGGTGCCGCGGTCTTCCAGACGATGGGCCTATGCCAGATTCTGCGGGACGGCGTGATCCCGCCGAATCGCAGCCTGGACTGCGTTGATGAGGAGCTGGCGACCTCGGCGCACTTCGTGTGGCCGCGTGAGACGCTGCGGCTGGGGGGGAAGGTACCGCTCAAGGCCGGCCTGGTGACCAGCCTCGGGTTCGGTCACGTCTCGGGGATGATCGTGTTGGTGCACCCGCAGGCCTTCTTGGCGGCTCTGAGCCCCGAACAGCGGGAGGGGTACGTAGCGCAGGCCCGGGAACGCAGCGTGGCCGGACAACGCAGGCTGGTGTCCGCGATCGCCGGCGGGCGGCCGATGTATGAGCGTCCAGCCGACCGTCGCTTCGACCATGAGCATCCGGAGAAGGTGCAGGAGGCGAGGATGCTGCTCGATGAGGCGTCGCGGCTCGGCGAGGATGGCGCGTACTAACGCGTTGAGCGTGAGATAGCGTGCTGCGTTGTGGGCATCGTCGGGATAGGCATCGATCTGGTCTCCATCCCGGACTTCGCCGAGCAGGTGGATCGGCCGGGCACGGTGTTCGCTCAGACCTTCACCCCGGGTGAGCGGCGCGACGCTGCCGACAAGAGCTCGTCAGCGGCGCGTCACCTGGCGGCGAGGTGGGCGGCCAAGGAAGCGGTGATCAAGGCGTGGTCAGGGTCGCGGTTCTCTAAGCGGCCAGTGCTGCCCGAGGGCATCCACCGCGACATCGAGGTGGTCACCGACATGTGGGGGCGGCCGCGCGTGAGGCTTTCCGGTGCGATCGCCGAGCACCTCAAAGAGGTGACCATCCACTTGTCGATGACTCATGAGGCAGATGTCGCGGCGGCGGTGGCAGTGCTCGAGGAGCGCTGATCGATGACGGGTCTGGCGGGCAGGGTCCGCGACGTGCTGCCGTCGGTGCGGGCCGACCTCGAGAAGATGGTGCGCATCGAATCGGTGTGGGCTGACCCGGCCCGCCGCCCGGAGGTGCAGCGCAGCGCCGATGTGGTGTCGATGCTGTTGTCGGAGGCTGGTTTCG
This sequence comes from uncultured Mycobacterium sp., assembly GCA_964498215.1. Classification (GTDB taxonomy): domain Bacteria; phylum Actinomycetota; class Actinomycetes; order Mycobacteriales; family Mycobacteriaceae; genus Mycobacterium. The sequence goes on along the minus strand of CAZCHU010000035.1, from coordinate 13,339 downwards.
GTGACGTGCGGATCGTCGCCGAAGGTGGTGCACCGGCAGTCATCGCCCGCCACCCGGCCCCGCCAGGAGCGCCGACGGTACTGCTGTACGCGCACCACGACGTACAACCCGAAGGGGACCACTCGCAGTGGCTATCGCCACCGTTCGAGCCAACCGAACGGAACGGGCGGCTCTACGGACGCGGAACTGCCGACGACAAAGCCGGCATCGCCACGCATTTGGCTGCATTTCGGGCCCATGGCGGCAACCCGCCGGTCGGAGTGACGGTCTTCGTCGAGGGTGAAGAGGAGTCGGGCTCGCCGTCGCTGTCGCGACTACTGTCGGCGCATCGGGACCTGCTGGCCGCCGACGTCATCATCATCGCGGACTCGGACAATTGGAGCACCGATATCCCGTCGCTGACCGTGTCGCTGCGTGGGCTCGCCGACTGTGTGGTCGAGGTCGCCACCCTCGACCACGGCCTGCACTCTGGAATGTGGGGCGGCGTTGTGCCCGACGCGCTCACGGTGTTGGTTCGACTGTTGGCAAGCCTGCACGACGACGATGGCAATGTCGCAGTTGAGGGTCTGCACGCCAGTAGTCGCTCGCGCGAGGACCGGACCGGCGAAGCCCGCGCAGTGGATGTCGACTACACCCCTCAGCGGGTGCGCTCGGACACCGGTCTGCTCGACGGCGTGCACGAGATCGGTTCCGGTTCAGTCGCACAACGGTTGTGGGCCAAGCCCGCGATCACGGTTGTCGGCTTCGACGCGACCCCCGTCGCGCGGGCATCGAACACCCTGACCCCGCGGGCGCGTGCCAAGGTCAGCCTCCGGGTGGCGCCCGGTGGTGACGCTGCCGAGCACCTCAACGCGCTGACCCGCCACCTCGAGCTGCACGTACCTTGGGGTGCGAAAGTGACTGTGACGCCAGGTGATATCGGTGAGCCGTATGCGATCGACTCCACCGGTCCGGTCTACGACGCGGCGCGAGTCGCGTTCCGCGAGGCCTGGGGGTGCGACGTGGTCGAGACAGGCGTCGGAGGATCGATTCCGTTCATCGCGGCGTTCGCGGAGGCGTTCCCCGAGGCCAAGATTCTCGTGACCGGGGTCGAAGACCCGGACACTCAGGCGCACAGCATCAACGAGAGCCTGCACTTGGGTGTCCTGGAAAAGGCGGCGACGACCGAGGCCCTGATATTGGAATTGCTGGGCAGTCAAACCGCATCCGTAGATCGCCCTCAGTAATCGGGTTCCAGCATCATCGCTTATTGATCGCTCAGCAGTCGCCCGATGAACGTCGACGTATGGGCAGCCTTCACGTTGTATTTTGCGACCGCAATCGTTCCCTGCTCGTCGACGACGAAGGTCGAACGGATCACGCCCTGCACCGTCTTGCCGTACAACATCTTTTCGCCGAAAGCACCCCACGCGGTAAGCACTTGTTTGTCGGGGTCGGAAAGCAGCGGGAACGTCAGGTCCTGCTCATCACGGAATTTGGCCAGTTTCGCTGGCTTGTCGGGGGAGATGCCGACGACGTCCAGGCCCGCCCCGCTCAGCTCGCCAAGGTTATCCCGGAAGCTGCAGGCCTCTTTGGTGCAGCCCGGCGTTGACGCCGCCGGGTAGAAATACACGATGACCTTTCGGCCTCGGTAATCGGACAGCTTGACGGTGTTTCCGTCGGCGTCGGGCAGGCTGAACGCGGGAGCTGCGTCGCCCACCTCGAGTCGGGGGGTTTTCGGCATTGGCGATTGTCCTCTGATCGATCTGTCGGCCGGGCGCTGAGGTTGGCACCGGCTGATCTAGGGTAGTTCGGCAAGGCAGCGTAGTTCGCAGGACTGGGCGTAGGACATCTGCAAGACATCAATGTGCGGCGGCGGCGATCATCTACCCGCATCGTGCACAAGTCGAGGCAATGAGAGGTAGCTGTGGTCGACCGGGATCCCGACACCATCAAGCAGGAGATCGACCAGGCGCGCGATCAGTTGGCGCTGACTGTCGATTCGCTGGCAATCCGCGCCAACCCCCGCAGGATCGCCGACGACCTCAAAGCGGGCGCGATTCGTTTCGTGAAGAAACCCCCGGTGGCCATTGCGCTGGCCGGGGTGGGGGCGCTGCTGATTGCGGTGACAGTGCACCGATTGCGGCGGCGCTGAGGGGACAGATCAGCTGCGGCGACCCGGCCGGAACCAGTCGGCGAACGAGAATCCCGGCGGATTGGCTACGCGACCGAGGCGGTTGCAGGAGTACTCAGTCACAACCAGTTGCGCGGCCACGCCGCAAGCCGCGTCATCGCTGTCGCCAACGGATGACACCGCCTCCCCCGGGCTTGACATCAGCTAATTCCCCAATTTACCTCGCCACGGCCTGCGTCATACGGGCGCCGTGTGTATCAGCTAACAGGACCCTAGCATCGACCTTGCCGCTTTGCCCAGCGCAATGGACATTCTGTGTAGAAGTTCGGCTGTCGTCGTTACTTCAGGCGTAGGTGTGCAGCGGGGCCGTGACGAACGCGGTGAGTCACTTTTAGCACAGCTTCGGCTGGTTGGAGCGCGAAGGCGCACAGGTCTCCGGAACCGTCTACGGGCGAAGATCATGGGTTAGCCATCACGCGTCGCTTCCCAAGCTGACGAGGATGCCGGGGGCGGCCATTGCTTGCGCGTCCTCTACGCTGGCGCTGTCCCGACGACCAGAGGAGACGTGTCATGGCGTGGTTTCTAGCCGTGCAAGGCCCGACCCAAACGAGCCATCAGTCATCGGTCTACGAGCTTCAGGATGGGACCGATGTCGACCAGCTGGCCCAGGAACTCCTCAGCGCGGTCTCGGTCGACCAAGTAGTGCGCATCCCTGCGATGCTGCCGCAGAACACGCGCAAGCGGCAGAAGGTCACCCTTTACCTCCGGCCCGCAGCCTGGGGAATGTGGACTTTCTACGAGCTTTCGGAAGAGGACCGTCGCCAGCTCATGAAAGAAAACCCGCTGGTCAATGCGATCCAGCAGCGTCAACGGCAGCAGGCCGCTCAAGGGGGTGCCGCGATGGCGAACCCGATGCGGGGACCGAGCGACCCCGGCATTCGCTGACGACGTCCCTCAGTCGACGGTTTCTCAAGCCACAGGGCGATCCGCCCCTGCAGCGTTTTCTCACGGACACGCATCCCGGCATTTTCCGATTTATGTCAGGCGTCCGGCGCTATAGTCTGCTGCGTCAATCATCTGGGGCCGGGGGAAGCTGTGAATACTGCTAGGTATATAGGTCGTGTCGGCGGACTCGCGGTAGCGTTCGGGGTCGGCACTGCCGTCCTCACCGGCTATGGCGTCGCGTCGGCCGATTCGACAGCGTCCGGGGGCGAGTCCAGTTCCTCGTCGCAGGGCTCATCCAGTGCAGGCAGCTCGTCGGACTCATCGGGGTCGACCACGAGTACGCAGGATTCGGCCGGATCGGACTCATCGCAATCGACGTCGGACGCAGCCGGGGACGACGCCGCCGCAGACGATTCCGCTGCCGACGCGGCCGCCGCCGAGGAAGCCGCCGCCGAGGAAGCCGCCGCCGATTTCGCGGACGAGGCGGAGGCCGAGGAAGACTCAGCGTGGTCATCGGGTTCAGGCGGATCTTCGTTCGACGCCTCGGATGAGGCCGACACGGACGATGCCGGGGCCTTGGAATCAGAGTTCGGTGACACATCCGAGGACGATGCGGATGCGGCACCGATTGCCGCGACGGCGGTGGCTGCCTCGGCAGTCGTCGATTCCGCCACAGTCGCGAGTCCGATTGCCGACTCCGTCGATGATGTGCTCGACCCGTTCGCCGACAGTGACGGGATCCCCCCGGCGGGTTCGCCGATGGAGGCCGCGGCGGCGGCGGTCGCGCGGCGCGAACTCGGCGTTTTCGACAATCCGATCACCGTCGACCCGACGATCGGGTTTCCCGATGGCGTGATTGTGGGCGACCTGCATGCCAGGAACTCAAACTTCAACTCGCTGATTTACACCGTCACCAGCGGACCGGACAACGGGAAGGCGTTCGTCAACCCGACGCCCGCCGACGCGCTCGCGGACCCGTACGCGGCCGAGGTTGCGGGCCGGTTCACGTATCTGCCGGATTCGTCGCTGCTGGCGTCCCGCGGGACGGACCAGTTCACGGTCATGGTCAGCGAGTTGAGCGATCTGATGACTCTGCTCACCAACATTCCGGTGCTCGGCACGTTCGTGAAGCCGATCGTGCTGGACTTGCAGAAGACGCCGCTCCTCGGGGATATTCTGCAGCCCCTCATCGGATACCGGACGTTCGCGACGATCGACGTCGACGTCGACGAGCTGGTGCCGGTGGGCGCCCCGGCCGCATTCACGACGATGGTGACCTCCTTCGACGGCGTGCAGATCAGTACCAACTTCTTCCCGGCGGCCGGGCTTATGGAGGGTGAGTCGGCACCGACGGTGCTGAACGGGCCCGGTCTGAGCGCCCTGGGCAACATCGACGCGAACTCCGTATGGACGATCCAGGGGATGGTTCCCGGCGTCGCCTCGCTGCGCGACGCCGGGTACAACTACGTGAGCTGGGACCCCCGTGGTGAGCATGCGTCCGGGGGCTACCTGCAGTTGGACAATCCGTTCTTCGAGGGTCGCGACGTCCAACACATCATCGACTACGCGGCCACCTTGTCGCAGACTGAGCTCGACGGCGTGGGGGATCCGACGATGGGCATGGTCGGGGGTTCCTACGGCGGCGGTATTCAGCTGGTGGTAGCTGGCATCGATGACCGCGTCGACGCGATCGTCCCGACTATCGCCTGGAACTCGCTTAACGAGTCCCTGTATCCGACAGGGGATTTCAAAACCTCCTGGGGCGCTATTCTCGGCCTGGCTCTGTTCAGTATTGATGCGCAGATCAATTCGCGAATTTATCCGGCTCTCATTCAGGGCTCCCTGCTCGGTTTCCTCAACGAGAGCCAGCAGGCCATCTTGACCAGCAGCGGGCCCACCGTCCTGGTCGAAAGCATCACGGCACCGACACTGCTCATCCAGGGGACTGCCGATGATTTGTTCCCGCTAGAGCAGTCAACGATCAACGCAGGAATGCTGGCCGCCAATCCGAACGACGTTCCGGTGGACGTGATCTGGTTCTGCGGCGGGCACGGCGTGTGCCTGGACCCGCAGAAGCCGGCGGTGGGTGGTCAACCCGGCATCTACACCCTCCAGAGCGAACTCAATATGGAGTCCACGCTGAACTGGCTGGACAAGTACGTCAACGGCAACGAGTTGGTTCCGACTGGCCCGCGGTTCCAGTGGTGGGACCAGAACGGCGACCTCCATGACTCGGAGTTGCTGCCGTCGGATCCGGCGTTCTACGGCGATCCGTTCGTGACGACCAACGCTGATGGAGGTTTCCTGCTGGCGCAGCCGCTCTGCTGTGGTGGGTCCGGGCCGCAAACCCAGTCGCCGACCCCACTGCTCGTGGCGCCGGGTTTGGCGGCCCCGGCCAAGACAGCGATCAATATTGAAATTCCGGGACCCGTGCTGGACACCATCGAGGTCGTCGGCGCTCCTGAGTTGACCTTCACCTACTCCGGGCTGGGAACTAACCGCCACATCTATGCCCAGTTGGTCGACAATCAAACCAACCTTGTTCTCGGCAACATCATCACGCCGGTGCCGGTAAATCTCGACGGCCGTACCCGCGAGGTCACGATCGACCTGGAGCAGATCGCCTACACGATGGAGCCGGGTGACAGCCTGACTCTACAAATCGTGGGAGCGACCTCGGTGTATGCCGATGCCACCCAGTGGGGCTTCGTCGATGTCTCCGACGTCAGGATCGCACTGCCGACCGTCGCCGCCGCGGAGGCTGTGGGGGCGGCGAAGGCCGCGGAGGCCGGGACCATCGTGGCGGCCTAGGCCGAACTAATTTCAGCTGTGCGGACGAGTGACACCGGACCTGTTGCCCAAAAGTAACCCCGTCGAAACTTTTCCTGCGATTTACCGATGAATGGCATGCGTGCGGGGATATATTCACCGCGTCAATATTGTCTGCGTCGGGGGAAATCATGAGTGCGTCTAGCTATATCGGCCGGGTCGGTGGACTCGCTGTGGCATTCGGGATCGGTACTGCCGTCCTCACCGGTTATGGCGTCGCCTCGGCCGATTCGACATCGTCTGGGGGCGAGGCGAGTTCGTCCTCGCAGGGATCTTCCGATGGAACTGGCTCGTCGGATTCCTCGGGATCGAGCGCCCAGGACTCGACCGATTCGGGATCCTCGGCAGCGGAGTCAGCCACAGATGACGCTGCCCCAGACGCAGGTGACGCAGATGCAGACGACACCGCTGCCGAAGAGGCTGCCGAAGCGGCTGCCGCGGAGGCAGCAGAAGAGGCCGCCGAAGAGGCCGCCGAAGAGGCTGCCGAAGAGGCCGTAGAAGATGCAGCTGCAGAGGCCGCGGAAGAAGAGGCTGATCTTTCCGACGAGGATGCGGTGGATGAAGCCGACGGCAGCGCATCCGGGGGTGCCGCAGTTGTAGAGACCGCCGCACTCTCGACTCCGGTCCTCGACGTCGTTGACGATGTGCCCGATTCCGGTGACGCGCCGACGCCGCCGGCGGGTTCGCCCATGGATTGGGCCGCGGCTGCGGTCGCCCGTCGCGAGCTCGGTGCTTTCGGTGATCCCATCGTCGTCGACCCGACGCTGACGTACACCGACGGTGTGATCTTCGGCAACGTCAATGCTGAAGGGGATCCAACCTCCTACACGTACACCCTCACCGAAGGTCCGACCGGGGGCGGGAAGGTATTCCTCGGGCGCACGGATCCCACCGATCCTACGAAGACGATCCAGGACGGCTCCCTCAACTACCTGCCCTTCCTCGACGAAAACGCGGCGTGGGGTGATTTCGCCGACGAGCAATTCACCGTGATGGTCAGTGAGCTGAGCGACCTGATGAAGCTGCTGCAGTACATTCCAGTGCTCGGTGACTTCGTAGAACCGACCGTGTTGGCCTTGCAGGAGACGCACTTCCTTGGCGGTCTGCTGCAGCCGATCATCGGATACCGGACATTCGCGGTCTTCGACGCCAACATCGGGGAGTTGGTACCTGACGACGATCCAGTCGCATACACCACGAAAGTAACCTCATTCGATGGGGTGCAAATCAGTACCAACTGGTTCCCGGGGATTGGGGTCGGCGTCACCCCCGGAATGGAGGATGCCCCGACCGTATTCGAGGGGCCGGGTCTGGGATCCAACGGCAGCATCAACCCGACGTCAGTCATAGGCACCTTGGGCTTCGTCCCGGGCATAAGCGAGATCCGTACCGGCATCGAGAATCCGTTTGACCCGTCGCTTTCACTGAACTTCAACTACGTGAGCTGGGACCCCCGTGGCGAAGGCGAATCCGGCGGCTTCCTGCAGCTGGACAACCCGTTCTTTGAGGGCCGCGACGTCCAGCACATCATGGACTATGTCACCACTCTGCCCTGGACACGGAGTGAAGACGGTGACATCGAAATGGGCATGGTCGGTGGATCCTACGGCGGCGGTATCCAGTGGGTGACGGCGGGAATAGACGAGAGAGTCGACACCATAGTCCCGGCCGCCTCGTGGAACTCACTGAACGAGTCGCTGTACCCCAGTAACGATTTCAAGACGTCGTGGGCAATTCTGCTCGGGCTGGATCTGCTCGAGGCCGGAGCGCGGATCAACTCGCAGATCTATCCGGCCATCATCCAAGGCTCCCTCTTGGGCTTCATCGGCGAAAGCGATCAGGCCATCCTGTCCAGCAGCGGTCCCACCGTGCTGGTGGATTCGATCGACATACCCACGCTGATGGTCCAGGGCACCGTCGACGGGCTGTTCCCCTTGAATCAGTCCATCATCAACGCGGAGAGGCTGCCCGGCGACCCGGACACGATGTCGTTCCCCGATTCCACGAGACTGATCTGGGCCTGCGGCGGGCACGGGGTGTGCCTGACCCAAGAAGGGGATCAAGCCACGGAGCAGTTCACGAATATCGCTACGGCGACGATGTCCTGGCTGATCAACGTGCTCTTCCTCGGGCAGACACCGGGGACCAGCGGTCCTACCGGCGTGCCGGTCTTCCAGTGGTACGACCAGAACAATGACCTTCAAACCTCGGACCTGCTCCCGTCGGATCCAGCGTTCTACGGCGATCCGCTGGTGCGCGGCGGCGGCGGCGGGTCCCTGATCCTGCAGCCGCTCTGCTGCGGCGGGTCCGGTCCGCAGCTCGACGCCGTCAATGTGGTGGGGCCGGACGGATTGCTGGTGTCGCCGGCGCTGGCCTCCGAGGCCAGGGACGCGATCAATATCGAAATTAGTGGGCCAGCCCTTGTTACCAAGCAGGTCGTCGGCTCTCCCAAGTTGACCTTGACCTACTCCGGTTTCGGCACCAGCAAGCACGTCTACGCGCAGCTGCTCGACAATCAAACCGACGATCCCACACTGGTTCTCGGAAACATCATCACTCCGTTGGAGGTGACGCTCGATGGCCAAACGCACACGCAGGAATTCGATTTGGAATCGATCGCTTACACCATGGAGCCCGGTGACAGCTTCACTCTGCAGATTGTTGGAGCGACTTCGGTATATGCCGACGCCACCCAGTGGGGCTTCCTCAATGTCACGGACGCCGTGATTGAGCTGCCCACCGTGGCGTAAGCCACGGCGTCGCTGTGTGAATTGCGACCACTATCCGGCCCCGTGTCGAGCGCCGTCAGGCTCTCGATACGGGGCCGGATTTTTCGGCCGAATCGGGTCCTACCCCCGGACGGTGTGCGATCGATGCCCGAGACGACAGTTACCGACGAGGGTGCGACATCAACTGTTGCTGGCGCTATCGTCGCGGTCGGGCGACAGGTTCCGAGGATTCAACGTGAAAGTGTCCATCACGGATCTACGGTCCGTTTGGCGGCGAAGCCGATCTCGACGGCCGACCGCGATAGCTGCTGCCGCCGCTGCGACGGCGAGGAGTAGGCGGGTCATTGGGCCTCGGGCTCTTCGGGTGGTGCGCCGTCAGGGTTTCGAACCCCGGACCCGCTGATTAAGAGTCAGCTGCTCTACCAACTGAGCTAACGGCGCGCGTGTGAGAGGATAACAGGCCCGTCGGCGCGGTGAGAAATCACTACCTGCGGTGCGGTGCGCTACGACGACGCTGTCGCGGCACTTCGGAATTTTTGGCCGTAGACTGTGCGCCAACGAGTTGTGGCTCGAACAGTCCGGTAAGTGAGGTGGGGCGGAAATATGTTGCAGGTCAACACGGTGAGCCGGGGGCGACGGCGGCGTGCCTGGCTGGTGGCCGGTGCGCTGGTGCCCGCGATCGCACTGGCGCTGTCGGCCTGCGGCGGGAACTCCGAACAGGCTCAGCCCCAGGTGATCACCGACAAGGGCACCCCGTTCGGGGATCTGCTTGTGCCCAAGCTCACATCCTCGGTTGAGGACGGCGCGGTGGGTGTCAGTGTCGAGTCGCCTGTCACCGTCAGCGCCGAACTGGGTGTCCTGGGTGCGGTCACGATGGTCAACGAACAAGGCAAGACCGTGGCCGGCCAACTGTCCAAGGACGGGCTGACCTGGGAGACCGCGGAGCCGCTTGGCTACAACAAGCGCTATACGCTGACCGCGCAGTCGCTCGGCCTCGGTGGCGCTACCAGTCGGCAGATGACGTTTGAGACGCACTCGCCTGAGAACCTCACCATGCCCTACGTGTCGCCCACCGAAGGCGAGGTGGTCGGCGTAGGACAACCGGTCGCCATTCGTTTCGACGAGAACATTCCGAACCGGGTCGCCGCGGAGCGCGCCATCACGGTCAAGACCACCCCACCGGTCGACGGTGCTTTCTACTGGCTGAGTAATCGCGAAGTTCGTTGGCGCCCTGCCGAATACTGGAAGCCGGGCACCGCGGTAGAAGTCGAGGTGAACGCGTACGGCGTGGATCTTGGAGACGGTCTCTTCGGCCAGGACAACGTCTCCACGCGCTTCACCATCGGCGATGCAGTCATCAGCACCGTCGATGACAACACCAAGACCCTGACAGTGCGCCGCAACGGCGAGGTCATCAAGAGCATGCCGGTGTCGATGGGTAAAAACAGCACCCCGACTAACAACGGCACCTACATCGTGGGTGACCGTCGCTCCCATATGGTGATGGATTCGTCGACTTATGGCGTACCTGTCAACTCGCCTGACGGGTACCGCACTGAGGTCGACTGGGCCACCCAGATTTCCTACAGCGGCATCTACGTGCACGGCGCGCCCTGGTCGGTGGGCAGCCAGGGGTACAGCAATGTGAGCCACGGCTGCATTAACGTCAGCACCAGCAATGCCCAGTGGTTCTACAACAATTCCAAGCGGGGTGACGTCGTCGAAATCGTCAACACGGTCGGGTCGACGCTGCCCGGCGTGGACGGCTTGGGTGACTGGAACATCCCGTGGGAGCAGTGGAAGGCCGGCAACGCCAACATCTGACCCCGGCCAGTTACCAGAGAACGCCGCCTACTCAAGTAGGCGGCGTTCTCGGCTTCGGGGTGGCTGACGGGGCTCGAACCCGCGACATCCAGGATCACAACCTGGTGCTCTACCAACTGAACTACAGCCACCATTGCCGCCTGAGCGGCGTCGTCGATACTAGCCGCTGGAACCCTCGGGAGCCGAATTGTTCGGCACGTCGCCGTCGACCGGAGCCCCGATTTCGCTGGCGATCGACGCGATGTCGCTGGTTGACGGGCCGGGCGGCGCCACGAAGGCTGTCTGGCGGTAGTAGCGCAATTCTCGGATGGACTCGTGGATGTCAGCCAAGGCGCGATGTGCGAGGCCTTTCGCGGGTTGACCGAAGTAGATTCGCGGGTACCACCGGCGGCACAGCTCCTTGATCGAGCTGACGTCGATCATCCGGTAATGCAGATAGTCGTCGAGTTTGGGCATGTCCCTGGCGATAAAACCGCGATCCGTTGCGATGGAATTACCGGCCAGCGGGGCGGTTTTGGCCTGGGGGATGTGCGTACGGACGTAGTCCAGCACCATCGACTCCGCGGTGGCTACGTCGATTGTCGACGCGCGCACCTCTTCGACGAGGCCCGATTTCGCATGCATCTGTGCCACCACATCGACCATCGACGTCAGCGCATCCTCACCGGCATGGATGACCACATCGAGGCCATCGCCGAGGATATTGAGCTCGGAGTCGGTCACCAGCACCGCGATCTCGATGAGTCGGTCGGACTGGAGGTCCAAGCCGGTCATTTCGCAGTCGATCCACACCAGTTCGTCTCGCACAGGGTTCAACACTATGCCCATGGAGTCCGGACGCTGTCCGTGCCCTCCTACCGCGGATTGCTGACCGGTGCCGCTTGGCGCTCTCTGTCAGTAGTGGTAGCGAGCCTGGAGTATCTCTAATATGTCGCCCGCGACACGGTAGACGAGTCGGTGCTCATCGGTGATTCGGCGAGACCACGCCCCGGCGAGGCCGTATTTCAGTGGCTCAGGCTTGCCGATACCGTCATAGGGGGAGCGGCGGGTTTCGGTGATGAGTCGATTGATTCGCTTGAGGATTGTGCGATCGGCGGTCTGCCAGTGCTGGTAGTCCTGCCAGGCTTGCGGAGAAAAGACGATGTTCATTCGCCGTCGTCGGGGTCATGGCGGATACCACGGCCCGAATCCAGCGCTGCGGCAGCCTCCAAGAGTCTGCGGGCGTTGGCCGGCGACCGGAACAGATAGGCAGTTTCCTGCCAGGCTTCCCATTCATCGGCAGAGATGAGGACTGCTCGGCCGTTCTTCGAGGTGATCTCGACGGGGGCGCGATCGTCGTTGACCTGTTGGATCAGGGGGAACAGATTCTTGCGCGCTTCACTCGCGGTGATCGCCATCGCCACACCCTCTCAGTAGTACCATTTATGGTACCATTGTCGCCGTGCGGGGCCGATGGCGGCAATTCCAGGCAACTCGTATTGGGCTGCCCGGCGGGGAGACGCTAGCCGCCCAGCTTCTTGTAGACCGCGCCGACGATGGGCGCGACGATCGAGCGGGGCGCGTATCCGCTGGCCGCTGACATCGCCTTGGACGTAACACCGGGGACCACGCGCATCTTGTTGCGTTCCAGCCCGTCCAGCGACACCTTCGCGGTGTATTCGGTGGAGATCCACAGGAAGTCCGGTATCAGTCGCTCAACCAGTGACTGCTCGTCGGGGTCGGGTAGCTCGGTGCGCACCGGTCCCGGCGCTAACACGGTGACGTGCACACCGGCGGCCTTCAGCTCGCCCCTCAGAGATTCGCTGAAGGTGTTGACAAACGCCTTCGTCGCCGCATAGGTCGCGTTGTTCGGAATCGGTGAGTTTCCCGCGGCTGATCCGGAGATCAGAATGCCGCCGGCGCCCCGTGCCACCATGCCGGGCAGCACCGCGAGCACGAGGTCGTGAACGCCGAGCACGTTGAGCTGTACCTGCTTGCGTTCCTCGGCCGGATCGAGCGAGGCGACCGCGCCGAACGTCGCAGTTCCCGCGTTCGCGCACAGGATCGAGATGTTGCGGGTGGCCAACTCGTCGCACAATCCAGCGCGTGCCTCGGCGTCTGCCAGGTCGACCGCGCGCACCTCTACGGTTACCCCGTAGCGCTCGCGCAGGCGGTCGGCGAGCTCGGTCAGCACATCTTCGCGTCGAGCCGTGATGATCAAGTTGTGGCCGCGGGCAGCGAGCTCGACGGCCAGCGCGGCGCCGATATTTTGCGACGCGCCGGTGACGACAGCCCGGCCATCTGTGCAGGGAGCGGGAACTGGCATGGGCGGGACTATATCGTGGGCGACCATGAGCGAATCGCGCCCTCCGGTCGAGACATCGGTGGTCGCCGCGACCCCATCACGGGTTTTCGCATGGGCACTATGGGACTTCGGCGCGACGGCGATCAACGCGATTGTCGTGACGTTCGTGTTCTCGGTGTACCTCACCAACTCCGTCGGCGACGACCTACCCGGCGACACCAGTCCGGCCAGCTGGCTGGGTCGTGCGCTCGCGCTGGCCGGGCTGGTCGTTGCGTTGATGGCGCCAGTGACCGGGATCTGGGTCGAGGCGCCAGCACGGCGGCGGCGGGTTCTGGCCGTTTTGACAGGCCTGGTGGTACTGCTGACGGCGTCGATGAGTCTGATCCGCGACGACCACCGGTACATGTGGCCGGGACTGGTTTTGCTGGCGTGTACGGCCGCCTGCAGCGAGTTGGCCACCGTCCCGTACAACGCGATGCTGCGGCAGTTATCCACCCCGCTGAACTCTGGGCGAATATCTGGATTCGGCCTCGCGCTGGGGTATTTCGGCAGCGTGTTGTCGCTACTCGTGGTGTATTTGGGCTTCATATCCGGTGACGGTGACACCCGCGGCCT
>CAZCHU010000034.1:25610-27314 GCA_964498215.1 uncultured Mycobacterium sp. | reverse complement strand
GCCGCCACGTGAACGGCCGCGATTGTCGTTTCGGCGCCGTGGCCAATAAGGTCGAGCGTGAAATGACCGATACCGTCTCAGGTGTGTCGACGGCCGGCACCGGGCCTCAGGCAGACCGAATCTCCGCTGAAGCGCGACGTCGCAGAACGTTCGCGGTGATCAGTCATCCCGATGCCGGGAAGTCCACATTGACCGAGGCGCTGGTCCTGCATGCCAACGCCATCACCGAGGCTGGCGCGATCCACGGAAAATCCGGTCGCCGCGCGACCGTGTCGGACTGGATGGAGATGGAAAAGGCGCGGGGGATCTCCATCACCTCGACGGCTCTGCAATTCCCCTACCAGTCCCAGGGCGGTGATACGTGCATCATCAACCTGCTCGACACCCCAGGCCACGCTGACTTCTCCGAGGACACTTACCGGGTGCTGACCGCGGTCGATTCGGCAGTGATGCTCATCGACGCGGCCAAGGGACTGGAACCGCAGACGCTCAAGCTTTTTCACGTCTGTCGGCACCGTCGAATCCCGATCATCACGGTGATCAACAAATGGGACCGGCCGGGCCGCGACGCGCTGGAACTCATGGATGAGATCCAGTCGCGCATCGGACTGAGGCCCACGCCGTTGACCTGGCCGGTCGGCGTTGCGGGCGACTTCAAGGGCGTCCTGGACCGCCGCAGCGGCAACTTCATTCGCTTCACCCGTACGGCAGGGGGTGCCACGGCCGCCCCCGAGGAACACATCGACCCGGCGCGGGCCCGCGACGTTGCGGGTATCGACTGGGACACCGCGACGGAGGAGTCGGAACTGTTGACCGCGGACGGGGCCGACTTCGACCCGGACACGTTCCTCGACTGCACGTCGACCCCGGTTCTCTTCACCTCGGCGGCCCTCAATTTCGGCGTCAACCAACTCCTGGACGTGCTGGCTCGGCTCGCGCCACCGCCGAACGGGCAACGCGACGTCGACGGAGAAATACGAGAGGTATCCGCGCCCTTCAGCGCGTTCGTTTTCAAGGTGCAGGCGGGGATGGACACCGCCCATCGCGACCGAATAGCTTTCGCCCGGGTGTGCTCGGGCACGTTCGAGCGCGGTGAAGTACTGACCCATGCGGCGACGGGTAAACCGTTCGTGACCAAGTACGCGCAGTCAGTTTTCGGACAGCGACGTTCCACCCTGGATACCGCTTGGCCCGGCGACGTGATCGGGCTCGCCAACGCTGCTGCACTGCGGCCGGGGGACACCCTCTACCGGGATACGGCTGTGGTGTATCCACCGATACCCAGCTTCTCTCCTGAACATTTTGCCGTCGCGCGGGGTACCGATCCGAGTAAGCACAAGCAGTTCCGGCGCGGCATCGAGCAACTCGAGCAGGAGGGCGTCATTCAGGTTCTGCGTTCGGACCGCCGAGGGGACCAGGCGCCGGTCTTCGCTGCTGTCGGGCCGATGCAGTTCGAGGTGGCCAGCCATCGGATGGCTACCGAATTCACCGCTCCGATTCAGCTCGAGCCGCTGCCCTACACGGTGGCTCGTGCCGCCGACCCGGCCGATGCCGAGTTCCTGCAGAAGCAAGTATCGGTCGAGGTGTTCACGCGCACCGACGGGGTCATCCTTGCGGTGTTCTCCACCAAGTGGCGCCTGGAGAACGTCCAGCGGGACAATCCGGACGTGCACTTGCGTTCCCTGGTCGCAGCGGGGGATTAGC
>CAZCHU010000034.1:0-25510 GCA_964498215.1 uncultured Mycobacterium sp. | reverse complement strand
CAGCGGGACAATCCGGACGTGCACTTGCGTTCCCTGGTCGCAGCGGGGGATTAGCGTGCTGTCGAAAATCCTTTCAGGCCAACGCTACTCGGGACGGTCCCGGTCGTAGCGGGATGAGGTCCTAAGAGCTGATCAAGGATCCTCGTCGTTGTCGGCAAGGAGATAGCGATCAGGGTGGTGGTAGTCGTTGATGCGCCGTTGGCCGGTATCGAGGCCCGGTGGCGGCAGCCATTCAGTGTGGTTTCTGTTGTCCTTTCTGGTGGTCCAGCCGGTGTTATTGATGAGGCGGTTGTCGGGTCCGCAGGCCAGGGTGAGATCGTCGATGTTGGTTAACCCGCCGTCTTTCCAATCGGCGACTGCGTGGTGCGCTTGGCACCAATAGCCCGGTGCGCTGCAGCCGGGCCTGGTGCAGCCGCGATCGCGGGCATGCAGCACAATGCGCTGCGCTGCGGTTGCGAGCCGCTTGCTGCGGCCCAGGTACAGACTTGCTCCGGAGTGCTTGTCATAGATGTAGAGGTAGTGGTGGGCCGGGGCCGCCATCCGGATCAGATCCCGGATGGGTAGCACGCTGCCCCCGCCGGTGACCGCCAGGCCCGCAGCCTTGTGCAGATCCTGCAGCGTGGTCGACACGATCACCGTCACCGGCAAGCCGTTGTGGTTCCCCAGTGCCCCCGACGCCAACGCGGAGCGGCCGACAGCCTTGAACGCGTCGTGGTTGCGTTGGGCTTGGGTGCGGTGATCGGATCGGGCCTGCTCAGCAGTGGGTTCCCCGGGATTCTCGGGGGGCTGCTCGCCTGTACTCGGCGCCTGCGGGATGTTGGCTCCCGGAGCGGCTTCTTTGGCAAAGATCGCCTCCCAGTAGGCGCTGGCCTCGGCGTCGAGGCGGCCCCGGATGGATCTGGACCCATCGGCCTGCTGGGGCCCAAGGCAGATTCCGCGTTTGCGGGCACGCTCCTTCTCGCAGGGTTCGGGGCCGTCCTGGTCGATCATCGCGGCCAACCGGTGCGCGACTTTGCCCAACGCCTCAGGGCCCAGCCCGGCGCCGAGGGCGGAGAGTTGGGCGTCGGCGCATTCGCGGGTACCGACATCGACCCAGGAAGGCAGATCCCTGTGGAACTTCCTGATCACCTCTACATGCTCGGGCCCCAACAGGCCCTTGGCCTGGGCGGTAGCGGTGGCCTCCCACAGCGGCGCTAGTGGCTCGCCGGTCATCGCCCGACGCGGCCCCAAACTCCTGGCCTCGTTGAGCCGACGCTTTGCCTCTTTCGACGAGACCCGCAACGCGGTGGCTAACACTTTGGGCCACGATGTCTCGCCCAACCGGGCAGGCTCGGTCTCGTCGGCGAGCCGATTCAGCGCCCGATGCTCGATCGCTGGAACCGACCACATCACCGACGTCAACTCGCCTAATAGCTCGATCAACTCGCCATGGGACAACACGTCACACGCGCCGCGGAGGACCTCGAGTTCAGACCGGATCGCCTCCACTGCGTTAGACACCTCACCCACACATCGAACACTAGTGCGAGCCACCGACAAGAAGCCCCGAAATGTGGTCTGCGTGGCCAAAGAAACCGCAGTGGCACAAGAATTTTGACGCAATCAGGGTCCACGGAACTCTGGGCGACGGCTCCGGCCACACAGACATCGCGAAAGCTGCGTTTCTCGCGACTCAATCCATTCGTCCGGCGTCGATCAGTCGAATCACCGCCGTGCCCTGCTCGTCGGAGGCCTCCAGGTCCACCTCGACGTCGAATCCCCAATCATGATTTCCCGCAGGGTCGTCCAGGATCTGCCGCACCCGCCAGACGTCCCGTTGCCGGTCGATCATCAGCAACGCCGGACCGCGGGCGTCGGCGGCCAAACCTACATCGTCGTGTTCGTCGAAGTACGCGCGTACGACTTCCTCCCAGCGTTCGGCGGTCCACCCCGCGTCGGAATCCAACTGGCCGAGGTCGTACCAGCGGCGGCCGGCGAACAATTCCACCCTGCGGAACAAGGAATTGCGCACCATCGCGGTAAATGCCCGCTCGTTCCCCGTCAACGGGCGTGGGCGGACCGGAACCGCCCGGATTTCTTGGCCGGGCGGGTCTGCTTCCGGACTCGTGAGCTGCTCCCACTCGTCGAGTAGGCTCGAATCTACTTGGCGCACAAGCTCGCCAAGCCACTCGGTGATGTCGGTGAGCTCCTCAGTTCGGGCGGTGGCGGGCACCGACGACCGCAGCGCCTTGAAAGCGTCGGAGAGGTAACGCAGCACCGCGCCCTCGGAGCGGGTCAGCCCGTACACGCTGACGAACTCCCGGAAGGTGAAAGCCCGCTCCCACATCTCGCGGACGATGGATTTCGGCGACAGGTGTGCATCAGCAGCCCAGGGGTTGCTCTGCAGATACACCTCATAGGCGTGCCCCAGCAGCTCTTCGAGCGGCTTGGGGTAGCTCACCTCGTCCAGGAGCTCCATGCGTTGGTCGTATTCGATGCCTTCGGCCTTCATTGCCGCGACAGCCTCACCCCTGGCTTTCTTCAGCTGCGCCGCGAGAATCTGGGGGGATCCTCGAGGGTGGCCTCGATGACGGAGACAACGTCAAGAGCAAAGGCTGTCGGGTCTGCAGAGACCGGATCGAGAACGTCGACGGCGGCTAGGGCAAAAGTGGACAGCGGCTGATTGAGCGCGAAGTCATCCGGCAGGTCGACGGTTAGCCGGTAGCGGCCTGCGCCTGACATATCACCGCTTGTACCCACCCGCTCGATGACACCGGCTTGCAGCAGCGAGCGCGCGATGCCGACTGCCTCACGGACATGCTGAAGCTGTCGCTTACGCGGCTCATGATTCTCGGTGAGAAGCCGGCGCATCGCTGCGAACGGGTCACCGGGGCGGCCGACGACGTCGAGAATCATCGCCGTCGATACCCGCATGTTGCTGGTCAACGGCGCCGGTGCAGCGTCGATCAACCGGGTCATCGTCGACTCGCTCCACGGCACCATCCCCTCGGGTGCTTTGCGGCGCACCAGTTTTCGACGCTTCTTCGGATCATTGGCCACCTTGGCGAACTGCTTGAGGTTCTCCACCTCATGCTCGGGGGCTTGGACGACGACGGTGCCGGCGGAGTCGTATCCTGCGCGCCCCGCTCGCCCTGCGATCTGGTGGAACTCGCGGGCGTTGAGAAGGCGGGTGCGTATGCCGTCGTACTTTGATAGCGCCGCGAAGACAACTGTCCTGATGGGAACGTTGATGCCGACTCCCAGGGTGTCGGTACCGCAGATCACCTTGAGCAGCCCGGCCTGTGCCAGCTGTTCCACCAGCCGCCGGTACTTGGGCAGCATCCCGGCGTGGTGCACGCCGATCCCGTGCCGAACCAGCCGCGACAGCGTCGAGCCAAACGCGGTGGAGAAGCGGAATGCGCCGATGTGATCGGCGATCGCGGCCTTCTCCTCCTTGGTGCACACGTTGATGCTCATCAGCGCCTGCGCGCGTTCCAGGGCTGAGGCCTGAGTGACGTGCACGACGTAGATCGGCGCCTGGCGGGTGTCGAGGAGATCGCCGATCGTCTCGTGCATTGGTGTCGTCGCATAGCTGTAGAACAGGGGAACCGGGCGCTCGGCGTTTGCGACCAGCGCGGTTGGCCGACCGGTTCGGCGGGTGAGGTCCTCACGCAGGAACGTGACGTCGCCGAGGGTGGCTGACATGAGCAGGAATTGGGCGTGCGGCAGCTCGAGTAGCGGCACCTGCCAGGCCCAGCCGCGGTCCGGGTCGCCGTAGAAATGGAACTCGTCCATCACCACCATGCCCACATTGGCCTGAGCACCCTCGCGCAGCGCTATGTTGGCCAGCACTTCGGCGGTGCAGGTGAGAATGGGCGCACCGGCATTGACCGATGCATCGCCGGTCAGCATGCCGACGTTGGCCGCCCCGAAAATTTCGCAGAGCGCAAAGAACTTCTCGCTGACCAAGGCCTTGATCGGCGCGGTGTAGTAGCTGCGACGGGTCGCCGCCAGGGCCGCGTACAGCGCACCCGTGGCCACCAGAGACTTACCCGAGCCGGTAGGTGTCGCCAGCACGACGTTGGCACCGCTGACCAGTTCGATCAAAGCCTCCTCCTGCGCCGGGTAGAGGGTGGTGCCGATCGCCTCGGCCCATGCGGCGAAGGAGGTGAACAGTGCGTCTGGGTCGTCGGCGCTGGCGTGTAGCGCCGACAGGTCGTCCGGATCGTCGAGCAGGGAAGCCAGCGTGTGGTGGGAGGACATCGTGGACCAGACTGCCCGACATCACGCGATCCCATCCCGGCAGGTACAGGTACGCGGAAGCGCAGAGCATTGGATCATCGCGGGTCGGTCCGGCGCGCCAGCGCCAGCTGTGACGGATGGTGCTGGATGATGCAGGAGTGGTTAACACCGCCGTGATTGACGACAGTCCGATGTCGATTGCCAAGCTGCTCGAGGACCCACCAGCCGAGAACCCGACAGCCCCGGGTGACTCACCACCGCCACAGCCACCAGCTCGCCGACCAAAGTGGTCGCTGCCCACGGCAGAGCAGGCCCGCCAGCACACTGACGAGCTAGGACGGATCGCGCTCAGGTTGGGCGCACTGTTCGTGAAGTTCGCCTGCGGCGTGGCCGGGGTCTGCGCCGGCATCGCCGACTTCGTGAGGCAGGTGGTCAACGTGGTGCCGCCTGCGTTGCGACTCCTGGGTGCCCTGGGCTTGTGTTTGGTCCTGAGCATCGCCGGATCCGTGGCTCTGGACAACGCCCTCGGGAAATCCTGCGCCGCGGTGTTCGTTCCAGGCTTCGCGCTGGCGTTCGGAGTTGTGGCGAACCGCTGGTACCGCGGTCTCGGCGGCGACGACGGCCGCGGGTGTCCCAGCGGGGTTGAGAACGCCGGCCGGGCGGGATCGGACGTCGAGCGCTCCGTTGAATATGTGGACGCGAAGTTGGCATTTGCCCTCGCCGCGTTCGGAACGGAGCGGCACCAGCAGGCGGTAGTTGCCTTGATCCAAGCGAAGGCCGTGACTGAACTCTCCTGCGGCACCGCCCGCCCGGAGCCGGTCGGGCATGGACCCCGACCTCGGATCAGCGACGGGGGCGCGCCGAAGACATCGAGTCACGAGGAGCATTCGTGAACGGTCCGAAGATCAACGGACGGGTAGCGCTCGTCGAGGATGAGTACACGCTCGTCATCAACCGGGGTGCTGAGGCCGGTGTGGCTCCCGGAATGACCTTCGTCGTGCTCGCCGAGGCCAGCAGGTGCATCACTGATCCGGAATCGGGTCGCGAGCTCGGCAGGCTCCCCGAGGAGAAACTACGCGTCAAAGTGTTCGACGTTCATCCGCTGTTCTCCCGGGCCGAGACCTACGCCAGGGAAAGACAGACTTCACCGATCGTCGACGGGATGGCCGACCTCGCTCGGCATGTGGGTGTGACGCTCCACGAAGGCGCACTGAGCACCGCGCTCGCGCCGGACGAAGTCGTGACCGTCAATGTGGGAGATGAAGTCGAACTGGTGGGCGATTCCTGGTCCGACTAGTCAACGATCGTCGTCGATGTCAGCCGCAGTCGGTCTTCGAGGGCTTGGTAGGCCAAACGCATGCGTCGATATCGGTTGTACTGCCGTAGCCCCCGCCGGTGAATACCCCGTAGGCGTCGTTGTTGGTCCCGGTGTAGGTCGCGCCACCGCCCCGGCCTCCGCCGCCGGCGTTCCGCACTGTCACCGACCAGCCCTTGTCTTCGAGGGCAGTCTTGTAGGAATCCATGGTGGCGCCGGGTGCCCCATTGACCTGGAAATGCATGTGCACACCGTTCTCCCTGATGGAGTCGGGACCGTCGGTTTGCTGGGTGTCTGTCGGCGTGGGTATCAGGGACGGCAGATCTGCGCTGGTGGCCGTCGGTGCCGGTTGCTCTGACCCGGGCGTAGCGCCGGTGGTCGCCGTTTCTCCCGCGGAAACCGTGACAGTCTCGGTCGTCGTGCCCGAGTCGGAAGAACCACCACAACCCCCGGCAAGGAGACCGACGGACAGCGCCACGACTGCTGTGACGTAGGTATTGCTTCGCATGTTTTCCCTTTGTCGAGCGCGAGCCGGATCGGAACTGCTTGCACCGTAGCACCGAGGATTCCGCATGGCTGTGGTCTCAGAGGGTGATCAGGTCTCGTGGTCGACCAGTTTCGATGGGCGACTGCAGAGAGCCACCGCGAAGGTCAGTACCGCGGCCACCGCGAATCCCGCTTGCACGCCAACGATGTCGGCAGTCCCGCCGAGCAGTGCCGCCGCGATTGGACGTGAGCCGAGAAAACCGACGAGCCAGAGTGCCATGATCCTGCCCCGCAACTCGTCTGGAGCGCGTTCTTGAACGACCGTGCTGAGCCCGGTCATGGCCCAGCCGAAACCCAAGCCGGCCAAGGCGAATCCGGCAATCGCAACCTCCGGCCCTGCCGCGACGGCGAGCACTCCACACCCGGCTCCGAGCCCCGACAACCCGATGGACGACACCAGGGCCGAGGCCATTCGGCCCCGCATCAGTGCCAGCACCACCATCCCGACTGCCGCGCCGACACCAAATACCGCAGATAACGTTCCGACGAGCCTTGGCCCGCCGCCGAGCGCGTCGGCAATCGAAGGTGTCAAGGTGATCGATGGATCCGAAGCGAAGCCAACGGTCGCCACAGCAACCAGTGCCAACAGCAGCGGGCGGTCGGCCCAGACATGTTTGAGGGCTGCGCGTACGCGGTAGTCCGCCCCGGAGCGGCGCTGCGGGGGCGCTGGGAAATGCACGACGACAAGGAAGACCGCGAAGACGAGGTGGAGGCCCGCGCTGACGGCGAATCCGGTGGCCGGGCCCAGGTTCGCGGCTAAGAATGCGCCGGCGGCGGGCCCAAGGATGCGTCCGATCGTCATCGGAATGCTGTTGAGTGCCATGGCGGTAGGAAGTTCGCCGGCGCGGATCAAGGTGGGCACGATGGACTGCATGGCCGGCCCGCCCACCACGAAGCCGAAGCCGACCAGCGTCGTCCCCAGGAGAATCGGCAGCGCTGCGGACATCCCCTGCAGCCCCGGTTCCAGGAATAGCCACGTCGCAACGGATCCGGACCCGGCCACGCACAGCACTCTGCCGAGAAGTATTTGACGTGCCGGGTTGCCGATGTCGGCCCACTTGCCGCTGATGGGGCTCAAGATCAGCTGCGGTGCGAACTGTACGACGCCGACTAGGCCGACCATCAGCGCCGAGCGCGTCGCCTCGTACACCACGATGGCCGCCACGATGCCATGTGTCCACACGGCGACTACCGAGAACATCTTGCCCCAGAAGAGCGCACCGAACACCGGGTCGAACATCAAACCGAGGGCGCTGCGCGACCGCGGCGGCGCTGTGGTCGCGGCGGTCATCGGTCCGCCGCAGGCTCGAAACGTTCGGTCAGCCGGGCCAGCAGTTCGACCAGAGTGTCGACATCGGTATCCGGCCAGTCGGCGATGGTCTCCGCGACCAGATCGCGCCGTCGATCCTTCACCGTGGCCAGAGCCTTGCGGCCGATGTCGGTCAAGACCAGGGTGCACCGACGTTGATCGTCTGGGGCAGAGGTCTTGGTCAGCAGACCTGCCGCGACGACGGTGGCAACGGTGCGACTCGCGGTCGAATGCTCGACGGCCATGAAGTCAGCGACGTCGCGAATAGACGCGCCGTCGCCGGTGCGCTGAGACTCCTCGACTGCGCGTAAGACTCGGAGCGTCGAGACGTTCGTCACCGGACCGGCTCCGTCGAGTAACCGGCGCCGCCAGGCTGGCCGCTGCCGAGCCAGATGAATGCGCGTCAGCAGCTCGTCGAGCTGTTCATATCGCGACTGACCTACGACCACTATATATGTGTAGCACATACATGCTTACGCGCTGCATGCTCCGGCCCGCCGAGACAGTTGGCTGGCCGCCGAGTCAGCGGGCCTTCCAGTCCGGCTTGCGTTTTTGAGCCCAGGCTTGAAGGCCCTCTTTCACGTCGCCAGTTGCGCCCACCACCTTGCGCATGACCTCACCGAAGCGAACGGCCTCGATCCACCCCATATCCGCGGTTCGCCACGCCACCTCCTTGGTGGCCCGCTGAGCCAGCGGGGCGGCCTCGGTCAGGGTTTCGGCCCATGCCCGTGCCGTCGCGGCGAGGTCGTCGGGCTCTGTCAGCTTCCACACCAGCCCTACCTCCTTGGCCCGCTGTGCGGTCATCGGCTTTCCCACCAGCAGCAGCTCCATCGCGTCAGCCCAACGAATACGGCGGGGCAGCCGGATGGCTCCGACGATGGTGGGCACGCCGAGGGACACCTCGGGGAAGGAGAACGTCGCTTCCGTGCTGGCGATCACGAAGTCGCAGAACAAAACTCCGGTCAGGCCGTAGCCGATACACGGACCTTGTACAGCCGCGATCGTCGGCTTGAACAGCTCCATCCCACTCTCGAACGAGTTAATTGTCGGTTTCTCCCAGAACGTGCCGCCAAACGTACCGACTGCGCCCTCGCTGTCCTCGAGATCAGCACCGGCGCAGAACACCCTGCCGTTGGCGGTGAGAATCCCGACCCATGCGTCCTCGTCGTCACGGAACCTGTTCCATGCAGCGTTCAGCTCGGTGCGCAGCGCCCCGTTGATGGCATTCCTCGCCTCCGGGCGGTTGAGCGTGATGGTGGCGATGTGGTTATCCAGCTCATACGTGACGAGACCCATTTCTGCACCCTAATCAGGGCCCCGCGCAGGCATGGGAGTGTTCGCGAACTGATCGGACGGCAACCGGTTTACATTGGGAGCGATGGCGGTGCGCGAAGTCGACGAAGCCGCGGTGCAGGGCGCACCGGAGTTGACCACAGAATGACGATCCCCTATGACGAGGCTCTGCGCGCGCAACTTCGGACCAATCTGGCAGAGCATCAGCGCCGCGAGGCAACAGATCCCGCGAAGCGGCACGCGGCCGTCGCGGTCGTCCTGGTCGATTCCGATGTCGGTGAAG
Source organism: uncultured Mycobacterium sp. (assembly GCA_964498215.1). Classification (GTDB taxonomy): domain Bacteria; phylum Actinomycetota; class Actinomycetes; order Mycobacteriales; family Mycobacteriaceae; genus Mycobacterium. The sequence continues at coordinate 16,543 of CAZCHU010000034.1, read as the reverse complement.
ATCGGGTGGACCCTGCGCCCGTAGCGGACTGGAATGTTGGGCGCCTCATGCCCGAAGCCCTCGACGGTCGAATGGTTGACGTCTCGGGTGGGGCGGCATTTTTGTTGTGCCGCAGGTCATCCCGCCTGTCATCTCATGCAGCCCAATGGGCACTACCGGGCGGTCGGCTGGACCCGGGCGAGACCGCGGTCGATGCCGCGTTGCGCGAGCTGGACGAGGAAGTCGGGCTCCGCCTGCCCGACACGGCCGTGCTGGGCCTGCTTGATGACTATCCGACGCGGTCCGGTTACATCATTACGCCGGTGGTGATCTGGGGCGGCGGCCGGCTCGACCCGCGCCCCGCACCCGAGGAAGTGGTGGCGGTCTATCGGGTGGGAATGCATCACCTCCTGCGTGAGGACTCGCCGCGGTTCATTGCCATTCCCGAGAGTTCTCGTCCGGTCGTTCAGATTCCGCTGGGTAACGACCTCATTCATGCACCAACGGGTGCGGTGCTGCTGCAACTTCGCTGGCTGGGTCTGGAGGGCCGACATGATTCGGTCGACGGTTTCGAACAGCCGGTGTTCGCCTGGCGGTAGGGCTGGTAGGGCTCAGGGCGCGTCGTCGGAGGCGGTCTCGCCCTCCGGCCCGGGATCGAGCGCCGTCTGCCCTGTACTCCGGAACAATACCCGCGCCGCGATTGCTACCGCGTGGTCGGCGAACCGCTCGTAGAACCTGCCCAACAGCACCAAGTCGATCGCGGCGGCGACCCCGTGGCTCCACTCCGGCGACATCACGGTGCTGAACAGCCGGCGGTGCATATCGTTCATCGCTTCGTCGTCGTCGCGTATTCGGCTCGCGCGAACCGGATCTCCGTCGACGATGACAGACGCGGCGTCGTCGGCTAAATCCACAGCGAGACTGCCCATTTCAGAAAATTGGCCTACGACATCGTTCGGGATAGCTGATTGCGGGTGTCGCCGTCGGACGATGCGGGCGACGTGCGCGGCGAGACCGCCCATCCGCGCGGCGTCGGAGGTGATGTGGACGGCTGCCACGACCGCACGCAAATCGCTGGCTACGGGGGCCTGCCGTGCCAACACCGACAGTGCCGCGTTATCCACGTCGCGGCGCAGACGGTCCAAGACCTCTAGGTCGGTGAGCACCTGTTCAGCAGCATCGAGGTCCACTGTGAGCAGGCCGAGCGTGGCGCGTTGCATGGCTTCGCCTGCCATTTCGCACATCCGGGCAAGGTCGGCGTTGAGGGCGTCCAACTGCTGATGGAACTCGGCGCGCACCGCATCCTCCTCTCCACAGGGCAAGTTCCGGCGGACTTGCGCCCATGCGCACCGTTTTTCGGGGCTCGTCCGGTCGGGCGGTCTCACCGAATCCAGCCACCAGGATACGGGAGGCAACGATGCCCAACGCTGATTGGCGCGCGCAGCGAACCCGGCTGCGGCGTGAGCCGACTCAGCCTTGGGGACGTAGGTGATGAAGGTGCCTGGATGTGGCGAAACCACTGAGCGGCAGGTCATCTTGTGCACCGGAGGTGAGATGCAGTTGCGGCGAACTTCGGGGTAATGCTTGACTGGCGCCGTCGTGTGACGGCGAAATGACGCTAGAGGGAGTGATCATGGCAGGTCGGCGAAAGACTGGCGGCGGCAGAGTCGCCATGGTCGCCACAGCGGCGGCGCTCGTTACCTGTGCGTCGCTCGTTGGGGTCGATGTGCCACGTGCCGCTGCCCAGCCATGCCCCGACGCCGAGGTGATCTTCGCCCGCGGGACCAGTGAGGCCCCCGGCGTCGGAGGAATCGGACAGGCCTTCGTCGACGCGGTGCGAGCCCAAGCAGGCCCCAGGACGGTGGGCGCATACGCGGTGAACTATCCGGCCTCCGACGAATTTTTTGACCGCGTCGGGTTCGCCTCGACTGTCGTCGCGGGCATCCAGGACACCATCGACCACGTGCAGGCCATGGCCGTCAACTGTCCGGACACCAGGATCGTTCTGGGCGGATACTCCCAGGGTGCGGTGGTCGCGGGCTTCGCGACCTCGGCGGAAGTCCCTGAGGGGGTGCCTGGCGAGTCGGTGCCGCAGCCGATGCCACCAGAAATCGCCGACCATGTGGCAGCCGTCGTCTTGTTCGCCACCCCCTCGGCGGCGTTTTTGAGCACCTTCGATGCGCCGGCAGTCACCGTAGGTCCGCTGTACGAGCCCAAGACACTTCAGATCTGCGACCCGGGCGACTGGATCTGTTCGGGCGTACCCGGCAACGGGCCCAACATCGCGCACGCCATGTACGCAATCAACGGAACGGTCAACGAGGGCGCGGCTTTCGCGGTCGAGCGCTTGTAGCAACGGCGTCGAATACTGCCCTATTCGTCGGCGTACGATTGAACGGTCGGCACAACTGGACTCGGGCGCGCAATAGCGACAGCAGCCGCTGACAGGGGGTATTTTCGTGGCCACGGATCGACCGTCGTTGTGGCAGTACATCGGTTACTCGTACGGACGCTGCCTACCGTCCTCGATGCGAAGGTGGGTGGCTGAGGATCTCGCCGCCCAGGGCGCCGTGCGCCGCCACATGATTCGGATGGCCATACCGCCGCTCCTCGTCCTGGCGCCGCTCTGGCTGCTGCCCGCGTCGCTGTACGTACACATCGAGATGACGGTGCCGATCTACCTGTGGAGCCTGCTGATGGCCCTCGCGCTCAACAAGGTGTGGCGCAGGCACCGGCTGGCACAACACGGGCTCGACCCGAACCTGGTCGACGTGATCAATCGCAAGAAGAAGGCGCACATCGAGGAGGACTACATCCGGCGATTCGGTCCGCGCCCGCAATCGGCCGAGTGGCAGGCCAACAGCAATCCTTTCCACTGAGGCGACGCGGGTTCGCGCTAGCCGCCGCTTCGGCGGGCGACCTGCTCCTTGATCTTCTCCGGCAACGCGTCTGCCGCAGCTAGGGTGGGCAGCAGCTCGGGCTCGAGCAGGAGCGCTCGAAACACCGTGTCGATGGTGACCGAGTGGTCTGGACGTTCGGTGACCTCGATCCGATCGCCGGCACGCAGCGTTCCGGGCGCGATCACCCGGCAGTACGCGCCCGGGAGTGCCGCGGCGGTGAAGGACTTGATCCATCCAGGAATCCCGAGCCACGTCGAGAAGGTCCTGCACGGGATCCGCGGACTCGTGACTTCCAGAATCAGTCCATCGGCCCCGATCGACCACCGCTCACCGATCACACAGGCGGTGATATCCATACCGGATGTGGTGATGTTCTCGCCGAAATTGCCATTGGTGAGTTCGCGGCCCAGTTGCGACTGCCAGTGGTCGAGATCCTCACGGGCGTATGTGTACACCGCCTGGTCGTCGCCGCCGTGGTGCCTTGGATCGCAGACTGAATCGCCCACCACGCCACTGCCCAAACCGCCGTCCCTGGGACCTGGAGCGCGCACCGATAGCGGCTCGCTGCTGGGGCGTTTGTCAATGCCGGAACGCCGCTCGCCAAGATCGACGGGCACCTGAGCCGCGTTCACCGTGAGCACGGAAGCCATACGCAAGGGTAACCGCCGTAGGCGGCGCAAGGTCAGATGCTCAGCCTGCGATATCGCTGCAGCCGCCGAACGCCTTGGGCCGAAGCGGCACCGGTGACCGGGGTGAGCGCGGCTCTCAGCCGGTGTCTGACGGCATCGGTGTCCAGTCTCATACCGATCGCGACCAGGCAGGTTGCCGATAACTGTGCGGGGGCGGGGGCCACGTGGATAGACGGACCCACGACGTTGACGACGTAGATACGCGTGGTGGCCCGATACCGCACCGCGATGGTGCCTTTCATGCGATACACCCCCGCCGGGGGCTGTTCGAGGAGATCGATGACGGCGTTGGGATCAACACAGCCATCGCCGACCACCGAGACTGAATCCGCGTGGGCATGCTCGTGGTCGTGATACCCCGAAGCACTCGGCGAATCCTTGTCGGTGTCGAAGAACAGCTCGCGGAACGTCAACTGGCCCGGCTCATCGTCAGCGGCCGACACGTCGTAAAGCAGGGCGGGGTCGATGTTGCCGGCGGTTGCCCCCACAACCTGTGCGTGGGGGTTGCGTTCCCGAATTCTGCTCTCGATGCGCCGCAACGCGGCAGCCCGTTGATCCTCCGGGATCTGATCGACCTTGTTGACCACCACCAGGGTGGCCGCGGCATAGCGTGCCGGCGGGCTGACGTCGCGGTCAACGGTGTCAAAGTGGTTGGCTCCGTCGAGCACATCGACGACCCCGCCCGGGCGCACACCGTCGACCCCGCTGAAGCGGATGATGCGGGAAATCGCGACGGGGTCGGCCAGGCCGCTGGCCTCGACGATGATCGCGTCGAGGCGGAGCTTGGGATCGGCGAGTCGGGTCAGCGCGACGTCGAGTCCGCCGTCGTCGGGCAGGCAGCAGATGCACCCTCCGGCGATGGATGCGGGCTCGTCGACCTGGCCGGTCACCAGCCCGGCATCGACATTGAGTTCGCCGAAATCGTTGACAACCACACCAATCCGCGCACCGGGGCTGCGCAGGACGTGGTTGAGCAGGGTGGTTTTCCCCGCCCCCAGATATCCAGTCAATGCGATGACGGGAATAGCTTGCACGCACGGCAGGCTACGGCAAGCCAAGAGCCGAGCCTGAACTCGGGGAAGGTCAGACCCGGCGCTTGGTTGACTGCGGGTTATTCAGTTCACGGAAGGGCGGGCACTGGAGGGGGAACGGAGACGCAACCCACCCCGGGAGCGCAACCGCTCGCGCCCTCCGGCCCCGCGGTTCCGTAAGTGCCACCCGGAAGGGCGCCGGCCGCGCCCTGCGGACCGGCGACGCCAGCGGCACCAGGGACGACTGCGCCGACGCCACACGGTCCGCCGTCAGGGTTGAAGCACGGGGGCGGTGGGGGCGGCGGGGGATTGGCCATGCTCTGGGGCGCAAGCACGAGGGCTGTCGCGGCGGCGCCAGTGAACAAGACTGAACCGAGGGTTCGCGGTGAGAATGTCATCTTTCGCATGACTGAAGGGTTGCCGTCCCGGCCGAGAACAAAACACCCCGATCTGCCACAGCGCACTTACGGTCCGCGGCAACCCAGCGCACGGTAGTGGCATCCTGGCTTGATGGGACTGCTCTTTCGGCTCGCCGAGTTGCTGATAGTGGCAGTGCCGCTGGCGGGTGTGGGCTATGCGACTTTCCGGGCCATTGCGTCTGTTCGCGGCCGGCAGGAAAATGAGCTTCCGCACACCACCGGCCCCCGCCCCGGCAGCGACGCAGCCCAGCGGCGCGCGATCACCCGCACGATAGAGGAGCATGACCGAACCGATACCCGTTGGCTGGACTACGAACTCGATGTCGCCAAGCTGCTTGACTATCCGCTGATGACCGATATGCGTGAGTCGCTCACCGAACGCTTTCACCGTGCCAAGCTGCGCGCGGACTTTCTTCGCCCCGCCGATGTGGCGGACCTCGTCGACGACCGCGGCGCCACCCGCGAGTATCTGGACGCGGTCCAGGAGTATGTCACCGCGTTCGACGTTGCCGAAGCCGAAGCGATCCGGCGACGTCGCACCGGCTTTTCGGAAGAGGAGCAGGAGCGCCTGGACCGCGCGCAACGGCTGCTCCGGGTGTCAGCGGACGGCGCGGCGACTTCGCAGGAACGCGATCGGGCGTACCGCCTGGCGCGCCGGGACCTCGACGGGCTTATCGTGCTGCCCGAACGCACGCGTACCGCAATTGAGCGGGGGATTTCCGGCGAGCTCGGCAGCTAGCCGGCGTTGAGCGCCGCATCGGCGGTGTCCAGCGCGCGATCCAGGATCGCCACACCTTCGTGCACTAGATCGTCGGTGACGGTGCATGGCGGCACGACGTGAATGCGGTTGTAGTTGGCGAACGGCAGCAACCCGGCCTTCTTGCAATCCGCGATCACCGCGTTCATTGCCGCGCTGGAGCTGCCATAGGGTGCGAGCGGCTCACGCGTCTCCTGATCGGCGACCAGCTCGACCGCCCAGAACACGCCCGCGCCGCGCACCTCGCCGACGCAGCGATGCCGCGCGGCCATCTCACGCAACGCGGGGCCGAGTACCTCGTTGCCGATACGTGCGGCGTTCTCGACGATGCCTTCCTCAGCCATCGCATTTATTGTGGCGACGGCGGCGGCAGCGGCGAGTGGATGACCCGAGTACGTCAGCCCACCCGGGTAGGCACGATGGGCGAAGGTGTCCGCGATTGCGGGGCCGATGGCCACCCCGCCGAGCGGGACGTATCCGGAATTCACCCCTTTGGCGAAGGTCAGTAGATCCGGTGTAACACCGGAATGGTCTATGGAGAACCACTTTCCGCTGCGACCGAAACCGGCCATCACCTCGTCGGCGATGAAGACGATGCCGTACTCGTCGCACAGTGCGCGCACTCCGGCGAGGTAACCAGGCGGCGGCACCATGATTCCGGCGGTGCCCGGGATCGGTTCGAGGATGATCGCCGCGATCGTCGACGGGCCCTCCATCCGGATGACGTCGTGCAGATGGGCCAGTGCCCGCTCGCATTCCTGTTCTTCGGTGCTGGCGTGGAATTGGGATCGGTACAGGAACGGGCCGAAGAAGTGGACGATGCCAGCGTTGCCGCGATCATTGGACCAGCGCCGAGGATCGCCGGTGAGGTTGATCGCGGTCTCCGTACCGCCATGGTAGGAGCGGTAGCGCGCCAGCACCTTGTAGCGGCCGGTGTGCAGCCGGGCCATCCGCACCGCGTGCTCGACGGCGTCGGCGCCACCGTTGGTGAAGAAAACCTTGTTGAGCTCACCCGGTGTGCGTTCGGCAATCAGCCTGGCAGCCTCGGAACGCGCATCATTGGCGTGCTGCGGGGCCACCGTGCACAGTTTGGCGGCCTGTTCGGCAATGGCGGCGACGACCTTCGGGTGCTGGTGACCGATGTTGGTGTTCACCATCATCGACGAGAAGTCCAGAAGCCGGCGGCCGTCGCCGTCCCACACATGGCAACCCTGCGACGCGGTAATCGTCATCGGTGTGAGCTCGGCCTGAGCGGACCAGGAGTGAAATACGTGGGTGCGGTCGAGTTCGTAGGCGCGAGCAGCCTGCGCGCGGGCCATATCGACGCTCAGGCCGTTGGGCAGCGGGGTGGTGTCGTTGAGCACAGTCATGTCCGTAGAGACCTATTCGTTCCGGGGGGAGGCGAGCGGTCCTCAGCGCAGTGAGGCCTTCTCCAGGTCGGCGAGCGCATCACCGGTATACACCGCGAGCCGCTGCAGGGAGGGCAGGGCGTCCCGGCAGCCGACGAACCCGAAGTTCATGGTCTCGGCGTAGCTTTGCAGGGTGATGTTCAGGGCCATGCCATGCATGGGAATGGAAACCGGGTAGGTGGCTTCCAGTCGGGAACCGTTCAGGTACAAGGATTCCCGAGGACCTGGCACGTTGGACACGCACAGGTTGAAGGTGTATGGCCACGGCGGCTGTACACCGGTCAGTGCGCCCGCTATCTGACCGCCCGCCGGAGCCAGCAGTGCCGCGCTGTAGGCGACGATGGCCGCCGGTGACATCGTGCGAAGCTGCGCCTTGGACGCGCGAGTCGCCGCAGTGATCGATTCCAGTCGTTCGACCGGATCCTCGATGTCGGTGCCCATCGGGGCCAGGATGGCGCCGACCGCATTGCCGCCGCCTTCGTCGCCCTTGGGACGCACGTTGACCGGAAGGAACGCGATCAGCGAGCTGTCCGGCAACTCGTCGAGGTTGGTGAGGAACTTGCGCAGTCCGCCGCCGATGATTGCCAGCGCCACGTCGTTGATCGTCGAGCCGTGCTGGGAGCTCAGCGCTTTGAGGCGATCGAAATCGTATTGTTGGGTGGCGAATCGCCGGTTGCGGCTGATCCGTTTGTTGAGGATGCTGTGCGGGGCCGAGGCGGACCCGGCGATGTGGGCGTACTCGCCGTCGCGCCGGATCTGAGTGTTGACCAGCGCAGTGGTCAGATCGACGGCTGAGCTGACACCGTCGGAGACCGCTGAGCTGATACCGCCGAGCGCGCGCATGGTGAGGTTCAGTGGATTCAGCGAGAACCCAGAATCCTCAGACCCCGCGGCCGGGGGGCGCGAGCGAGGCGGGGTGGGCACGTTGAAGAACATCCGGGTATCGCGCGAGTCCGGGTCGGTGGACAGGCTGCGGGCCAGCATCTTCATCGCGCTGTAGCCGTCGACGAGCGCATGGTGGATCTTCATGTACAACGCGAAGCGTCCGCCCTCGAGCCCCTCGATGACGTGGATCTCCCATGGCGGCCGGGTCAGATCGAGGTGATTGCTGTGTAACCGGGAGACCAGGATGCCCAGCTCACGTTCGTCACCCGGACTGGCCAGGGCCGACCGCCGGACGTGATAGTCGAAATCGAAGTCGTCGTCGATCACCCAGTCGTGCACCGGGCTGAACTGAAGGCGGGGGTGGGCAAGCTTGAGATTCCACGGTGCCGCCACTTCCAGTTGGCGCGCGTCCTCAATCATGTCCCGCAGATAATCGCGTGGTAAGTCGGCGGGCGGCGTGAACGGCAGGAGCCCCGCGACGTGCATCTTCGAATTCGATGTCTCGCCGTAGATGAACATCAGGTCCTGTAGCCCAAGCCTGACGCTAATGTCGCTCACGAGGTCTCCTGTGGCTGTAGCTGCTAACGGTCTAGGCAACGGTACGCTGGTGTGGTCAGGTTCCACAGAAGGTTTGAAAGGAGACGCTGAACTCCCGTTCAGCGGGCTCCGCGTAGCGCTCGAATCCGGGGCGTTCGTCGAACGGTGATGTGACCGCATCCAGTAGCCGCTCAAGCGGCGCCAGATCGCCTGCGGTGGCCGCCGCCAACGCTTCCTCCACCAGATGGTTGCGCGGAATGTAAATCGGGTTGACCAACTCCATCTCGTCGGGGTCCGGGCGTAGTGCCTGCCACCGGGCCGCCCAAGCGTCGAACCCCGCGAGGTCGACGAACTCCCCGCGTACCGGCTCAGCGTCTCCGCGGGCCGCCCGGCTGAGCCGACGGTAGAACGACGTGTGATCGATCTGGTTTTGTTGCATCTGGGTGAGCAACTCTTCGACCAGGGGTGATACCGCCTCCGCTGCCGCATGGGAAAGTCCGAGCTTGGCCCGCATGCCGGCCGACCAGCACTGTTGGTAACGGTCCGGGAACCCAGCCAGTGACGACTGAGCGAGCTCGATCGCCTTCTCGGTGCTGTTGGGGTCGTCTGTGTCATCGGCGAGCAGCGGTAGCAGCGCTTCGGCGAACCGTGCGAGATTCCACAACGCGATCCCGGGCTGGTTGCCGTAGGCGTAGCGGCCACCGCTGTCGATCGAGCTGAACACCGTAGCCGGGTCAAAGCCCTCCATGAAGGCGCACGGCCCGTAGTCAATGGTCTCGCCCGAGATGGTCATGTTGTCGGTGTTCATCACACCGTGCACGAAGCCGACCAGCATCCATCGGGCGATCAGGTCCGCCTGCTGAGCGCTGACGCCCTCGAGCAGGGCGAGGTAGGGATTCTCGGCCTCGCGTGCTGCCGGGTGGTGCCGGGCGATCGCGTGGTCGGCCAGCCTGCGCAGCAGGTCCAGATCACCGGTGGACTGAGAGATCGCCGAAGCGTACTGAAACGAGCCGACCCGAAGATGGCTGTCGGCCACCCGGGCAAGCACCGCCCCGGGCAGCACCAAGTCCCGGTACACCGGCCGTCCAGTTGCGACCACCGCGAGGGCGCGAGTGGTAGGAATTCCCAGCGCGTGCATCGCCTCGCTGATGACGTACTCCCGAAGCATCGGTCCGATCGCGGCCAACCCGTCGCCACCCCGGGCGAATGGCGTCCGCCCCGACCCCTTGAGGTGCAGGTCCCGTGCTCGGCCACCGCGGTCGACGATTTCGCCGAGTAGCAGCGCGCGGCCGTCGCCGAGGCGGGGAACGAACCCGCCGAACTGGTGACCGGCGTAAGCCTGCGCCGCTGGCGTCGCGTCGCCAGGGACCGTGGTCCCCACCAGCAGACCCAACCCCTCGCTGCTGCGCAACCAGGCCGGGTCGATCCCGAGTTCGGCGGCCAGCGGATCGTTGAGGAGGACCAGCGTCGGTTCCGGTGCCGCCTCTGCCTGCCAGCGGACCGCCAATTCGGGAAGCTCCCGGACGAACCAGCCCTGCAGAGCGATGCTCACCTCATCCAGCCTACGGAGACTTCCGGATCACCGCGATGGCGTCGACGCCGTTCTTGATCGAAATCCGGCGCCCGCTTTCCTCCAGCACCAAAGTGCCGGTGGGTTCGGCAAGGGCACCGGCCGCCGGCAGGACCAGAGCGCGCTGCCCTGGCGCGACGTCGGCAGTTTGCAGCGCTGACGTCGACGGTGCGAGCTGTTCGACGCCGCCCGCGGTCCTAGTAGTCCTGGTGGGCAACTGCCACACCAATGCCGAGTACGTCTGCGGCTGGTCGCATCGCCAGGTCGCCAGACTGAGCTCCGGCGGACCCGTCGGGGGCCACCACAGCTTGGGCACCTTCGACCCGGACCCGGTGCCGTTGTCCGGCCCCGCGACGTCGTACGTTTCTTGGGTGCCGTCAGCGTCGGACAGCACGACTGCGGCAGTCCCGCAGGTGCTGTCGGTGCTGCGGTACAGCGCGTAGGCCAGCTCAGAACCGTCGGGGCTGAGGCGTGCGACCGACACCGGCGAGTTGGCGTCAGCCTGCCCGAGCAGTGTGGGAGGGCCTGGACCCCGCACGGCATACAGGGTGTCGGGGCCTCCGTAGGGAGACGGCGATGCCTCAACTCGGGCGATGATCGCGGTGCCGCCGCGGGCGACGACCAACCTCGGTTCGGCCGGGCGACCGCGGGCCACCGGCGGCAGATTGACCGTCTGGCGCAGCACGGGTTGCGAGTCCGGGTCCGCCAGATCGAGCTGCATCAGCTGATTCGGCTGCTCGAACCACACGATCGTGCTGGCACCGTCGGTTCCCAGCACCGGCCCCACCGGGACGTCGCGAGTGGCCGCTTTTCCGCTGCGAACGTCGAGCGTGACGACCTTGTTGTCGGTGGTGCGCGCGAACAGGAACCGGCCATCCTCGGTGAGGATCAAGTCGTTCGAGGCGTCGAACGTGCCGGGTGCGGTGGCGATCACCTTGGTGCCGTCCACCAGGCCGAGCTCATCGACCGCCCGGTAGGCGACTAGCGGGCCGTTGACCGACGACGGCTTCGTCGTCGGGTCGAACGGGGAGCTCTGCACGACCGCGGCCGAGGAGGTGGTCGAGCTGGAACCGGACCCGGGTTGGAGGCCGGTGCAGGCTGCCACGATGCTGGCGGTCAACGTCAACGTGGTGACGAGCTTGATGGATGTCTTAAGTCTGGGGTTCTTCATAGGCGCTCTTCTTCCATGAAAGCTCAATCCTGGGTGGGATAGCGCCCAGGAGCGTCCGCACTGACCCCAGAACCGTTGGGTCGGTATGGTGATTTCGCTCCGGCGGGAGCTGAAGTAGTCGAGAAAGCCGACGTCGGCGGTCCGCCGGGACCAATCGATATCAGATGTGGAGCAGCGCTGTGAGTCTGAACACCATCGCTCTGGAACTGGTGCCCCCGAACACTGAACGGGGTCGCGAGCAAGCCCTCGAAGACGCCGGAAAGGTACTGCGGTGTTCGGCCGAAGCAGGCCTGGCGGGGCGGGTCCGGCACGTGATGATCCCGGGAATGATCGAAGAAGACGGCGATCGCCCCATCGAGATGAAGCCGAAGCTCGACGTCCTTGAGTTCTGGTCGATCATCAAACCGGAGCTCCCCGGGATTAACGGCCTGTGCACGCAGGTCACCGCGTTCATGGATGAGCCTGCGCTGCGAACCCGGCTGACCGAACTGCGCGAGTCCGGATTCGACGGGATCGCCTTCGTCGGTGTTCCGCGCACCCTGAACGACGGCGAGGGCTCCGGGGTCGCACCGACGGACGCGTTGTCGATATTCGACAACGTCGTCGACAACCGCGGGGTGATCCTGATCCCGACCAGGGAAAGCGAGCACGGCCGCTTCGAGTTCAAGTGCAATCGGGGCGCCACCTATGGCATGACGCAGTTGCTGTACTCCGACGCGATCGTCGGGTTCCTCACCGAGTTTGCCGCGACGACGGACCACCGGCCCGAGATCTTGCTGTCGTTCGGCTTCGTGCCCAAGGTCGAGACCAAGATCGGTCTCATCGAATGGCTGATTCAGGACCCGGGAAATGCTGCGGTGGCCGCCGAGCAGGAGTTCGTCAAGACACTCGCGGGCAGCGAACCGGCCGAGCGGCGCAAGCTGATACTCGACCTGTACAAGCGGGTTGTTGATGGCGTGGGTGGGCTCGGATTTCCTCTGAGCGTCCACTTCGAAGCGACCTACGGCGTCAACACGGCGGCGTTCCAGACCTTCGCCGACATGCTGGAATACTGGGCTCCCGATGCTCGAATCTGAGCTTGTGTGCGAATAATTCGCCACAGGCCGCACTAAACTTCAGTTTCAACGATCGTTGCGTAATGACTGAACCATCCAGAGCCGACGTACGGGCCTTGCGCTCGCGGCTGGACGGGTTGACGATCCGCGACGCTGCCCGTCTGGGCCGCAAGCTCAAGAAGATGCGCACCCTCAATGCCGAGCAGCTGGACCGGCTGACCCAGCAGTTCGGAATAGCCGAGGCGCTCGTCGCAACGCGGATGGCCGGGGTCCCGAAGGTCACCTACCCCGACCTTCCGGTCAGCGATCGGAGGGACGACCTGGCCAAGGCCATCGCCGAGCATCAGGTGGTGGTGGTCGCAGGGGCCACCGGCTCGGGAAAAACCACCCAGCTTCCGAAGATCTGCCTCGAGCTCGGCCGGGGCATCCGTGGCACCATCGGCCACACGCAGCCTCGGCGGCTGGCCGCCCGTACGGTCGCGCAGCGCATCGCCGATGAACTCGACACCCCGCTTGGTCAGGCGGTGGGCTATGCGGTGCGCTTCACCGATCAGGTCAGCGACCAGACGCTGGTGAAGCTGATGACCGACGGCATCCTGCTGGCCGAGATACAGCGGGACCGGCGCCTGCTGCGCTACGACACCCTCATCCTCGACGAGGCCCATGAACGCAGCCTCAACATCGACTTCCTGCTCGGCTATCTGCGGGAGCTGCTGCCTCGGCGGCCCGACCTGAAGGTAATCGTGACATCGGCGACCATCGAACCCGAGCGTTTCGCCGCGCACTTCGGCGGGGCGCCGATCATCGAGGTATCCGGACGCACGTACCCGGTCGAAGTCCGGTATCGGCCATTGGAAGTCCCCGTTTTTGCGGCCAGCCCAGGTGATCGGGCAGGGGATCCCGACGACCCCGACCACGAAGTGGTCCGCACTGAGCTGCGAGACCCGACCGAAGCGATCGTGGAGGCCGTGACCGAACTCGCGGCCGAGCCGCCCGGTGACGTGCTCGTGTTCCTTTCCGGTGAACGTGAAATCCGGGACACCAGTGAGGCCTTGCGCCGCGCCGTCGGTCCGGATACCGAGGTGCTTCCGCTGTATGCCAGGCTGCCGACGGCCGAACAGCAGAAGGTCTTCGCGCCGAGTCGCGCTGCACGCCGGGTCGTGCTTGCTACGAACGTCGCCGAGACGTCGTTGACGGTGCCCGGGATCCGCTACGTCGTCGACCCGGGCACGGCCCGCATCTCCCGCTACAGCCGTCGTACCAAGGTGCAGCGGCTCCCGATTGAGCCGATCTCGCAGGCGTCGGCGCAGCAGCGCGCCGGACGCTGCGGACGCACCGCTCCGGGCGTGTGCATCCGGTTGTACGCCGAGGCAGACTTCGATGCGCGCCCGCGCTATACCGATCCGGAATTGCTGCGCACCAACCTTGCGGCGGTGATTCTGCAAATGGCGGCGCTCGATCTCGGCGAGGTCGAGGACTTCCCGTTCCTGGATCCGCCCGACGCGCGCAGCATTCGCGACGGCGTCAGCCTGTTGGAGGAACTCGGAGCCTTCGATCCCGCTGCCCGAGGCAGCAATTCGACGGGTGCGCTCACCGCCATCGGCCGCCGGCTGGCGCAACTCCCATTGGATCCACGACTCGGCCGGATGCTGCTCCAGGCTGACGACGAGGGCTGCGTGCGGGAGATGCTCGTACTCGCGGCGGCGCTGTCGATTCCGGACCCTCGTGAAAGGCCTTCCGACAAGGAGGAAGCCGCTCGCCAGAAGCACGCCAGGTTTAGCGACGAACACTCGGACTTCATTTCCTATCTCAACCTTTGGCGCTACGTGGCTGAGCAGCGAAAGGAACGTTCTGGCAGCTCCTTTCGCCGGATGTGCCGTGCAGAATTTCTGCACTACTTGCGCATCCGAGAGTGGCAGGATTTGGTCGGCCAGCTGCGCAGCATTTGTCGGGATCTCGGCATTCGGGAGCAGCAGGCCGCCGCCGAGCCCGCTCGCGTACACGCGGCGCTGACTGCGGGGTTGTTGTCGCACATCGGACTGCGGGACGGCGATGCACGTGATTCCCGGGTGTTCCAGGGCGCGCGGAACACCAAATTCGTGCTTGCGCCCGGCTCGGTACTGACCCGACGGCCACCGCGCTGGGTTGTGGTCGCCGATCTCGTCGAAACCAGCAGGCTCTACGGACGCACAGCGGCGCGCATCGAGCCCGAGTCCGTCGAGCGTCTTGCCGGGCACCTCGTTCAACGAACCCACAGCGAGCCGCACTGGGATCCCAAGCGCGGCGCGGTGATGGCCTACGAAAAGGTGACGCTCTACGGGCTTCCGATCATTTCTCGGCGTCGCATCGGTTATGGCCAGATCGACCCCGAGACTGCCCGGGAGTTGTTCATTAGGCATGCACTCGTCGACGGCGAGTGGGATAGCCGGCACCGATTTTTCGCCGAGAATGCCCAATTGCGGACAAATCTCGCCGCGCTTGAGGAGCGCGCCCGTCGTCGCGATCTGCTGGTCAGCGACGACGAGGTGTATGCGTTCTACGACGCGCGCATTCCCGACGACGTTGTCTCGACCCGCCACTTTGACGGTTGGTGGCGCAAGCAGCGCAACCGCACGCCCGATCTGCTCACGATGACCCGCGATGATTTGATGCGCACCGATGAGGGCGGCGAACATCCGCAGAGCTGGCAGTCGGGTGACCTGGACCTGCCGCTGTCCTATCGCTTCGAGCCAGGAGCTTCCGATGATGGGGTGACTGTGCACATTCCGGTTGATGTTCTTGCCCGACTGGGCGACGACGAGTTCGCCTGGCAGGTACCAGCACTACGGGAGGAACTACTCACTGCGCTGATCCGAAGTTTGCCGAAAGATCTGCGGCGCAATTTTGTTCCCGCGCCCGACACCGCCAGAGCGCTGCTCTCGGTGATCGAACCCGGCAGCGGGTCGCTGCTGGACGCGGTGCAGCGCGAGTTACGGCGCCGCACCGGGATCCTGGTGCCTGTCGACGCGTTCGATCTCGAGAAGTTGCCCCCGCATCTACGCCTCAACTTCGCGGTCGAGAGCGGCGACGGCACCGTGGTTGCGCAAGGCAAGAATCTCGGCGAGTTGCAGGACCAACTCGCGGCGCCGGTGCAGCGGGCGGTGGCCGCTGCCGTGGCAGGTGGACTGGAGCGCTCAGGTCTGCGGGACTGGCCGTCTGATCTGGGCGATCTGCCGAGGGCGGTCGAGTGCAGCGGAACCTCGGGCCATGCTGTTCGAGGCTATCCGGCATTGGTGGATCGGGGTGGGACCGTGGACATTCGGGTGTTCGCCAACCAGGTGGAGCAACAGTCCGTCGCCGGGCCAGGTAGTCGTCGACTGCTGCGTCTGGCGGGTCCGTCGATATCTAAACATGTTGAGCGGCAACTTGATATGCGCTCGAAGCTGGTTCTGGGCAGCAATCCGGATGGGTCGCTGTCAGCGCTGCTGGACGACTGCGCGGACGCGGCCGCTCAGTTCCTGGTGCCCGAGCCGGTGTGGTCCAGGGCCGAGTTCGATTCCGCCCAGGCGCGATTGGCAAGCTCGCTGGTCTCCAGCACGCTGGATGTGGTGCGACGGGTCGAGAAGGTACTCGCCGTCCTACACGATGTTCAGCTTGCCCTGCCGGATACGCCGACCCAGGCGCAGGCTGAGGCGGCCGCCGACATCGGTGCCCAACTGGACCGCCTGGTGCCGTCCGGTTTTGTGACAATCACCGGGGTGGGCCGACTCGCAGATCTCACCCGCTACCTGACCGCGGTATGCCGACGGCTGGAGCGCTTGCCGCACGCCCTGCGCGCCGATCGCGAGCGGATGGCGCGAGTGGCGGGGGTGCAGGCGGCCTACGACGAACTTGTTTCGGCGTTGTCGCCAGCCAGGGCGGCGGCTACCGATGTCCGCGACATTGCGTGGTTGATCGAGGAGTTCAGGGTGAGCCTCTGGGCGCAGCAACTCGGGACTGCCCGCCCGGTCAGCGAGCAGCGGATATTGCGCGCGCTCGATGCGGTCCACGATTAGTACCGACGTCGGCCTCGGGTCACTCGCCGGCAGGCCATGGCTCGAACTTGCTTAGTTTGTCGATGGTGGTGGTTGTGGTTGGAAGGGTTGGTACCACCACCAGTGGG
>CAZCHU010000033.1:24141-28213 GCA_964498215.1 uncultured Mycobacterium sp. | reverse complement strand
GGCGTCGCCGCGGCCGTCGATGTCACGTTGCTGGGGCGATTCTACGAGCGGTTCGCCGATCACGCGGTCGAGGTAGCTCGCCGGGTCATCTTCCAGGTCACCGGAAGCAACCCCGAGGACACCGAGCTGTCGGTATCCCGCGGATAGCGCGACTTATCCGAACCGGCCGGAGATGTAGTCTTCGGTGGCCTTCTGGGTGGGGTTGGAGAAGATCTTCTCGGTGTCGTCGATTTCGACCAGCCGACCCGGCTTACCGGTGGCCTCCAGGTTGAAGAAGGCTGTCTGGTCGCTGACCCGGGCTGCCTGCTGCATATTGTGCGTGACAATGACGATCGTGTAGTCCTGCTTCAATTCGGCGATGAGGTCCTCGATCGCCAGTGTCGAGATCGGGTCGAGCGCCGAGCACGGTTCGTCCATAAGCAAGACGTCGGGCTGCACGGCGATGGCGCGGGCGATGCACAGCCGTTGCTGCTGCCCCCCCGACAATCCGCCACCGGGCTTGTCCAGTCGGTCTTTCACCTCGTTCCAGAGGTTCGCACCTTTGAGCGACCGCTCGGCGACCTCATCGAGGTTCTTCTTGCTGCGCGCACCCTGCAGCTTGAGCCCGGCCACCACATTGTCGCGAATTGACATGGTGGGGAACGGGTTCGGACGCTGGAACACCATGCCAATCGTCTTACGGACACTCACCGGGTCGATGCCCGAGGCATAGATGTCCTCACCGTCGAGCAACACTGAACCCTCGACGCGCGCACCTGGTATTACCTCGTGCATCCGGTTCAGGGTGCGCAGCACGGTGGATTTACCGCACCCGGAAGGCCCGATGAACGCCGTGACGCTCCGCGGTGAAACCGACAGCCCCACGTCGGCGACAGCGTGGAACGAACCGTAATAGATGTTGAGATCTTTGAGATCCAGTCGCTTGGCCACCAGGGCTCCTAAACTCTATTCCGCGTCAGGTATCGGTTGATGAGCGCAGCGCCGAGATACAGCGCCGCGATGATCAGGATCAGGGTCAGGGCAGCGCCCCAAACCCGCAGCGCGCCCGCTGCTTCCGGGTTGACCAACTCGGTGTAGATCAGCAGCGGCAGCGAGGCCATATTGCCCTCGAACGCATCCATATTGATCGAGCGGCTGTATCCGACGAGCACCAGCACCGGTGCCGTTTCACCCATCACCCTGGCAAGAGCCAGCAGGATACCGCTGATCATTCCCGGCAGCGCCGTGGGCACGACAACGCGCACGATCGTCTTCCATTTCGGAATACCCAACGCGTAGGAGGCTTCTCGCAACTCGTCGGGTACCAGCTTGAGCATTTCTTCGGTGTTGCGCACCACAACCGGGAGCATCAGCAGCACCAAGGCCAGCGACACGGCGAAGGCGCTCTGCTCAAATCCGAAGGTCGCGATCCACAACGCGAAGATGAAGAGCGCAGCCACGATCGAAGGCACACCGGCAAGAATGTCGACCATGAACGTGGTGATCTTGGCGAGCCGGCCTCGGCCGTATTCGACCAGGTACACCGCTGCCATGACACCGAGGGGTACGGCGATGACAGCGGCGATCGCGGCCTGGATCAGGGTGCCGTAGATCGCGTGGTACACCCCCCCGGCCATCTCTTCTGGCAGCACCCCGGACAGCGAGTGGGTCCACCAGGTCGATGAGGTGATCGCAGTGATACCCCGGGCCAGCACGGTGTAGAGCACCCACACCAACGGGATCATGGCCACCACGAACGCCGCGGTGAACAGCGCCGTCGCGATGTTGTTCTTGAGCTTGCGACTGGTGCTGACCGGGTGGAACGTCGGGGGTTTCACCGGATGGTCAAGAGTTGCCTGTGTCATCCTCCGCTGACCCTTCCGCCGGCCGCGGCCCGTGCCAGCGCGTTGACCACGAACGTCAGCGCGAAGAGCACGAATCCGGCGGCGATGTAGGCACCGGTAGGCAACGGAGCGCTGAACTCCGCTGCTGCCGAGGCGATCTTCGACGCGAACGTGTAGCCGCCGTCGAAGAGTGACCAATGGCCGGCCTGGGCGGCGGTGCGCAGAATGATCAGGACCGCGATCGTCTCGCCGAGCGCGCGGCCCAGCCCCAACATGGACGCGGCGATCATTCCGCTGCGGCCGTAGGGGAACACGGTCATCCTGACGACTTCCCATTTGGTGGCGCCGAGGGCTTGCGCGGCCTCCACATGGCCGCGGGGGGTGAGGGCGAAGACCTCGCGGGTGACCGACGTGATGATCGGCAGGATCATCACCGCGAGGACGATCCCCGCGGTGAAAATGGTTCCGCCGCCGGCCAATGACACGTTTCCATCCGAGAACAGGAAGAACCAGCCGAGGCTGCTGTTAAGGAAGTCCGCGACCGGGGTGAGCCACGGGGCGAGCACGAATATGCCCCACAGGCCGAACACGATGGACGGCACCGCAGCCAACAGATCCACCAGCATGCCGAACGGACGCGCCAGCGCCCTGGGTGCATAGTTGGTCAAAAACGCGGCGATGCCAATCGCGACCGGTACCGCGAGCATCAGGGCGAACACCGAGCTGAGCACCGTCACCATGAACAGGTCGCGGATCCCGAACCGCAAGTTACTCGAATCGCTGGTGCTGAACTCCGTGCTGAAGAGGAAGTTGGCCTGATTGGCCTGCAGCGACGGCACCGCCTTGATGATCAGGAAGAGCCCCATCAGCGCGATGGCGCCGATGATGGTGGCCCCGGCAGCAACCGCGATGGACTTGAAGACGGAATCGCCCCAGCGCCCATCCGCCTGCCTCAACGCTGACCCCTTTCCGGGTTTTGTCGGCATTGTGGGAGTATCCCCGCCACGCTTCGGGCGCGCCGACAATGTCGGCGAGCTCGAATGCGTCGTGTCCGGTCTGAGTGCCATGAGTCGGGTGATTAACTCGCCGCGTTGATGGCGTCTACGGAATCGGTCAGCCGAATCTTGAATGTCTCGGGGATGGGAATGTAACCGTTCTCCTCGAGCCCGGCCTGCCCGTTGCCCAGGGCCGAGTGCATGAAGGCTTTGACCGCGGTAGCGACCTCGGGGTCGGGATACTTCGAGCACACGATCTCGTAGGCGGCGAGCATGATCGGATAGGACCCCAGTTCGGTGGGCCGGTAGAACGAGTTGGTATCGAGCACGAGGTCGTAGCCCTCACCCTTGAAAGCCACACCGTCGATGGCCCGGCCCGCCGACTCAACGGTCAACTCGACCGGATCCGGTCCCGCGGATGTGATGATCTTGGCGATCGCCAGGTTCTGCGCCTTGGCGAACGACCATTCGTTGTAGGTGATTGAACCCGGGGTGCTCGCGATCGCCGCCGAGGTGCCCTCGTTGCCTTTGGCGCCTTCGCCGACGCCACCGGCGAACGACTTGCCGGCACCCTTACCCCAGGCGCCGTCCGAGGCAGCGTCAAGATACTTCTGGAAGTTGTCGGTAGTACCCGATTCGTCGCTGCGGAAGATTACGTTGATCGGCTGGGCGGGCAGCGACGTGCCCTCGTTCAGCGCCGCGATCTCGGGCGCGTCCCACGTGGTGACTGTGCCGTTGAAGATCTTGCCAAGGGTCGGACCGTCGAGAACCAGTCCGTCGACACCGTCGAGGTTGTAGGTGATGGCGATGGGCCCGAACACCGCGGGCAGGTTCCACGCCTCACTACCACCGCAGCGCTCCTTGGCGCGTTCGATCTCTCCCTTGTCCGCGTTCAGCGGTGAATCCGATCCACCGAAGTCGGTCTGGCCGCCGAGGAACTCTGACACG
This sequence comes from uncultured Mycobacterium sp., assembly GCA_964498215.1. Lineage (GTDB taxonomy): Bacteria > Actinomycetota > Actinomycetes > Mycobacteriales > Mycobacteriaceae > Mycobacterium. The sequence continues at coordinate 24,447 of CAZCHU010000033.1, read as the reverse complement.
CCGGCGCCCGACCCACTCGAGGTGTAATTCAGGGTGTACCCCGGGCAGTCTTTCTCGTAGGCGTTGATGAACCGAGTCATCGCATTGGCCTGCGCGGTCGAACCACTGGCCTTCAGCGACTCCTTGCCGCCGCAGTCCCCGGCCGGTTCAGATCCGCCGGCACCCGACGAGGCGGTGTTGTTGTCACTGCCGCAGGCAGACAACAGCAGCGTCCCGGCTGCCAGTAGACCCACTGCAGCACCAGTTCGTTTGGCCTTCACAAATCCCCCATTTCGGTTGCGAGGAGAAGCGCTCGTCGCATCGAGC
>CAZCHU010000033.1:4144-24041 GCA_964498215.1 uncultured Mycobacterium sp. | reverse complement strand
GGCCTTCACAAATCCCCCATTTCGGTTGCGAGGAGAAGCGCTCGTCGCATCGAGCATTACGTCACTGCTCGGCTGTGAACCTAGGGGCTGCTCGTGAATCAGCGCCCTACGGATGGTTAACGGAAGATGAACCGGGAAGGGGGGTGAGGCGACAATTCCGCAGCAGAGGTTGACCAATCGTAAATATACCAGTATGGATTGAGTCAATTATGGTTGAGATAGCTCGGGATACGGCACGGCGGGCGTCCGTTTTCGCCGCGCTGGCCGAGCCGGCACGCTTGGCGATCGTCGATCACCTGCTGCTTGCCGATGCGTCGCCGTCGGAACTGTGTGCGGTGCTGGACATGCAGTCAAACCTGTTGGCCCACCACCTGGGTGTGCTCAAGAAGGCTGGGATCATTCGCGATACCCGCTCCGAGGCCGACGGCCGCAGGACCTATCTGAAGCTCAATCACCCGGTCCTTGAGACGCTGGTGCCCTCGGCCGAACGGCGGGCACATCGGGTGGTGTTCGTCTGCACCCACAACTCCGCGCGCAGCCAGCTTGCCGCCGCGATCTGGAACCGGCGCAGCGACCTGCCTGCCAGTTCTGCGGGCACCCGCCCCGCCGATCACGTCCACCCAGGGGCACTCAGGGCTGCCCGCCGCCACAACCTGCAGCTGCGCCCGAGCACGCCACGCGATCTCAGGGACGTCTTGACCGCAGGCGATCTCGTCGTCGCGGTTTGCGACAAGGCCCACGAGGAGCTGCCCGCGGACCTACCTCGCCTGCACTGGTCGGTGGCCGATCCCGCCCGGATAGGGCGGGCGGAGGCCTTCGACGCTGCAGTCAGCAACCTGACCGATCGGATCCACCATCTCGTCCCCAACGTGAAGTCCGCATGACCAGGAGAACACCATGACCGACCGCGACTCCCCCGAAACCCATCCGCACCTGCGGCAGGGCCTGTCCATCGATCAACACCTGGCGATGACGACGGCGGCAACCCAGTTGGAGAAGGAGTTCGACGGTATCTACGGCGTCGAGACCATCGAACGCTTCCTCCATACGTCCTATGACCAGTTCGCCGGACATGCCAAAATCCCGAACTTCCTCCCATTGCTCGCTGAACGTTTTGCCCGGCAACGCCTTCGAGCTTTAGCGAAGGTGGAGGGCAAGCACCACGACGGTAAGCCCACGGTGCTGTTCCTGTGCACACACAACGCCGGGAGGTCACAGATGGCGATGGGCTTCTTCACCACGATGGCCGGCGACGCGGCAGTCGCCTGGTCAGGTGGCTCCGAGCCAGGCCACGAGGTGAACCCGGCGGCCGTTGCAGCCATGGCCGAATGCGGTATCGACATCTCGCACGAGTACCCCAAGCCCTGGACCGACGAGATCGTGCGCGCCGCAGACGTCGTCATCACGATGGGATGCGGCGACGCCTGCCCAGTGTTTCCCGGCCTTCGCTACGAGGACTGGAAGCTCGACGATCCGGCCGGCCGCGGCGTCGATGACGTCCGACCGATCCGCGACGAGATCGAGCGCCGGGTTCGCGAACTGCTCACCGAGCTCGACGTCCCGGTCAACGGGTAGCCGACACCGAGTGCCGCCACCCGCACGCGAGCCGATTGCCAACTAATTCGATATCTGTCAATATCGAGCGATGTCGAAGCCGCTGACGCTATGCAGCCCCACCGACCGGGCAGCGCTCGACGAGGCCGCCTGTATTGCCCTTGCCCAGATGTTCAAGGCGATCGGTGACCCCGTTCGATTGCGACTACTGAGCCTGATCGCCGGCCATACCGGTGGGGAAGCCTGCGTTTGCGACATCTCCGGCGCATTCGACCTGTCTCAACCGACCATCTCCCACCACCTCAAAGTTCTTCGTTCGGCAGGGATCCTGACCAGCGAGCGGCGCGGATCGTGGGTGTTCTATCGGATCATCCCTGAAGTGCTGCAGCAGCTTTCAGTGGTCCTGCGGACCCAGGGCGGCACCGTCAGCCCGTCCGAAACCTGCTTCGAAGAGGCCGCACGATGAATGCACCGGCGCACGCTCACAGCCCGGTCGTGGCCAAGCTGTCCACGCTGGATCGATTGCTGCCGCTGTGGATCGGCGTTTCCATGGTCGCAGGGTTGCTGCTCGGCCGACTGATCCCAGGACTCGGCGAATTCGTGAGTGCGGTTGAAGTCGACGGGATTTCGCTCCCCATCGCCATCGGCCTGCTCGTCATGATGTACCCGGTGCTGGCCAAGGTACGTTATGACCGACTCGACACCGTCACCGGTGACCGAAAGCTCCTGCTGGCCTCGCTGTTTCTGAACTGGGTCCTCGGTCCGGCGTTGATGTTCACGTTGGCGTGGCTGCTACTTGCCGACCTGCCGGAGTATCGCACCGGACTGATCATCGTGGGCCTCGCCCGCTGCATCGCGATGGTCATCATCTGGAATGACCTTGCGTGCGGCGACCGCGAGGCCGCCGCAGTGCTCGTCGCGATCAACTCGGTGTTCCAGGTCATGATGTTCGCGGTCCTGGGGTGGTTCTATCTCTCCGTGCTGCCCGGGTGGCTCGGACTGGAGCAGACCACCATCGACACCTCAATGTGGCAGATCGCAAAATCGGTCCTCATCTTCCTCGGAATCCCCTTGTTGGCCGGCTATCTGACCCGCCGATACGGAGAGAAAGCCAAGGGCCGTGCATGGTACGAGTCCCGTTTCCTGCCCGTGATCGGCCCCTGGGCGCTATACGGCCTGCTCTTCACCATCGTGATCCTCTTCGCGCTGCAGGGTGACCAGATCATTTCAAGGCCATGGGATGTCGCGCGGATCGCGCTGCCACTGCTGGCCTATTTCGCCATCATGTGGGGCGGTGGCTTTGCCGTGGGCGCTGCGCTCGGGTTGGGCTACGAACGCACCGCGACACTCGCATTCACTGCGGCCGGCAACAACTTCGAGTTGGCGATCGCGGTCGCCATCGCCACCTACGGAGTGACCTCCGGGCAAGCGCTGGCCGGGGTGGTCGGACCGCTGATCGAGGTCCCCGTCCTGGTCGCCCTGGTCTACGTATCACTGGCGCTCCGAGATCGATTCGTCCGCGCTGGACGGGTTTAGCGCGTAGGCGGTATCGGTGCTGTACAACGCGAAGTCCAGCCGCTCATAGGTGCGCACCGCCGCACTGTTGTCGGCCTCGACATAGAGCATCACGGTCGGCTCGGCCGCCTTGCCCAGCCTCCCCGCCAGCCAATCCATCCCGACCAGCGTCAGCGCCCGCCCCAAACCTGTGCCCTGGGCTGCCGGGTCGACACCGATGACATAGACCTCACCGATACCGGGTTTGTCGGCGTGCACCTTCGTCCAATGGAAGCCCAGCAGCCGCTCGCCGGTGCGATCGAAAGCCAGAAACAGCCCGTTCGGGTCGAACCACGATTCCCTGCGACGCTCGGCGATCTCGGTTTCGGACCAGCCACCCTGCTCGGGATGCCAGGAGAAGGCCGCGTTATTGACCCGCAGGATTTCGGCGTCGTCGCCCGGTCCGGCGTAGCTACGGATCCGCACTCCGTCGGGAATTGCCGCATCAGGGACGTTGCGCAGCGGACGGCGCAGCTGCAATAGCCGACGCACCGGACTGAGCCCAAGCGTGGCCGCGGTCGCCTCCGCCGCCGCTAGTGTGCCGTGGGCCCAAAATCGGCAAAGGCCGCCCGATTGGTCCAAAGCAGCGCGGATCAGCGCGCTACCGACGCCCTGCCTGCGAACGCCGGGGGCCACCACCAGCTCGGCGATCTCCGGAGTGAGATTGAGGTAACCCTTGAGCTCCCCCGCCTCACCAGTGGCCACCAGATGGTGAGTGCGCTGCTGGTCCAACTCGCGCAGAACCTGTTCCCCGACCGGCGGTACCCCGTCGAATTCAGTTGCCTCACTGATGATCTGACGAACAGCCTGGCTGTCCGCCGCCGATAGTTGAGAACGCCAGTCGATACGGATCACTTAGTGTTTAGCTGCTCGGCCAGCGGCACCGGAACGCCATCGGGTACGTCCTCGTGATCCTGGTAGTCCTCGTCCTCGGGGTCGTCGGGCGGCTCCTCCCCCGACGCGCGGCCACGCGCGGGCCTGACCGCCTTGTAGCCGACGTTGCGTACGGTCCCGATGAGCGACTCGTACTCGGTGCCGAGCTTGGCCCGCAGGCGCCGCACGTGCACGTCGACCGTGCGGGTGCCGCCAAAGAAGTCATACCCCCACACCTCTTGGAGGAGTTGGGCACGGGTGAACACCCGGCCAGCGTGTTGTGCGAGGTACTTCAGCAGCTCGAATTCCTTGTACGTCAGATCGAGCGGACGTCCCCGCAGCCTCGCGGTGTAGGTGCCTTCGTCGATGAGGAGTTCACCCAGGCTGATCTTTCCGAAGTTCTCCTGGCTGGCCGCCCCGCCGCGACGTCCGACAAGTAATCGAAGGCGAGCATCGATCTCGGCTGGGCCGGTGCTGGGCAGCAGTATCTCGTCCAGACCCCATTCGATATTGACCGCGACCAGGCCGCCTTCGTTGACGACGGCCACGATCGGGGCCGACGAACCCGTTGTTCCCAATAGCCGGCACAGACCGCGGGCGGCGGCCAGATCGGCGCGGGCGTCGACGAGCACCACGTCCGCGGTGCCAGCCTCCAGCAGCGAGGACACCTCGGTCGGCGCGGTCCGTACGTTGTGCGCCAACAGCGACAGCGACGGCAACACTGACTCAGGTTCCTGGTCAACGGTCAGTAGCAGTAGATCCAACTGGCCCTCCAACAGCCGCGGAGATCATTCCCTAACGATAGCGTGCCACCTGCCGGAACGCCGCGCCGAACCGACGATCCCAGCGACGTGGGCAACAATGGCGACGTGCGCAAACTCGTGATCGGCGCCCTGTCGACCCTGACGGCGATGGTGATCGCCGCCATTGGCGTCGACTTCGGGGCGGCCATCTACGCCGAATACCGCCTGGCCAGGAGCGTCCGCAGCGCCGCGAACCTGAACTGGGATCCATCTGTGGCGATCCTGGGCTTCCCCTTCACCACGCAGGCGATGCGACACCACTACGACGAGGTGGAGATCAAGGCCTACGGCGTTGAGCAAGCCGTCGCCGGCAAGGCCTCCCTGGAGGCGACGCTGCATTCGGTCGAACTGGGTCAGGGAACCTGGCTGATCGAACCGGACGCGACGCTCACCGTGGGAAAAGTCGAGAGCCGGATCATCCTCGACTCCACGCACATTGGCCGTTACATGGGTATACCCGATCTTCTGGTGGAGGCTCCCACGGTGGAGACCAACGATTCCACCGGCGGCACCACCGAGTCAGGCATCTCCAGCAACCGGGGCCTGGTTTTCACGGGCACTCCGAGGAAGACGGGTTTCGACCAAAAAGTCAGTATCGCCGTGGACCTGTCCATCAGCGGGCCGCAGTCGACCACGCTGGTCTTCTCCGCCACCGGGGTGCTGACCGGACCGGGGACGGCCGATCAGGAAGTTCCCGACGACCAGTTGCCCGCAGTGTTGGCCGCTTTCTCCACCAGTCTGCCGGGCCAGAAACTGCCATTCGGCATCGCTCCCACTAGTGAGGGCGCGCGCGGCTCGGACGTGATCATCGAGGGCATCGCCGAGAACATGACCATCAGACTCGACGAGTTCAGGCTGTCGTGAGCTCGTCGTGGATTCTGCTCATCGCCGTGCTGATCGCCGCGTCCGGTCTGGCGCTCGTGGTCGGCAGGCTGCTGACACTGCGGGCAGGCCTGCGTGAGGCGTCCGCGCAGTACCCCCGCATCGAACCGAGTGAGTTGGGGTTGTCACCCACGGGACCAACCGTCGTGCACTTCAGCGCCCCCTGGTGTGGCCCGTGCCCAAGCGTCCGCCGGGTTGTCGACCGGTTGTGTTCGGACCTGCCCGCGGTGGCACAGCTGGAGATCGACCTGGACGACAATCCCGAGGCCGCGCGCCGCCTTTCGGTGCTGTCGCTGCCGACGACGCTGATCATCGATGCCGACGGGCAGGTCCGTTACCGCACCTCGGGCGTGCCGACCGTGGCTGACCTGCGGTCTGCGCTGGAACCGCTGTTGGCTTGATCACCCTCTCATTGGGTAAGCTGACCGCTGTGTCAGCCCGCTTCGAGCTGTTGCTCACCAAGCGCCGCGCAATCGATCTGTGCCGCGTCGCGGGTTGTTGCTGTTGTTGTCGCAGCTGCTGAGTTTGCCGCGCCCGCTGTCCGCGCCACGCTCTGCGAACGGCCTTGGGGGACCTGCGCCACCCGCTGAAGTCTCCTCGGGAAGCGCGTGAATCCACCACCTGAGAACCCGCTCTCCCTCTTATCTGAATAGCAACCGAAAGGATCTCCCACATGGCACGCTCCGACGTCCTGGTCACAGCTGACTGGGCCGAGAGCAATCTCGATGCGCCGAACACCGTCTTCGTCGAAGTCGACGAAGACACCAGCGCCTACGGCACAGGTCACATCCCGGGGGCCATCAAGCTGGACTGGAAGACCGATCTCCAGGATCACGTCAAGCGCGACTTCGTAGACGCCGGACAGTTTTCCAAGCTGCTGTCCGAACGCGGCATCGCCAACGACGACACCGTGATCCTCTATGGCGGCAACAACAATTGGTTCGCCGCATACGCCTACTGGTACTTCAAGTTGTACGGCCACGAGGACGTGAAGCTGCTCGACGGCGGGCGCAAGAAATGGGAGCTCGACGCTCGTCCGCTGTCGACCGACACGGTCACCCGACCGGGGACGAGCTACACGGCCAAGGATCCCGACAACAGCATCCGCGCGTTCCGCGACGAGGTGATCGCGGCGATCGGCGCGACCAACCTGGTGGACGTGCGTTCCCCCGACGAGTTCTCGGGCAAGATTTTGGCCCCGGCGCACCTTCCACAGGAGCAAAGTCAGCGTCCCGGCCACATTCCCGGGGCCATCAATGTGCCGTGGAGCAAGGCCGCCAACGAGGACGGCACCTTCAAGTCCGACGAGGACCTGGCCAAGCTCTACGCCGACGCAGGCCTGGACGGCGAGAAGGAGACCATCGCCTACTGCCGCATCGGTGAGCGCTCGTCTCACACCTGGTTCGTGCTGCAGGAGCTGCTGGGGCACACGAACGTCAAGAACTATGACGGCAGTTGGACCGAATACGGCTCCTTGGTGGGGGCCCCGATCGAGTTGGGAAGTTGATTATGTGCTCTGCACCCAAGCAAGGACTGACCATGCCCGCCGGCGTCGACCTCGAAAAAGAGACGGTGATCACCGGCCGTGTCATTGACGGCTCGGGGCAGGGGGTCGGAGGCGCCTTCGTGCGACTGCTCGACAGCGCCAACGAGTTCACCGCCGAGGTCGTCGCCTCAGCGACCGGCGATTTCCGGTTCTTCGCCGCGCCCGGTACCTGGACGCTGCGGGCTCTGTCCCCGGCGGGCAACGGCGACGCCAGCGTCGCGCCAACCGGCGCAGGGATCCACGAGGTCGACGTCAAGGTCGCCTGATGCGTTCGACCGACATCGCGTGGTGACGTCCTCCGGCAGCTAGACTCATGCCGTGGTCCTGCTCTTCGAGATAATGCTCGTCGCGGCCGTCGTGGTAATCACGTGGTTCGCGCTGTACACGGTTTACCGTCTCATTACCGACGAATCGTGACCTCCGCGGAGGCAGGGGGCAGCGAGCCGGGCCTGCGGTCTGGCGACGAGGCGGTCGCCGCGGCTGCCGAGCGGGCCAGAGAGACCGCAGCGCGCAACATTCCGGTGTTCGATGATCTTCCGCTACCCGCCGACACAGCCAACCTCCGAGACGGCGCGAACCTCGATGACGCCCTGCTGGCCCTGCTGCCGTTGGTAGGCGTCTGGCGGGGTACCGGCGAGGGCCGGGATACCCATGGCGACTATCGGTTCGGCCAGCAGATCGTGGTGTCCCATGACGGCGGGGAGTATCTCAACTGGGAAGCTCGTTCGTGGCGGTTGACCGAGGACGGTGAGTACGAGCGTCCGAATCTGCGCGAAACCGGATACTGGCGCTTCGTCGACGATCCGGGCGATGCGGGTGATCCGGGTGAGTCCCAGGCCATTGAGTTGCTGTTGTCGCACGCGGCCGGCTATGTCGAATTGTTCTACGGTCGGCCGCTCAATCAGCTGTCGTGGGAACTGGTCACCGATGCGCTCGCGCGCAGTAAGTCGGGCCTGCTCGTCGGCGGAGCCAAACGGCTCTACGGGATTGTCGAAGGCGGTGACCTGGCCTATGTGGAGGAGCGCGTTGACGCCGACGGCGGGCTGGTACCCCATCTGTCCGCGCGCCTCTCGAGGTTCGTCGGATGATGCGACGCTGGGCGGTGCTGGCGGTGCTGGCCGCACCGGGCGGCCTGGTGGCATGTTCGCAGCCGGGTGAGCTTCCCTCGGAGACTTCGCTGCCGTCAGTGTCGGTTTCGGTGTCGACCACCGTGGTTCCCCGCGTCGGTCACGGCTCGCTCGCCGAATGCCTGAGCGAGCACGGGGTGCCGACAGCCCCCGGCCCCACGGCGAATCCCCCCTCCGGCGTCGACCCTGCGACCTGGGAAAAGGCGATGGCGGAGTGCTCGTCACTGGCGCCCGGACCAGCTGGCGAGTAACCCACCCCCGGACATTGAGCGGCCCCCGAGCCGTGGTATCCGGTCGGACTGAACCGAATGACTCGGGGGCCGGGTGGCCACGGGGATTTCGCCAGCGCGCACAGGTGCGTCAACGTATCCCGGCGCTGCTAGCGCGCAGCCACCTCACATGTCCATAAACCACTCAAGTTGTCGGACCACCTCCTTCCCTGTGTACCCGCGAACCTACTCCCGCTTCATCAGCGCGACAACCGATTTAACAACTCAGTGATCACTGGGAGATCGCTGTGTCGATCAAGTCAGCGATGTCCGGCGTCAAGGGGCCCGCACGCAGCGCCGTACCGTCCAGGGTGTGCACCCGGGCGGCCAGCGTGATACTCGACACGAGCCAGACGCCTTGCGCAGCAATGAGGTCCGCGCGTCTGAGAGCCTGATAGTCACAGTCGTATCCCCGGTCCCGGGCCACCTCGAACAGCGCCTGCTGGGTGGTTCCACGCAGGATCGGATACCACGGCGGCGGGGTCAACAAGCAGGTGTTGCCGTCGGGTGACGGCGTGGCGATGACAACCGTCGAACGCGGCCCCTCCAAGATGTAGCCGTCCGTGCTGACGAAGACGACGTCACCGGCACCCTGACGCTCCGCGTGCCGGAGTGCGGCCATATTCACCGCGTACGACAGGGTCTTGGCGCCGGCGAGAAGCCACGGCATCGAATCGATTCCCTGCGCGGCCAAGCCACGATCCAGGCTCAGGGCCGACACGCCGCTGCGCCGTACCTCGGCGACTCTGGCCGGCACCGGGCCGATCGTCGCGTATTCGGTGGCCGCAGCGACGGGGCCGGTTTCCCGGCCACGGCTGTACACCAATCTCAGCAGACCCTCCCCACCGCCGTCAGCAAGCCAGTGCGTTACCGCAGTCGCTACTGCCGAACGCCACCTCCCCAGGTCAGGGGAGGGCAAGTCGAGCAGATGCGCAGAGTGCGTCAATCGGGCCAGGTGCGCTTCGAGTAGACACGGCCGACCGTCGCGTACCAGTAGGGTCTCGAAGATTCCGTCGCCGCGTACGGCCGCCAGATCGTCGGCGTGCAGCAGCGGCGCCTGCGGATCGTGGCGTTGCCCGTCCAGAGTCACCACAACCGCCATGGAGCATCAGCGTAGCCGCGGGACGCGGGCGCGCTGACCGTAGAGTTGACCCATGCCCGCAGTTCCTGTTCCCACCGGACCCGACGCCGGTGCCGTCTGGCACTACGGTGACCCACTCGGCGAGCAGCGAACGGCCGCCCAGGGCGCGGTCGTTGTGGACCGCTCGCATCGGGCCGTACTGTCGCTCACCGGCGCCGACCGCAAGTCCTGGCTGCACAGTCTGACCACCCAGCATGTCAGCGATCTCCCCGACGGCGCGGTGACCCAGAACCTGAGCCTCGACGGGCAGGGCCGCGTCGAAGATCACTGGTTCCAGACGCAGTTGGACGGCCTCACGGTTCTCGATACCGAACCGTGGCGCGGCGAACCGCTGCTGACGTATCTGCGTCGGATGGTGTTCTGGGCCGATGTCACCGTCGAACCCGCCGACCTTGCTGTCCTGTCACTGCTGGGTCCACAGCTGGCTGAGACACCAATCCTGGAGGTGCTGGACCTAGCTGCCCTCCCGCCCGAAGGGACCGCGCTAGCGCTGGCGGCAGGCGGCTTCGTGCGGCGGCTACCGGGCTCCGGGGTCGAGGTCGACCTGGCCGTGCCCCGGGTGCAGGCCGCCCACTGGAGCGACCGTCTGGTCGCCGCCGGAGTTCGCCCTGCCGGCTTATGGACCTACGAAGCCCACCGGGTGGCGGAACGCCGACCCCGGCTCGGGGTCGACACCGACGAACGCACGATCCCGCATGAGGTCGGCTGGATCGGGCCCGCGGTGCATCTGGACAAAGGTTGCTACCGCGGTCAGGAGACAGTCGCGCGAGTCCACAACCTGGGCAAACCGCCGCGAATGCTGGTTCTGCTGCACCTCAACGCCGACGGCGACCGTCCCTCCCCCGGCGATCCCCTTCTGTCGGGTGGGCGCACCGTCGGCCGCCTGGGCACCGTGGTCGAGCACGTCGACGAAGGGAGTATCGCGTTGGCGCTGCTCAAGCGTGGTTTATCCGCAGACACGGAGTTGACCACCGGAGGCGACGTCGAGGTGGCCGCGGTCATCGACGCCGACTCGATGCCGCCGGATACTGCGGTCGGGGCGGGCCGCCTGGCCGTGCAGCGGCTGCGCGGCGGCACCGGCTGAAAACGACGGGCCAACCGGGCCTGTCAGCGCCATGGCGGCAGGCACGGTAAAGTGTTGACAGGACAATAAACACACTCAGATCGGAGCCGCCTGCACGTTGGGCCGCTCCGTTATTGCGCGAGGGGGTTCCCCCATGGGCCGCGGCCGGGCAAAGGCGAAGCAGACCAAGGTTGCACGTGAGCTGAAATACAGCTCACCGCAGACCGATTTCGAGCGGCTTCAGCGCGAGCTGTCGAACGCTCCCGACGATGACCGCTTCAATGGCAGCGACCTGCCGTCCGATGACGGCGGGTCGGACGAGGACGATTGGCGGCGCTAGATCCGGGCAGCCTCGCTGTCAGAATCTGGGGTGCTGGCTCACCAGCACCGCCCGAGGCTTGCCTCTGCCGCCCTTCGTAATTGTTCCGACGGGCCAGCAGGTCAAGTGGCGGGCCGTAAGGACGGCAAGCGCGCGATCAGTGTCCCCCGGTGCGACAACTGCCACCATCCCGACACCCATATTGAACGTCTTCTCCATCTCGGCCCGTTCGATGCGGCCGCGCTGGGCGATCATGCCGAACACCGGTGCCGGTGTCCACGTACCCCGGTCGAGTTCGGCGACCAATCCGCGCGGGATGACGCGCTCCAGGTTGCCCGCCAGTCCGCCACCGGTGATGTGGCAAAACGTCCGCACCTGGGTCTCAGCCGCCAGCGCCAGACAGTCCTTGGTGTAGATACGGGTGGGCTCCAGCAGCTCCTCGCCCAGCGTGCGCCCGAACTCCTCGACATGCCCGGCGAGGTTCATGTGATCGATTTCGAGCAGCACGTGACGCGCCAACGAGTAACCGTTGGAGTGCAACCCGGTGGACGCCATCGCAATAACGACATCGCCGGGCCTGACACGGTCCGGGCCCAGGACATCGTCGGCCTCCACGACGCCGACACCGGTGGCCGAGATGTCGTAGTGGTCGGGGGCCATCAACCCGGGATGCTCGGCCGTCTCACCACCGAGCAGGGCGCATCCGGCCAGAACACAGCCGTCGGCGATACCGGACACGATCTGGGCGACGCGTTCGGGGACCGTTCGCCCGACCGCGATGTAGTCCTGCAGGAACAGCGGCTCGGCACCGGATACAACGAGGTCGTCGACCACCATTGCGACGAGGTCGATCCCGACGGTGTCGTGCTTGTCCATCGCCTGCGCGACGGCGAGCTTGGTGCCCACCCCGTCCGTCGAGGAGGCCAGCAGCGGCTCGCGGTAGTCCCCACGAAGCGCGAACATGCCGGCGAACCCTCCCAGCCCACCACGCACCTCAGGCCTGGTGGCCTTTCTAGCTAGCGGCTTGAAGAGTTCGACGGCGCGGTCACCTGCTGCGATGTCCACACCTGCCGACGCATAGGAAATGCCGTGTTGTGCGGCGCGCTCGGTCATCGAGTGCAAGGCTACCCCGCGTTTTACCGGAGAACCGCGCCCACTATCTGTTCCCATGTGACAACGTACCCAGCATGAATTCCACGCGCCGATTCTCGGTGGCTGCCGCGGCGGTGCTGTTGGGCGTGGCGACGACCTCGCTGGTGGGCACCACGACCGCGTCGGCCACGCCTGCGACCGGTGTGCAGGCAGTCATCCTGTCCCAGAACACCGTCGACGGTATTGAGTACGTCACCCGCGAGATCACGATCGCTCCCGGCGGCAGCACGGGTTGGCACTACCACGAACCGATCGTGTACGGCATCATCCGCTCGGGCACGCTGACCTGGGCACCGGCAAGCTGCGAGGGTGTGAAGACGTATCCGGCCGGATCCGCGGTCGCCGAGCCCAGTGGGCCCGACCATGTTCACCTCGGCCGCAATCTCGGCGACGAGCCGTTGGTGCTGTGGGTGAACTATGTCGCGCCAGCCGGTACCCCACCCGCGGTGGACATGCCCGATCCAGGGTGTGGGTTTGCCTGACTCCGGAGAACAACTCAGATGCCTGGTGACCGGGGCCACCGGCTACATCGGCAGCCGGTTGGCGCCGCTGCTGATCGAACGCGGCCATCAGGTGCGTGCGATGGCCCGCACACCGGCCAAGCTGTCCGACGCACCTTGGCGCCATCGCGCCGAGGTGGTCCCCGGTGACCTGACCGACCCGGATTCGCTGGCCACGGCGTTCGCCGGAATCGACGTCGTCTACTACCTGGTGCACTCGATGGGCACGTCAAAGGACTTCGTCGCCGAGGAGGAGCGTTGTGCGCACAACGTGGTCGCCGCGGCGCGGCACGCCGGAGTCCGGCGGGTGGTCTACCTGAGCGGGCTGCACCCCGAAGGCGTCTCACTGTCGAGGCACCTCGCATCGCGCACCCTGGTCGGCGACATCCTCATTGCCTCCGGGGTCGAAACCGTCGTTGTACAGGCCGGGATCGTGGTGGGGTCCGGATCAGCGTCGTTCGAGATGATCCGCCATCTCACCGACCGTCTGCCCGCGATGACAACACCGAAATGGGTGCACAACAGGATCCAGCCCATTTCGATCCGCGACGTCCTGTATTACCTAGCCGAGCTTGCGACGGCGCAGGTGCCGACCTCACGCACCTGGGATGTCGGCGGTCCCGACGTGATGGAGTACGGCGAGGCGATGCAGGTCTACGCCGATGTAGCCGGCCTGCGCAAACGGGTGATCATCGTCCTGCCCTTCCTGACGCCCACCATCGCCAGCCTGTGGGTCGGCCTGGTCACGCCTATCCCGTCGGGGTTGGCTCGGCCGCTGGTGGAATCGCTGGAATGCGATGCGGTGATGCACGAGCACGACATCGACGCCGTGGTACCCCCGCCCGCCGGGGGGCTGAGTAGCTATCGGGACTCAGTGATCGAGGCGCTGCGCGAAGACCGATCCGGCCCCCACACCGGACGGCGGCACCTGATCCGATTCAGCCCCGCCGCGCCCCAGTAGATCGAGCCGACGTTCAGGGGCGACGAATCGCCGCGGCGCCGTCGTCGTCGGCATGGAGTGGGATACCCGTCCGGGCGGCAGTCTCCAGCATGTGTTCGATGACGTTCTTGCCCAGCGCGGTGTCCTCGGGCAGCTCGATCGGATAGTTGCCGTCAAAGCAGGCAGAACACAGCCGCGACGCGGGCTGCTCGGTGGCTGCGATCATGCCCTGGGCACTGATATAGCCCAGCGTGTCCGCGCCGATCGCGCGGCGAACCCCGTCGAGCATCTCGTGCTCGTCGGCCGAGTTGCTCGCGGCGTTGGCGATCAGTTCGGCCGGGGTGGCGAAGTCGATGCCGTAGAAGCAGGGCCACTTGACCGGCGGTGAGGCGATCCGCACGTGCACCTCGACGGCACCGGCCTCCCGCAGCATTCGGATCAACGCACGCTGGGTGTTGCCGCGGACGATCGAATCGTCGACGACGATCAGGCGTTTGCCGCGGATCACTTCCTTGAGGGGGTTGAGCTTCAGTCGAATACCCAACTGCCGAATCGTCTGGGACGGCTGGATGAAGGTGCGCCCGACGTAGGCGTTCTTCATCAGACCCTGCCCATACGGGATTCCCGAGCCCTGCGCATAGCCGACCGCAGCCGGGGTGCCCGATTCGGGAACACCGATCACGAGGTCCGCGTCGACCGGCATCTCGGCGGACAGCCTGCGACCGATCTCGACCCGGGTGGCATGCACGGAACGCCCGGCCAGCACGCTGTCCGGCCGGGCCAGGTAGACGTACTCGAAGACGCACCCCTTGGGCGTCGGGTTGGCGAAGCGCGTGGAGCGCACCCCATCGGCATCAATGGCCAGCAGTTCGCCGGGTTCGATATCGCGTACGAACGCCGCCCCGACGATGTCGAGTGCCGCGGTTTCGGAGGCAACGACCCAGCCGCGGTCGAGCCGGCCCAGCGACAGCGGCCGCACTCCGTAGGGGTCCCGCGCGGCATACAGGGTGTTCTCGTCCATGAACGTCAGGCAGAACGCCCCGCGGACGGTCGACAGCAGGTCGAGCGCGGCCTGCTCCAGGGTGGAGTCCGCCGCACCGTGCGCAAGCAGCGCCCCCAGGATGTCGGAGTCGGTGGTGGCGGTATTCGCGCCGCGGCTGCCCATCAAGCCGGTCTCCCGCGCGTGGGCGGTCAGTTCGGCGGTGTTGACCAGGTTGCCGTTGTGGCCGAGCGCCACGCCGGTACCCGCGGCGGTGTTGCGGAACACCGGCTGCGCGTTCTCCCACGTGGTGGAGCCGGTGGTGGAGTAGCGGCAGTGCCCGACCGCGACGTGGCCCGGCATCGCGGCCAGCGTCTGCTCATCGAAGACCTGACTGACGAGCCCCAGATCCTTGAACACCAGAACCTGCGAGCCGTCGGCAACAGCGATGCCCGCGGCTTCCTGACCACGGTGTTGCAGGGCGTAGAGGCCGTAATAGGTGAGTTTTGCGACCTCTTCGCCGGGCGCCCACACCCCGAAGACACCGCATTCTTCCCTCGGCTCGTGTTCGTCCTGCATAGGCTGCTCGGCGGTCACGATCAGGCTGCTCCCCAGGCGCTGTGGCTGATGCGGCCCAGTGTACGGTCCGCACCGGCAAAACGCGGAATCAATCGCCGTTCCGCTCGATCAAACCCCTTGGCCGGATGCCGTTTTCAAGCTGGCCCGGCCCAGGTCAGTCAGGGCCAGGCGGGACAACCACCGGCAACCATTCGGCGATCTCGCCTGCCTGTGCGCCGGACGCCTGCATCGCACCTGCCGCGGCGGCGTCTGCGAACGAGAGCAGCCCGGTCGCCAGCAGAAGCCAGGTGCGCGGGTCGGTCTCGACCACGTTGGGCGGGTTGCCGCGGGTGTGCCTCGGGCCCGAGATGCACTGCACGGCGACAAACGGTGGCACCCGCAGCTCGACCGCGGCTCCCGGCGCCACAGCCGCCAGGGTTCTGGCGGTGGCACGCACAGCCTCGGCCAGCGCCATGCGGCCGGGGGCTGGCAGTCCGTCGTCGCGAAGCCAATCCAGCACCGCTGCGACCGCAGCACGGGTCTGCAGCGGATCGGCTCTACGTCGAGCGGGCATAACTCAGGGTCTCAGAGTTTGACATTGCCGCACCCCCTTCATACATTCATACGAAATATGGGTGAATGTATGAAGGGTCGAAGATGACACTGGGTAAGTGTGCGGTGGTCCTGGGGGGAAGCATTGCCGGCCTCTGCGCTGCGGGCGCCTTGGCTGACCACTTCGACCACGTGCTGGTGCTCGAGCGCGACATACTTCCCGCCGATGCTGAGCATCGGCGCGGGGTGCCCCAAAGCAAGCATCCGCACTGGTTACTGAACTCGGGGCGGCGGGCCATCGACACGCTGTTTCCCGGCTTTGTAGCAGACATCCTGGCGTCGGGCGGATTGCTTCTCACGCCGACGTTCGACGCGGCCTACTTGGAGCGCACCGGATGGGCTGCTCGCAAAAAATCCACGATGACAACCATCTACAGTTCCCGCATCCTTATCGAGCGAGTCATGCGCGACAAGGTTCGGGCACTGCCGAACGTGACGATTCGTGAAGGCGTGACCGTCCAGGGACTTGAGTTCCGTGATGCGGGCAAGTCGGGGGGCGGTGTCACCGGGGTCCGCTTCCAGGAAGGCCTGGCCCAGCCGGAACTGATCCGCACAGACCTCGTCGTCGACGCGATGGGTCGAGGCTCGTCGCTGGTGAACTGGCTTGAAGCGGCCGGTTGGCCAACAGTGCCGGTCAAGACGCTCGACGCCAAGGTCACCTACATTTCGCGCTGGTATGACCTCCCGCCAGAGCACGAGCGCCCCGACTCATGGTGGTGGCGGCACATCGTGGTCATGCCTGCGCAGGACTCCGACAGCAGCAGGCCCCCAGAGCATGCCTTTCTCTCCAACTTCTTCCCCATCGAGAAGAATCGCGCGCTGGCCTGCATGGGGTCCTGGGGGTTGGAGATGCCGCGCACCAACGATGACTTCATGGCCTCGGCCGAACGACTCCGAACACCGGTGTTCGCCGCTGCCATGAAGCAGTGCGAACCCATTTCCGAGGTGCACCTCACTCGCGCGACCGGCAACAAGTGGCGCCGCTACGACCAACTGCCCACGCCACCCCTGGGGCTAGTGTTCGTCGGCGATTCGATCTGCGGGTTCAATCCGTTCTACGCGCAGGGCATCAGCGCCGCCTCGTCATCGGCCCTGCTGCTCAAGTCAGCCCTCGCGCGGGTCAGCACAAGGGGCGGGGCGCTGGATGAGGCCTTCGTTCGTGGCTTCCTGGCCGAACAGGCCAAGGAACTGCGCGTCCCCTGGAACCTCGCCATGGCCCGAGATCGGGGCTATGAGTGCGCGACCGGCACCGAAGCGCTGCCAAACTGGCAACGACGGATAGTTGCCGCGATCACGTGGCCTGCCTTCAACGCGCTCACCGGCGCAGCGCGAGAGGACGAAGTCGTCGACGATCACTTCGCACGGGTCTTCAACCTCGACGAATCCCTCCCAGACATGCTGAAGAACCCGCGCGTACTGTTCGGTCTTGTGCGTTACCAGGTCAGACGGCTACTGGGCCGGTCCACTGTGCCGTACGGATTCGACCCGCTGTCTGACCCACCGGGTACCGACTACACGCCGGCCACGGCCGCCGTGCTGCAGAACACATGAGCGTCACCTGCGATCCGGCCGCCGAAGCCGTCACCGGATTCCTTGGCTTCAATTGCCATGAAGTCAACCCGGTTGTTTCGGTGAGTAATCCCGCGGACCTCTACAGCGCGACCATGCCCGTCCTGGAACTGCTGATCATCGGCGGAGCCATATTCGCGCTCGTGCACGCGATCCAGCGACTGCGACGCGAATCCGACCCGACCAACCTGTCACTGTGGTTTGGCTCCCTGATCTACCTGGCCATCACCGAGCCGCCCCTGTACTTCCCCGAATGGTTCGGTCTGGACAAGATCTATGGATTCATCTTCGCGCACAACGAGTTCACCGTGCAGTTCATGTACGACCGGCTGCCGCTCTACATCATCGCGTTCTACCCGGCGATAACCGCGCTGGCCTACGAGATCGTTCGCACCATCGGCGTCTTCCACCGGCGCGGTCCGCTCATCGGCGCTGTCTGCGTCGCCTTTGTGTGCCAAGTCTTCTACGAAATCTTCGACCAGCTCGGCCCACAACTGAAGTGGTGGGCATGGAACCCCGACAACTACCAAGTCAACCACCCCATGCTGGCGTCGGTGCCGATGACCAGCATGCTGCTGTTCGCCTCGGTTTCCTTCGGCTTCCTCACCTATCTGATCGTCCGCTGGGTCGGTGTTGACCGACCGGACAGCCGCCCGCGATCCGCGCTATCGGTCACCGGACGCACCATCGCGGCCGGATTGCTGACACCGCTCGGGATGGTCGTCGCGGCGATCCCGTTCACCGTGTTGGGCGGGGATTCCCCCAACACCACGGCCCAAGCCTGGGTTTTGGGCATCGAGTTGGCCGTCGTGTGGCTTGCCGGCGCCTGGTTCCTGGTCCGCGAGGCACGTTCGGCGCCCAGCGACAAGCCGGTACCCCTCAACCGTTTCGTCGCGATCTTTCCGGCGGCATACCTGGTGACCTTCGCCGTGCTCTGGCTGGCTTCCCTGCCGGAGTTCTTCGTCGCCGAGGATGGCCTCACCCTTGCGGGAACGCCTATCGGCAGCGGGCTCTACGTTCTGGCCTGCTTCGCCGCCGCCTCGGCGGTACTGGCGCTGCTCTACAAGGGTCGGCGTACCGAACCGGCCCAGGTCTGAGCGGTGGGATACCACGGCTGGAAGGGCGACCCGCCCCGCACCGAAGAGCTCGCCCGCCAACGCATCATTGCGGCAGCAACCCGCTGCATCGAACGAATGGGGGTGCCCAAGACGACGCTGTCGAACGTCGCCGAAGAGGTTGGGGTGACCCGGCAAACCGTCTACCGCTACTTCCCGAGCCTGGCCGAACTTCTTTCCGCGGTTGCCGAGACGGGCACGGCAGACTTCATCGAACGCATGCAGGCCCACCTGGCGTCGGCCCCGACACCGATCGATGCGGTGGTCGAGTCATTCGTGTTCACCATGGACGAGATTCCCCGGGAGCCGCGCATCGGGCTGCTACTCGAAGCCGACGAGCAGGACCTCTTCGGCCGTGGCGTCACCTCATCGACAGCGTTCGACCTCGGGGCACGCGTCCTGCGCAGCATTCCTGTCGACTGGCAAGCCATCGACATCCACGCCGACGACTTCGAAGGCCTGGCCGAGATCATGATGCGGCTGATGGTGTCGTTCTTGCAGCACCCCCCGGCAACACCCCGGTCTCCCGACGAGTTGCGCGGGTTCATACGACGCTGGCTCGGGCCCGCCCTTGGCGCTAGGCCCGATGGCGCTGCACCGCCAGTGCCGCAACAGCACCAGCCTCATTGACGGCCAGGTGGACGAGCATGGGTGCGGCCAGGCTGCCCGATTTCGCATACAGCCAGCCGAAAATCCATCCCGCGGCACCGGTGACCAGCACCGTGCCGGGCACAGACGAACGCGTCGCGCGGGCGTCCGGCAAGTGTGACAGCCCGAACACCGCCGCCGAGACCAGTTTCCCGCCGACCGCCCCGAACGCCCGCTCGGCGACGGAGCCCAACGCAGCCCGGTAGGCCGCCTCCTCCATCCACACCGTCGAAATCGGGATACGCAGCAGCAGCCAACGACCGGTCGGTGCCGGAAGCGTGCGCTGGGCCATCCCGTCGCGGACCGCCGGGATCGCCGTCGCCGCGGCGATGGCGACCACCGTCGGTGCGGCCGCAGCCGCACCCCACCGCAGACCGCTGCCCAATGTCGGGGGGGCGCAGGCCCAGCGAGGACCGGGCCAACAGGGACACCGCGGCTCCGAACACCGCGTGCGGAGTCGGATGCCACTGCGCGGGAATGCGCGGCGCCGCGGCGCTCCATCCGAGGAGCCCCAACGCCAATGCCACCGTTAGCACCTTGTCGCGCACTATTTCCGGCCTTCCGGCTTTCGGCCGCCGGCGAAATCGTGCTGCTGCAGGGCAGTTCTGATTCGCTCGGTGTCTTCGGGCGTCCACCCGGGTGGTGGAGCGACCCCCACCCACCCGTCGAGAATGAAGTCGCCGTAGTTGTGCC
>CAZCHU010000033.1:0-4044 GCA_964498215.1 uncultured Mycobacterium sp. | reverse complement strand
GGTGGTGGAGCGACCCCCACCCACCCGTCGAGAATGAAGTCGCCGTAGTTGTGCCCATGCCCGTCAGGGACGGACGTCGCGTTCGTCATGTCGGCCGCGACCTGCCAGAACGTGATGATGGGATACCAACGCATGGATGCCGTCCGATCGTGCCCGGGCGGCTCGGCAAGCCAGTCGGGACGGGTGAACAGTAGGTCGGGTGACCACCACACGATCGGGTCCGAGGAATGCTGCAGGAACAACACTCTGGTGCCTTGCCACGGGGCAGCGGTGTCCGCGGCGATCTGCCCAGCGTCGTTGGCCTGCGAGAACCGCACTGTCCGGCCGTTGTCGTAACGTGGCTGCACCTCGGGAGTGCGCGGATCGCGGCGCACCGTGAGGCCATGCCACAGCGAGCTGGCGTTGGGCGGCCCCACCCAGAGCACTGAGGAGAAGCCCATTCTGGATATGTCGGGTAGCCAGTCGAACGCGCCCTGACCCGCCATCGAGCCGAGGCTCTCGCCGTAGAGCAGCAGCCGCGGACGCCGGTCGGCCGGCAGCTGCGCCCACCTGTCATGCACTGCGTCGATCATCATCCGGCCCGAGGCCACCGACTTCTGTTGGTCGGCGAGGAACGAGATCCAGCTCGGCAGGTACGAGTACTGCGCGCCGACGATCGCGGTGTCGCCGTTGTACATCAACTCCAGCGACCTGCTCGCGATCGAATTGATCCATCCGGTGCCGGTGGTCGGAGCGATGACCAGCACCTCACGCTCCAAGGCGCCGCTGCGTTCGAGCTCGCTGATCAGCAGCGCCATTCGGGCCTCGTCGGTATCGGCCGACTGCAGACCCACATAGACCCGGATCGGCTCTTTGGCAGGCCGCCCGTTGATCCGGGCCAGCTCGGCCGCGCGGGGTCCGGAAGCGACGAAGTTGCGGCCCTGATATCCCAACGAGTCCCATGCCACGAAGGACTCTGGGCTGCCGGAGCGCTCGGGGCGCTGCGGCTGGACCACGCCTTCCCGCGTTGCAGCGTTCTGCGGCTGAAACACCTGGTTGGCACCGGCCAAGAAACCACGCAGCAGCACACCGTTGGTCAGCGTGATCACCAGCACCACAACGATGGCGGTACCGATGAACAACGCCACCTCGTCGTCCACATGCCAGCGGCGGATGAGGAAGCGTGCCACCGTCTTGATGATGTCCAGCAACACCCGGGCGGCAGCCACGCAAGCGGCGCCGACCGCAACGGCGATCACCAGGGTGCGCAGATAGCTGGCCGCACTAGGGCCCTCGACCCCCATCAGCGCCGACACCTGACGTTGCCATTCGGCGGCGGGAATCAACATCAGCACAGAGGCCGCGATACACCCGATCACCGTGATCGTCTTCAGCGTGTAAGACACCGGCGGGGGCGGCGGCCACCAGCGTCGACGCGCCAACACGAACCGGCGCACCAGTTTGGACAGGAACACCCCTAGGCCGTAGCCGATCGCGGCGGTAATGCCGCCGATGATCCCCTGGAACAGCCAGTCTCTGGGCAGCAGTGACGGGGTCAGCGACAAGCAGAAGAACAGCGCGCCGAAGGCGATGCCGGTGAAGTCCAGCCGCAACAGCCGCCACGCCCACAGGTAGACGGGATTTCTCTGTTGGTCCGTCGCCCTCACCCGAACAACCCGGGTAGCACGCCCTCCGACGTGCGCCGCAGCTCCTCCAAAGTCACCGTGAACAGGCCCTGCACCTCCACGGCAGGCTCGCCTCCGTCGGGCCCCTGATCCACCACGCCGATCCGTGTTGACGGCAGGCCGCGGGCCTGGCACATCGCGGTGAACCTGCTCTCCTCAGTGCGGGGCACCGCGACGAGGACCCGCCCCGCAGACTCGCTGAAGAGCGCCACAAAAGCATCTGCGTCTTCGGGAAGTACTACCCGGCAACCGGTTTCGCCGGCCAGTGCGGCCTCGACCAATGCCTGGATCAACCCGCCCTCGGAGAGGTCGTGGGCGGCCGACACTAGGCCGTCGCGCGACGCCGCGGTGAGCACGTCGGCCAGCAGACGCTCCCGCGTCAGATCGACGGCCGGCGGTAAGCCGCCGAGATGGTCGGCGGTGACCTTCGCCCAGATCGAGCCGTCGAACTCGTCACGAGTCTCACCCAGCAAGATCAGCGTCTCGCCGGGTTCGGCGCCGAGGCCGGTCGGTATGCGCCGCCGGACATCGTCGATCACACCCAGCACGCCGACGACCGGCGTCGGCAGAATCGCCGCGCTGCCTGTCTGGTTGTAGAAGCTGACGTTGCCTCCGGTGACCGGGATACCCAGTTCCACAGCGCCATCGGCCAGACCTCGAACGGCCTGTGAGAACTGCCACATGACCCCGGGATCCTCCGGGGACCCGAAGTTCAGGCAGTTGGTCACCGCGATCGGGGTGGCTCCGGTGACCGCAACATTGCGGTACGCCTCGGCCAGTGCGAGCTGAGCACCGGCGTAGGGATCCAACGCGGTGTAGCGCCCCGACGCGTCGGTGGAGATCGCGATGCCACGGCCGGTCTCCTCATCCACCCGCAGCACCCCGCCATCGGCATTCTCGGCCAGCACCGTGTTGCCACGCACATATCGGTCGTACTGCTCGGTGATGAACGCTCGACTGCACAGATGCGGGCTGCCGAGCATCGCAAGCAGGGTCGCACGCAGTTCGGTTCCACTGGACGGTCGGGGTAGGGATGCCGAGGTGTCGGCGTTCAGCGCATCCTGGGTGGGTGGCCGTTTCACGGGCCGCTGGTAGACCGGCCCCTCGTGTGCGACGGTTCGCGGCGGTACGTCGACGACCGTTTCACCATGCCAGGTGATCTGGAGCCGGTCACCATCGGTGACCTCGCCGATCACCGTGGCCAGCACGTCCCACTTGCGGCACACCGCCAGGAAGGCGTCGACGTTATCGGGCGTGACGACCGCACACATCCGTTCCTGGGATTCGCTGGACAGGATCTCGGCCGGTGTCATGTTCATCGCCCGCAACGGCACGGCGTCCAGCTCAACCCTCATCCCGCCGTCCCCTGCGGATGCCAGTTCGGAAGTGGCACAGGATAATCCGGCTCCACCCAGGTCTTGGATACCGACCACGAGCTCGTCGGCGTAGAGCTCCAGGCAGCACTCGATGAGAACTTTCTCGGTGAACGGGTCGCCGACCTGCACACTGGGCAGCTTTTTTCGCGACTTCGATGATCCAGCTGCGTGTCCGTCGCCGCTTTCGTCACCGCCGAACGTCTCCGAAGCAAGCACCGATACCCCGCCGATCCCGTCCAGGCCGGTGCGGGCGCCGAACAGGATGATCTTGTTGCCGGCCCCGGACGCGAAAGCCAGGTGTAGATCTTCTTTTCGCAGGACCCCAACGCACAGTGCGTTGACCAGTGGATTTCCCGCGTAGCAGGCGTCGAACACCGTCTCACCGCCGATGTTCGGCAAGCCGAGCGAGTTTCCGTAACCTCCGACCCCGCGAACCACGCCGTCGAGGACCCGGCGCGTATCGGGCGCGTCGGCGGCGCCGAACCGCAGCTGGTCCATCACGGCCACCGGACGGGCACCCATCGCCATGATGTCGCGGACGATGCCGCCGACGCCGGTGGCAGCACCCTGATAAGGCTCGATGTAGGACGGATGGTTGTGAGATTCGACCTTGAAGGTGGCCGCCCACCCGTCGCCGATGTCGACGACGCCGGCATTCTCACCGATACCCGCGAGCATCGCCGCGCCCATCTCCGCGGTGGTGGTCTCGCCGAAGTACCGCAAATGCACCTTCGACGATTTATAGGAGCAGTGTTCGCTCCACATCACCGAGTACATCGCGAGCTCGGCATCAGTGGGTCGACGACCGAGGATCTCGCGTATCCGCTGGTACTCGTCATCCTTAAGGCCCAGCTCGCGATACGGCTGGGGGTGGTCAGGCGTCGTCGCGGCCCGCTGGACGGTGTCTACCTGTTGGGTCAACCCAGACGTCACGCAGCCAGCTTAAGCGGTCCTCCCCTGGTCACCTCAGCGTCATCCTCCCGCGACACAGAAGGCGTTGCCCT
>CAZCHU010000032.1:29284-30758 GCA_964498215.1 uncultured Mycobacterium sp. | reverse complement strand
TTTCGCCCTCGGAGGTGACCTTGGACTTGGTGACCGGATTGAACAACAGGTAGCGACGGTCCTCAAGGCTGGCACTGCGGAAGTAGTCGATCGCCCGGTCGCTGAATGCCTTCATCGCAATCAGCCGGGCGTATGCGTCGACGAAACTGGCGCGCACATGGGGAAAATCGGTCACGGGATTGCCGTACAGAATGCGATTGTTCGCGTGCGTGATGGCTTCGTAGAACGCGTGTTCACACATGCCGATAGAACCACTGCACAGGTTGAACTTGCCGACGTTGACGGTGTTGAGGGCGGCTGAAAACGCTTCGGGACCCGTGCAGAGGATGTCTTCTTCGTGCACCGGGTAGTCGTTGAGGGCGAAATTGCTGACGAACATCTGGCCGTGCACCACGTTGCCCAGTAGCTCGTAGTTCTGGTGCGCACTGTCGGCCACAAACCACACGTAACCCTCGGCGCCCTCGACATCGGTGCGGCGAGAGAACACCGACACCATGCCCGCGACATTGCCGTTGCCGATGTAGTACTTCTCACCGGATGCGCGGAACACGACGCCGTCGTCATCGTCGTCGGCTGCTGGGGTCAGCAGCATGTCGGTGTTGTAGATGTCGGCACCGTGCTCACGCTCAGACAGAGCGAACGCCATAACGCCGCCCGCCTCAAGCTGGGCCGCCGCACGCTCCTTGGCCTTGATGTTGTCGCTCTGCCAGATCGGCCCGAGGCCCAATATGGTGACCTGCTCCGCGTACCAGTACGCCAGCCCGTAGAACCCGAGAATCTCACTGAGGATGGCGTTGCGCGAGGTGTCCCAGCGCTTGTTGGCGTCGCCCTCGGCGAACTCCGAGGGGGTGAGGAAGGTGGCGAACAGCCGCTCGCGTTTGACGAAGTCGAGAAAGTCGCTGACCCACGTCGCCTCCAGATCGTCGCGGAGCAGCCTTTCCTTGCCCCGCTGCTCAAACCAGTCGATCAGGGCGCGCAGCTGGCGCCGGGACTCTGGGTCGAGCTGCTGTGGGTCGAAACTGTTGGGGTTGAGCAACAGTCCGTTTGACGGCGGCATGGTCGACATAATCTGGCCTTTCGTGGAGGCGGGTCCGGCGTCGAATCTAGCGGGTGGGCGAGCGTCAGGCGTGCACGTTGCGCAGGCCGACGGCGTTGCGGAGACCTGAGCAGTTCACGCACCCCACGCAGCCGATACAGTCCGAGCATCCGACGCATCCCACGCACGCGCGGCACTCCGTGCAGGCGATGCAACCGAGGCAGGCCGCGCATCCGCGGCAGGCCACCGAGAGCAGCGTCAGGATGCTTCCTGCGATACCGGCGCTTGCGGCGGTGGCGATCGATCCCGCGACACCAGCACTCGCGGCGGTAGCGATTGATCCGGCGACACCCGCGCTGGCGGTGGTGGCGATTGATCCGGCCACACCCGCGCTGGCGGTGGTGGCGATTGATCCGGCGACACCGGCGCTGCGTGTCG
>CAZCHU010000032.1:0-29184 GCA_964498215.1 uncultured Mycobacterium sp. | reverse complement strand
ACACCCGCGCTGGCGGTGGTGGCGATTGATCCGGCGACACCGGCGCTGCGTGTCGTCGCGACGCTACTGATGACGCTGGGCTCGAACTTCTCCGGGACCTGCCGCTCGGCGCGCACCGCAGCTACTTCCTGCGGAAGAGCTTGTTGCCTAGCCAGACCACGGGGTCGTACTTTCGGTCGGCTGCGCGCTCTTTCATCGGTATCAGCGCGTTGTCGGTGATCTTGATGTGTTCGGGGCAGACCTCGGTGCAACACTTGGTGATATTGCACAAGCCCAGCCCGTTATCCTCCTGCGCCTGCTCGGGACGACGCTCCAGGGTATCCAGTGGGTGCATGTCCAACTCGGTCTGACGCATCAAGAAGCGGGGGCCGGCGTACGCCTCTTTGTTGTCCTCGTGGTCGCGGATCACGTGGCAGACGTCCTGGCATAGGAAGCATTCGATGCACTTACGGAACTCCTGGGACCGATTGACGTCTTCCTGCTGCATTCGGTATTCGCCGGGCTGGAGATCCTTCGGCGGCGTGAACGACGGAATCTCTCTGGCCTTCTGGTAGTTGAAGGACACGTCGGTGACCAGGTCGCGCATCACCGGGAAAGTCCGCAGCGGCGTCACCGTCACCGTCTCGTCCTGGTCGAAGGTCGACATTCGGGTCATGCACATCAGCCGCGGCTTGCCGTTGATCTCGGCCGAGCAGGACCCGCACTTACCCGCCTTGCAGTTCCAGCGCACCGCAAGATCCGGTGTCTGGGTGGCCTGAAGTCGGTGAATGATGTCGAGCACAACTTCGCCGTCGTTGACCTCGACGGTGAAGTCATCCAGCTCGCCACCATCGATGTCGCCGCGCCAGACCCGGAGTTTGGCCTGATATTTTCCGGTGGAGCCTGCCATTTTCAGCCCTTCCGTCCGGGGTGCTCGGCCAGTTCTGCATCGGTGTAGTACTTCTCGAGTTCGGAGAGTTCGAAACACTCCAGCAAGTCCGGCCGCATCGGGCTCTGCCTTTCCGGTGTCACCGTCACCCCGGGAACCAGCGCGTCACGGCTGGCGGCCTCGTTGGTGCGGCACACCAGCAGCGTGTGGCGCCAGTCCGCGTCCATCTGCGGGTGGTCGTCTCGGGTGTGCCCGCCGCGGCTTTCGGTGCGCTGCAGCGCGGCCTTGGCCACGCATTCGCTGACCAGCAGCATGTTGCGCATGTCGATCGCGAGGTGCCAACCCGGGTTGTACACCCGTCCGCCTTCCACGGTGACGTTCTGCACGCGCTTCTTGAGTTCCTCGAGTTTGGTCAGCGCCTCTTCGATCTCGGCTTCCTTGCGGATGATGCCGACGAGATCGTTCATCGACTGCTGCAGCTCAGCGTGCAGCGTGTAGGGGTTCTCCGGGGTCGCGTGCTGGTCATAGGGCGCCAACGCCATCCGGGTGGCCTCCTCGACGGCGTCCTGGGGGGCCTTGGGCCGGTCAGACAGCGCCCGCACGTAGTCCGATGCGCCGAGGCCCGCGCGCCGACCGAACACCAGCAGGTCTGACAGCGAGTTACCGCCCAGCCGGTTGGAGCCGTGCATCCCGCCCGCACACTCACCTGCGGCGAACAGGCCCGGCGTCTTGGCCGCGCCGGTGTCCGGGTCCACCTCGATCCCGCCCATCACGTAGTGGCAGGTAGGGCCGACCTCCATCGAATCCGTGGTGATGTCGACTTCGGCCAGCTCGATGAACTGGTGGTACATGGAGGGCAGTCGGCGCTTGATCTCCTCGGTGGGCATCCGGGATGCGATGTCGAGGTAGACGCCGCCATGCGGGGTGCCCCGGCCTGCCTTGACCTCCGCGACGATCGCGCGGGCGACTTCGTCCCGGGGCAGCAGGTCAGGCGTGCGGCGGGCGGAATCGTTGTCCTTGAGCCACTGGTCGGCTTCTTCTTCGGTCTCTGCGTACTGCCCCTTGAACACCGCGGGGATGTAGTCGAACATGAACCGTTTGCCCTCGGAGTTCTTCAGCACTCCGCCGTCGCCGCGGACGCCCTCGGTGACGAGGATGCCTTTCACCGACAGCGGCCACACCATGCCGGTCGGGTGGAACTGGATGAACTCCATGTTGATCAGGTTCGAACCGGCCCGCAGTGCCAAGGCGTGACCATCGCCGGTGTACTCCCAGGAGTTCGACGACACCTTGAACGACTTGCCGATACCGCCGGTGGCCAGCACCACTGCGGGCGCCTCGAAAAGGATGAAGTCGCCGGTCTCACGCCAGTAGCCGAACGCTCCGGCTATGCGCTTGATGCCATCGGTGCCCTCATCCAAGATCAGGTCGGTGATCGAGCATTCGTGGAAGACCTTGATCCGGGCCTCGTAGTCGCCGAATTCTTCCTTGTCGTCCTGCTGCAGTGAGACGATTTTCTGCTGCAGGGTGCGGATGATCTCCAGCCCGGTGCGGTCGCCGACGTGGGCGAGGCGTGGGTAGGTGTGGCCGCCGAAGTTGCGCTGGCTGATCTTGCCGTCCTTGGTGCGGTCGAACAACGCACCGTAGGTCTCCAGCTCCCAGACCCGGTCGGGGGCTTCCTGCGCGTGCAATTCGGCCATCCGCCAGTTGTTCAGGAACTTGCCGCCGCGCATGGTGTCACCGAAGTGCACCTGCCAGGAATCCTTGGTGTTCACGTTGCGCATCGCGGCGGCGCAACCGCCCTCTGCCATCACCGTGTGCGCCTTGCCGAACAGTGACTTGGTCACCACCGCGACGCGCAGACCACGTTCCCGGGCCTCGATCACTGCGCGCAGACCCGCGCCGCCGGCACCGATGACGACCACGTCGTACTGGTGCCGTTCCACGTCAGCCATCTATGTAAACCTCGCTAGTCGATGAATTCCGCTGTCAGCCAAGCTGATTCAGCCGATGAACCTTAGGTCGGAAATCGTGCCGCTGGCCACCAGCATGATGTAGAAGTCGGTCAGCATCAGAGTGCCCAGGGTGATCCAGGCGTACTGCTTGTGCCGCACATTCAGCTTGCTGATCTGTGTCCACATCCAATAGCGGACGGGATGTTTGGAGAAATGCTTGAGCCGGCCGCCCGTGACGTGCCTGCAGGAGTGGCAGGACACCGTGTAAACCCAGAGCATCACGACGTTCCCGACGAGAATCACGTTGCCCAAGCCGAAGCCAAAGCCGGACGGGGAGTGGAAGGCTTTGATCGCGTCGTAAGTGTTGATCACCGAGATGATCACGGCGATGTAGAAGAAGTAGCGGTGGGTGTTCTGGATGATCAGCGGGAAGCGTGTCTCGCCAGTGTATTTCGAATGCGGTTCTGCCACCGCGCAGGCGGTTGGGGACTGCCACACCGTCCGGTAGTAGGCGCCGCGATAGTAGTAGCAGGTCAGCCGAAACAGCAGCAGGAAGGGCAGCGACAGCGCTGCGAACGGCAGCCACCACACATCGGGGAGGAACTGCCCGAAGTGGCTGGCCTCGGGGGTGCAGCCCTTACTCACGCAGGGTGAGTAGAACGGCGTCAGGTAGTGGTATTCGGCGACGAAATAGTTGTTCTGGAGGAACGCACGCACCGTCGCGTAGATGACGAAGGCGGCGAAGCCCAGGTCGATGATGATGGGCGACTTCAGCCAGTGATCGGTGCGCAGCGTGCGTTGTGGGATCTGCGCTCGGCCAGGCGAAAAGACGCCGGTCGCTGTGCGGTCGGCGGTGGGTGCGCTCACAGTTGCCTTTCTATGCTGTTGTAGCCCCGGTCTGCGTCCCGTAGTCGTTCACGGCACGCGGCGCTTAGCGCGTCCCGCCGAGACCTTCGTCGTCCACGCCGCGCCAGAAATCCGTATCGTACTGGGTGTCCGGAATCGCAATGCGTTCACCAACGTGTTGTTGCCCACTGCCGCCACGGGAGAGTTCCAGTTCCTCGGCATCGATGTCTAGTCGATCGATGTCGTTGAAGATTCGTTCGGCGTCGTTGACGATGCGGCGAGTCGCTGGGCTGTCCCCATACTGCGAGGCAAGCGCGGTGACGCATCGCCGGAGGCTCCCGATCAATTCGTGAAGCTCGGTGAGCTCGGTGCTCCTGGACATTCGACCTCCTTGGGCTGAAGGGTGTCACGGATCACAGTACGCAATCGAGGCTAGCCACGACACCGAAGTGATGGTGAGACCCGTCACGTTGATGGAATTGACTTGGAAATGAAAGAACCGGTGGGCCCGCCACGGACCCACCGGCTCTGTTGTCGTCTGTTGTCTGCGGGGCTACCGGCTTTCGATCGCGATGCGCTGGGCCTCGGCGCCCTTGTGGGCTCCGGTCACCCGTACGGTCAATACGCCGTCCTGGTAGGCCGCGGAGATGGCGTCCCCGGCTACATGCGCGGGCAGCGCGAACGACCGGCGGAAAGAGCCGTACCGCACCTCGCTGAGCCGGCGGACCCCACCTTTTTCATCTTGCTCCGAGTGCTCTTGCACCCGCTGGTCCCGGCGCTCTCCGCGGATGACGAGCCGGCCCTTGTCCACCTCGACGTTGACGTCCTTCTCGACGTCCACGCCGGGCAGGTCCACCCGGACCACCGCATCGTCACCGTCTCTGACGACCTCCGCCGCCGGGCTGATCCCCGCCCCGACGTCGTTGGCCCACTCTCTGGCCGTAGCGGGGCCGAAGAAGTCCCGCACCCAGCGGTCGGTGTTCCACGTGGGTTGGGTCCACAGGGTCATCGTGCT
Source organism: uncultured Mycobacterium sp. (assembly GCA_964498215.1). GTDB lineage: Bacteria > Actinomycetota > Actinomycetes > Mycobacteriales > Mycobacteriaceae > Mycobacterium. The sequence goes on along the minus strand of CAZCHU010000032.1, from coordinate 24,500 downwards.
CATGTTTAAGTCTCCTCAGTGCCGTCGACCGGCTCGTTACCGGTGCGCCTGATACCTAGAACTTGAGTCGACCACGCGCATGTTCCGTCGAGGCGTTCGCTGTCGGAGAACGGGCTCACAGCACTGCTCCGCCGCCGGTGAGGACACCGTGATGGGCGCTTCACACAGCGCGACATGGAGGCAACCTGGGCTACCTAACCTGTGCGCCATGGCGCCAACTTCGCACGTCGTGGTCATCGGTCACGGCATGGTCGGGCATCGGTTCGTCGAGGCACTACGGTCTCGCGACGCCGAGGGCAACTGGCGGGTGACCGTGTTCGCCGAGGAGGCCGACGCCGCCTACGACCGCGTCGGACTCACCGGATACACCGAGCACTGGGACCGTGCCAGGCTGGCGCTGCCCGGTAACGACTACCGGGGCGATCGGCTGGTCGACGTCCGGTTGGCCAGCCGGGTCGCAGAACTCGACCGGTCGGCCAGGTCGGTCACCACCAGCGACGGGACTCGGATCCGCTACGACGCGCTGGTGCTGGCGACGGGCTCCTACGCATTCGTGCCGCCGGTGCCGGGGCGTGACCTGCCGTCCTGTCATGTTTACCGAACTTTCGACGACCTGGACGCGATCCGCGCCGACGCACTGCGAGCCCGCGGCGGCGGACGCGCGCCGGTCGGTGTGGTGATCGGTGGTGGACTGCTCGGCCTGGAAGCCGCGAACGCGCTGCGCTCCTTTGGCCTGCAACCTCATGTCGTCGAGACAGCGCCCCGGCTGATGGCCCACCAGCTCGATGAAGCAGGTGGCGCGCTGCTGGGCAGAATGGTCACCGATTTGGGCATCGCCGTGCATACCGATGTCGGGACCTGTTCAATTCAACCCGCACAACGCAATCGGCCGGTCCGGCGGTCCGCCGAGGACGAGTCCGTGCGGGTGACGCTGAGCGACGGAACGTTCATCGACGCCGGTCTCGTTGTTTTCGCCGCGGGCGTGCGGCCCCGTGACGAGCTGGCCCGCACCGCGGGGCTCGAGATCGCCGACCGGGGCGGTGTCCTCACCGATTTAACCTGCACCACAAGCGATCCCAGCGTCTACGCGATCGGCGAGGTCGCCGCGATCGACGGGCGGTGCTACGGCCTCGTGGGGCCGGGATACACCAGTGCCGAAGTGGTCGCGGATCGCCTGTTGGGTGGCGCTGCCCAGTTCCCCGGGGCCGATATGTCAACCAAACTCAAACTTCTGGGTGTGGACGTGGCCAGTTTCGGCGACGCCATGGGGACCGCGCCGGACTCTCTGGAGGTGGCGGTCAACGACGCCGTCAATCAGACCTACGCCAAGTTGGTCCTCTCCGATGACGCCAAGACGCTGCTGGGCGGCATCCTGGTCGGAGATGCCTCTGCGTACGGTGTGTTGCGGCCCATGGTTGGGGAGCAACTGGCCGGTGATCCGCTGGCGCTCATCGCCCCAGCCGACAATGGAAGCGGCTCCGGGGTTTCGTTGGGCGTCGGCGCGCTGCCCGCCGGTGCGCAGATTTGCTCCTGTAACAACGTCACAAAAGGCGATCTCACCGACGCGATCGCCGGCGGATGCGCGGACGTGCCCGCTTTGAAGGGCTGCACCAAGGCGGGCACGTCCTGCGGGTCTTGTGTCCCGCTGCTCAAGCAACTCCTGGAAGCCGAGGGGGTGCGACAGTCCAAGGCGCTGTGCGAACACTTCACCCAGTCGCGCGCGGAGTTGTTCGAAATCGTCACCGCCACCGATATCCGCACCTTCTCCGGCCTGATCGAGCGGTTCGGCACCGGGAAGGGGTGCGACCTTTGCAAACCGGCGGTCGCGTCGATACTGGCGTCGACCGGCTCGGACCATATCCTCGACGGTGAGCAGGCTTCGCTGCAGGACTCCAACGACCATTTCCTGGCCAACATCCAGCGCAACGGGAGCTACTCGGTGGTGCCCCGGGTACCCGGGGGCGACATCACCCCCGAGCAACTCATCCTGATCGGTGAGATCGCCCGAGATTTCAACTTGTACACCAAGATCACCGGTGGGCAGCGCATCGACATGTTCGGTGCCCGCGTCGACGAGCTCCCCGAGATCTGGCGCCGTCTCGTCGAAGGCGGCATGGAGTCAGGTCATGCGTATGGCAAGGCATTAAGGACGGTCAAGAGCTGCGTCGGCAGTGACTGGTGTCGCTACGGTCAACAGGATTCGGTGCAGATGGCCATCAACCTGGAGCTGCGCTATCGCGGACTGCGAGCCCCGCACAAGATCAAAATGGGGGTGTCCGGGTGTGCACGCGAGTGCGCCGAGGCCCGCGGAAAGGACGTCGGCGTCATAGCCACCGAAACCGGATGGAACCTCTATGTGGGTGGGAACGGCGGTATGACGCCCCGGCATGCCGAGCTGCTGGCCGGCGACCTCGATGATGAAACCCTGGTTCGCTACATCGACCGGTTCCTGGTCTTCTACATCCGCACCGCCGACCGACTGCAGCGCACCGCCCCGTGGGTGGAGCAGCGCGGGCTGGTGCACCTGCGCGAGGTTGTGTGCGAGGACTCCCTGGGGCTGGCGGCCGAGTTCGAGGCGGAGATCGCCCGGCACGTCGAGAACTATGCGTGTGAGTGGAAGGGTGTGCTCCAGGACCCTGACAAGCTGTCGCGATTCGTCTCGTTCGTCAACGCGCCCGAGGTTGCCGACCCCACCGTCACCTTCACCAAGAACGCCGGCCGGAAGGTGCCGACGCCGATCGGCATGCCGACGATAGGAGCTTGATGGGATGACCCTGCTCAATAATGTTCAGGCTGACGCCCAGGTCTGGACCACAGCCTGCCGCTACAACTTCCTACTGCCGGGCCGCGGGGTGGGGGTGCTGCTGCCAGACGGTGCCCAGGCCGCGCTGTTCCGACTCGATGACGGGAGCCTGCACGCTGTCGGCAACATCGACCCGTTCTCCGGTGCGGCGGTGATGTCGCGCGGCATCGTCGGCGACCGCGCGGGGCGGGCAACCGTCCAGTCGCCGCTGAAGAAACAGACATTCGCCCTCGACGACGGCAGCTGCCTGGACTGCCCCGACGCCTCGCTGCCGGTCTATGTGACCCGGGTCACCCCTGACGGCGACGTGCAGGTCGGTTCCTAGTCTTGAGACGTACTGCGCGTAGCCAGTTCGTGATCGAAGAAGGGACTTTCGGCCCATGATTTCGATGGGCGGGCTGAATAACCTCGTCGCCATGACCTACGTGATCGGCAGCGCATGCGTGGACATCCTCGACAAGTCCTGCGTGCAGGAATGCCCGGCGGACTGCATCTATGAGGGCGCACGGGCGATGTACATCAACCCCAACGAGTGCGTGGACTGCGGAGCATGCAGCCTCGCGTGCCGGGTAGAGGCCATCTACTACGAGACGGACCTGCCCGAGGAACAGGCGGAGTTCCTGCAGGACAACGCTGAGTTCTTCAGCTCTCCGCTGCCCGGTCGGGACGAACCGCTGGGCGACCCAGGTGGCGCGACGGAACTCGGGCGGGTCGGAGTCGACACCTCACTGGTCGCCGCCATGCCGCCGTCAACGACTCCGCACCCCTGACGGGGCGAAACACGAACCCGGCGTCATGGTCGTTTGAGGATCACTGTTCACGACCCTGAAGCCCGGTTCGATGCTCCGAGGCCGAACGTGGGCGCGCAGAAACCGGCTGGTGATCAAGCGCGCCACACCGGGATGGGTGCCCAGCGGGTCGGTCACCAGATCAGCCCCGCTGGCTCGCAGCCGATCCTGGAACAGCCCCTCGGACAACAGATACGACGCGACGACAACGCGTCTGCCACCGCCGCGCCGCTGCCCGCGGATCGACGCGACGGCCGCGGCAACGCTGGGCTCGCCGGTGGCCGCAAAGGCCAGCTCGACCCGCGACCCGATCGTCGCCGACAGCCATGCCGCCGTGGTGTAAAGGTCACCGGTGGCAGCCGGGTCCGATGTTCCCGCCGCGGCAAGGATCACAGAGTCCTCGGCTCGCCAGCCGCATTCGATCAACCGGTCGACGAGGACCCGGACAAGCTGCGGGTCGGGGCCCAAGGCGCGGGTGACGGTCACGTAGCGGTGCCCGCTGGTCTGCACGTGAGTGGGGATGTCGTGGTTGACGTGGTAGCCGCGCGCCAGGAAGGCAGGCACCAGCACGGTCGGCTGCTCGGGTGTGGCGCTGAGCAACTCGCTGGGCGTCGGGCCGAGCACATCGACGAATGCGACGTGCACCGGACGATTCAACACGTCCGCGACCCGCTTGGCGAGGTCACCGATCAGCGATACGCCTCGCTGCTTGCGGGTGCCGTGCGCCACCAGTAGGTAGTTCACGACTCTGATGCCTCGGCTGGATCATCTACGGACAGGCGGTAACCACGTTTGACCACGGTGGCGACCATCGCCTTGTCGCCCAGCGCCGTACGCAGCCGCAGCACGGCCGTTTCGATCGCGTGGGTGTCGGTGCCACCACCCGGGAGTGCCCGTAGCAAGTCGGTCCGCGACACCACCGCACCAGGGTGGTGTGCCAACGCCCGGATCGTCGCCATCGCCGCCGGAGACAGCTCCTTGACCACGCCGTCGACCAATACGCAGGTGCCGCGGATCTCGAGCAGATGTCCCGCCACACTGATCGTGCGTGACTGCAGCAAGGGCAGTTCGTCGGTGATGTGGCGCGCCAGCGCACCCAGCCGCATCCGCTCGGGCGCGGACGTCGGTATCCCCAACCGCACCAGCGGTCGCGCTGTCACCGGGCCGACGCACATTGCGTGCACGCCGTTGCGCAGCGCCGAGAGCAGCTGGCTCTCGATGCCCAGCTCGGAGGCACGCATGAGTACCGAGGCGACCGCGGGCGCCGAGGTGAAACTGACGGCGTCGAACTTCTCCTCGGCGATAGCGGACACCAGATGGTCGAACTCCCCGTCTCGGGGCGGCGGATGCCAGCGGTATACCCGCAGCGGTACCACTTCGGCTCCGGCTGCGCGTAGCTCGTCGAGGAATTCTGGAAACGGATCCCATTCCGCGGTGGCCCCGTGAAGCTGCACGGCGATTCGCTTTCCGGCGATACCGCCCTCAACCAGATAGTGCACCACCTCGCGCGAGGACTCCGAATCTGGAGACCACTCCTCGGGCAGGTCGGCCGCGCGCAGCGCGCCGGTGGCTTTCGGGCCGCGGGACACGATGCGCGCCTTGCCCAGGGCCACGGTCAACTCGTTGGCCAGGCCCCACCCGTCTGCGGCTGCGATCCAGCCGCGGAAGCCGATACCGGTGGTGGCAATGACGATGTCCGGCGGCGAGTCGATCAACAACTCGGTGTGCCGGCGCAGCTCCTGATCGTCGGGCAACGCCACCATCTCGATCGCCGCCGCGCAGGTGACGCTGGCGCCGCGGCGCCGCAGCAGTGCCGCCAGTTCGTCGGCGCGTCGCGCTGAGGTCACCGCGACGCGAAAGCCGGTGAGCGGCGACCAGTCGGGCTCACTCATCACCATTGTCTATTCAGGTCGTGTTTCATAGCGATTAACGAGTCGTTGCGCGGCTGTGTCAGACGCGCTGCGGCGATGAAACTCGGCTCACCAGAGGCTGCCGTCGCGCCAGTCGCAGGTTATTGGTGCCGCGGGGTCGAGTGTCACGGTAGGCGGTAACTCGCCGGGAAGCACGACCAGCGATCCATCCTCGTCGGATGTCCGGATCAGCCCGTCCGGGGTCAGCGCAGACGTCGGTCCGAGCCACGGGAGCCACCCCCGGGCGGTGTACAGGGGCCGGGCCGCGTCGGTTGAACTCAACGCACCCAGGTGGTGTCCACCCCGAATGACCTGCTCGACGGCGTCCATCAGCGCGCTGCCCAGCCCCTGACCGCGGTGGTCCTCCCGCACCACGACCGCCTCGACGTAGCCGCACCGCAGCACTGCGTCGCCGTAGAGGAGGCGCCGCTGTACGACCGCTGCGTGCCCGATCAGCGCGCCGTGCTCGAAGATCACCGCGTGCATGCCACCGAGGGCGTGCTCCCAGTCGGCGTCGGTGAACTCGCCGTCGGGGTTTCCGCGGAAGGCTTCGATGATCATCGACCGGGCATGCTCGCGCGTCTCGTCGTCGAGGTCAGAAGTGTGGACGAGGCGGGCACGCACACCCCGGTTCTACCAGCGTCGGCGGCGGCGCGCTTCGATACCGGCACCGTGGGGCGAACCTTCAGTGCCCTCCACCGGCCGACCTCGGCCGTGACCAATGCAGCCGCACCGTCTGTCCGGGGCGGGCTTGGGCAACCGTGTCGATGTCGTCATCGATCACCACGCCGATCACCGGGTACCCGCCGGTCACCGGGTGGTCGGGACCCAGGATGACGGGAAATCCGTTCGGTGGAACCTGGATAGCCCCCCGGGTCATCCCCTCGCTGGGCAGTTGGCGATCCGGCCAGCGATACTCCAGCGGCATCCCGATCAAGCGCATCCCGACGCGGTCGCCGCGATTGGTGACCTGCCAGTTGGTGCGCACCAGGATGTCGGGGTCGACGAACCAGTCGTCGCGTGGTCCCGGCACCGCTCGTAGCTCGAGATCGCCCTCGGCGATTGGGGCAACCGGCGCCTGGTCCAACTCGGGGAAACCCTCGGTGTGCTCACCGACCGGCAGTACATCGCCGCGCCGCAGTGGACGCGGGCCGATGGCCGACATCACGTCGTAGCTGCGCGAGCCCAGCACTGTCGCGGCGTCGAAGCCTCCGCGCACCGCCAGATACGAGCGCAATCCCGATCGCGGTGGTCCCAGTGAAATCGTCGCACCATCTTCTGCGTAGCGAACACTGTTGGTGCCGAAGGGAACGCCGTCGATTGCCGGGTTGGTGTCTGCGCCGGTGACCGCGATCGCCACATCCCCTCCGCGCACCCGGGCGGTGAACCCGCCGAGCGTCACCTCGATGGTCGCTCGGTCGCTCGGGTTGGCCACCAGGCGGTTGGCCAGCATGTGTGAGCGCCGGTCGGCCGCGCCGGAGCGGGTGACCCCGAGGTGAGACAACCCCGGTCGGCCGAGGTCTTCGATCAGTGCCAGCGGACCGGGCTGCAGGATCTCCAGTGTCACGGCGGTCACGTATCGACCGCCTGGAAGCGAATCCACAGGCCGGGAGTCAACAGGGCCGGATTGTCCCGTTCGACGTCCCAGAGCGGTGCCGTGGTGCGCCCGATCAATTGCCATCCGCCAGGCGATTCGCGGGGGTAGATGCCGCTGAACTGGCCGGCCAGCCCGACCGAGCCGACGGGCACCTTGGTGCGCGGGTCTGATCTTCTGGGCACGGTGAGCCGTTCGTCGCCGCCCACCAGGTAGGCGAAACCCGGTGCGAAACCGCTGAATGCGACGCGCCAGGGTTGCCCGGTGTGCGCCGCCACGACCTCATCGGTCGTCAAGCCGGTGAGCCCGGCCACCTCATCGAGATCCGAACCGTCATAGGTAACGTCGATGGATATGTCGACCCGCTCAACGGAGGGGATGTCGGTGTCGATGCTCGGGCGAACCCGGCGAAGTCGCTGCCGGGTGGGTGCCTGATACCGGGATTCCGTCAGCTTCACCAGAATGGTCCGGGCTGCGGGGACAATGTCCACGACGCCCGCCAAGTCGGCAGCGCGCAGTGCGTCGGTCCACGCCAGAACCTCGGCCGTGCCCTCGAACTCGAGAAGAAGCGCCCGATCGCCGTAATCGAGAACGGTGCTCGGGCCGGGCACGCTCATAGTCCCAAGCTAGCGGGTCACCGGCTCACCCGACAGGCTGATAGGTCGGCTCCCGGCGCTTGATCAAGCCGATCACGCGGTAGGTGATCGGTAGCAGGACGATCTCGACGGCCGTCTTGTACAGCCATCCCAGCGCGGTGTAAGTGACGAAATCGCTGAAACTGGTGATTCCGATAACGCTTGCCGCGATGGCGCAGAACACCACCGTGTCACCCAACTGCCCGACGAACGTCGACCCGATCAGCCGGGCCCACAGGTATTTCTCCTTCGTGCGCTCCTTGATCAGCACCACCACCCAGGCGTTCAGGGTCTGGCCGACAATGAAACCCGCCAGTCCGGCGACGATCAGCCCGGTGTAGGCACCCGCAATGTTCTCGAAGTGCTCCTGATTCTCGTAGAAGTCCGCGGCGGGCAGATAGACGGTGACCCAGAAGGCAGCCGCGGCAAGAATATTCATCGCGAACCCGGTGAATATCGCCCGGCGCGCGGCCCTGAAGCCATACACCTCGGCCAAGACGTCGCCGATCACATAGGTGAGGGGGAACACGATGAACCCGCCGTCGGTGATGATCGGTCCGAACGCGACGCCCTTGGTCGCGGTGATGTTGGAGATGATCACCAGTGCGGTGAACACAGCGACGAGGACCGGATAATAGGCCGAGCCCACTCGGGCGAATGCGGCGTGGCGGTCCTGGTCGGTGGTCTCGCTGGTCACCGGGTTATTAGATCAGCCCAGCGCGGCGGCGATCATCGGCGGCAACTTCTCGGCAACCACCGGGTAGGACAACGTCGAGGCGTAGGCGATGGCCCCGGCGAGTTCCTTGCCGGTGAAGACGCTGCGTTGCTGTCCCGTTGCCGTCAGCTGCGCGATGGTGGGGTCTGCCAGCAGAGCGGCCCGCTCCTCGTCGTTCTCGGTGGTCCAGATGAGCACGTCGGCAGCACCGAGGACCGCGGCCATGCGGTCCCGGGTGATCAGCGACCCTGGGGTCTCAGTGACGGAAAAGCCCATGTGGGTCAGGAATTCGTGCCGCCAGGAGGGGCCGCTGATCTGCACGCCGTCACGGTGCTTCCGGCCGTTGAGCAGCAGCGCGGTCTTGCCGGTGAATTGTGGATGGTCCTGCTGCACCGCGGTGAACTTCGCCTCGACCTCGGCGATGAGCGTCTGCATGTCGTCGTGGCGAAACACCGATTGTCCGATCGTGGTGGCCTGATCGCGCCATGGCTCGAAGAACGCGTCGCGACCGGATTGTGCGACGGTTGGCGCGATGGCCGACAGCCGGGTGTAAGTATCCCGGTCCAGGCCGGCGTCTGTCGCCACGATCAGGTCGGGCCGCACCGCCGCGATCTGGTCGACCTGGATGCCATGGGCGAGGCTGAGCACCACCGGGTGCGCACCGCCGAGCTTTGGCAGCGCCCACGGCCACACCCCGAACGGTTCGGCACCGAACCAGTCGGTGACCGCGATCGGGACGACGCCCAGGGCCAGCAGGTCGTCGGCATCGGTCAGTCCGGCGCTCACGACCCTCGTGGGCGGCGCCGGAATTTTCGTGTCACCGAACGCGTGCTTGACGGTCACCGACCCGTCGTCGGCGATGGTGCCTGGTTCCTCAGATCCGCAGCCGGAGGCCAGTGCCGCTGCGCCGACCGACATCGCGAGGAATCGCCGCCGGGAGACCGAATGATGCACCAATGCGGGCACCCGGTGAGCCTAACCAACGAATGGGTGATTTCGTCGGCGCAGGATCCTATGGAGTCGGGAGCGGCACCATGCCGGGTGGCGGCCACACCGGCGGCGGCGCGGGTGCCGGTGCTGCGGGTGCACCCGGGGGTGCCTCAGGAGACGCGACGCCCGGGGGCAAGGTGCCCGGCGGAAGCATCGGCATGTCCCGCACACCCAGTGCTGCGCTGGTCGCCGGATCCAACTGCGGTGCGGCGTAGAGCGTCTCGAACAAGCCCTCCGGGCTGCGCATGTTCCACAACTCGCGCAGGAAGCTCATCTGGCCCGTGTTGTTGAAGTCGGCGCCCTGAACAGGGGGAATGTAGGGCGCGGAACCTGGCGGTGGCGGCGGCGCCGGGGGTGGCCCCGGGGCGGCGCCGGCCTCGGCGATGGGGGTGTAGGTGAAGACTTGGTTGGGCGCGGACGCAGACCCGTCGCCGGTCCCGGACGACGTCGGGGCGGGGACCCCTGGGGCCGGCGGCAGTGCGGGGTCGACGGGCATCGGCTGCGCCCCGGCCTGGCCGGCGGCGGCCAACGCGCCTCCGGCGACGAGTGCGCTGAGCACGGCGATCTTGATGCGGGGCGATAGGGCCATAGTACGAAGGTTATCGGGTTGAGCCCGCAGGCGTTACTTCACGCCGGCACCCGGCACCGGCAGAATCGTCCGATGAGCTGTTGCGAGCACATGACCATCGCCGGCGAGTCCGACACGGCGTTCACCATTGACGCCTCACGGGTCACCTTCGGTCGAGGGTGCCTGGCTGAAGTCGGGGAGCGAGCAACCGCCCTGGGCATGACCCGGGTGGTGTTGTTCTCCGATCCCAACGTCGCCGGTCTCGCGGTGTTCGACACCGCAGCGCGATCCTTGCGGGCAGCGGGTATCGACGTCGTGCCCTACACCGAGGTACGGGTCGAGCCGACCGATGAATCATTCAGAAACGCCGCAGCCTTCGCATCCGAGGTCAAGCCGGATGGTTACGTTTCCGTCGGGGGCGGCTCGGTGCTCGATACCGGCAAGGCGGCCAACCTCTACGCCAGCCAACCCGCCGACTTCCTCGATTATGTGAACGCGCCCGTCGGCGCGGGCCGGCCGGTGCCGGGCCCGCTCCGGCCGCATATCGCCTGCCCCACCACGTCAGGGACGGGCAGCGAGGTCACTGGCATCGCGATCTTCGACCTGCTTTCCATGTCGGCCAAGACCGGTATCGCGTCGCCGGCACTGCGTCCCACCGAAGCGCTGGTCGATCCCGACAGCACCGCCACCCTGCCCCGCAACGTCGTCGCATGCAGCGGACTCGATGTGCTCTCGCACGCACTGGAGTCCTACACCGCGCGCCCGTTCCACCGCCGTGCAGCGGCCCAGCGACGCAGCCAGCGCCCGATGAGTCAGGGCGCCAACCCGTGGAGCGACCTGGGTAGCCGCGAAGCCCTGCGACTGCTCGGCCGGTATCTGGAACGAGCCGTGAACGACTCGGCCGATCACGAAGCCAGGGAACAGACCATGTGGGCGGCGACGCTGGCCGGCATCGCCTTCGGCAACGCCGGCGTGCACATCCCTCATGCCATGGCCTATGCGGTGGCCGGCCAGGTACGCGACTTTCACCCCGGCGGATATCCGGGAGTCGAACCGCTGGTACCCCATGGCATGGCTGTGATACTCAACGCGCCAGCGGTCTTTCGGCTCACCGCGCACACAGATCCAATCCGGCATCTCGAGGCAGCGCGCCAGCTCGGCGCAGACGTCGGAGACGCCGTGTCGGACACCTCGTCCGACACCGTGCCCGACGCCGTGTCCGACGCCTCGTCCGACAGCGTGGCCGGCGAGATCCTGGCCGAACACCTGGTCCGAATCATGCGCAACGTGGGCATGCCCGACGGACTCGGGGCCGTGGGATACGACCGGACTGACGCCGCGTCGCTCGCCGAGGGCGCCTGGCCTCAACAACGATTGCTGGGCAATGCGCCACTGGACGTGGATAAAGCGCTGCTGACGACAGCATTCGAACAGGCCCTGACCTACCGGTAGAAGGTATCGGCCCGCAATTCCGCGCGAGCCTCCCGTATTCTTCGGCGATCAGGTGGTAGCTATCCAGTCGGACATCTACCAGGCCAGCACCACCGACGCTTCGTCCCATGCTGCAGACAGGATCGGAATAGATGCGGGAAGCGACTGTGGACAGGCCGGCGCCGTCGGGCGGGTGGCACCTTCGCTGGCCGATGTGGCGTCTATCGCCCGAAGATCGCCGCTCGGCGATGGATCACCTGATGGTGGGGCCGTCGGGCACGGCGATATGGCGATTCGCCGTGCTGATGTTCTTGTCCAGCATGGTCGCGGCGATCGGGCTGCTGCAGAACTCCGCAGCCGTGGTGATCGGCGCGATGATGATCGCCCCCCTGATGGCGCCGATCATGGGAATCGCCGCCTGCTTGATCATGGGGTGGGGGCGGCGGCTGCTGACCGGATTGGCGCTGGTCTCGATGTCCACGCTGGGCGCGATCGCGGTGGGGTGGTTCTTCGCCACGGTGCTGACCGCGGCGGGAACCGAGCTGCCCAGCCAGGTGGTGGAGCGTTCCAGCCCCGACATCCGTGACCTGTTGGTCGCGCTCGGGGCCGGCGCGGCCGGCGCGTACGCCACCGTCCACAAGAAGATTTCCGGTGCTCTGCCGGGTGTGGCGGTCGCCGTTGCGCTGGTGCCGCCGCTCGCTGCGATCGGTGTGCTGCTGGGATACGGCCAACCGCAGTTGGCCCGTGGCGCGACGCTGCTATTCCTGACCAACCTGATCGGCATCGTGCTGATGGCGGCGGTGGTGTTTCTGCTCACCGGGTTCGTCCCCAAGCGCCGATTCCGCACGCATCGCCGCTGGATCGTCGGCTCGGTGACGATGACCGCGATGTGCACACTCGCCGTGACCCTTATTCTCACCCCGCGGTTCATCGAGATCAGCGGCCGGGCACACGATCTCAAGATCGCTACGCAGACCATCACGGAGCTGCTCGGCTCGGGCAGCCGACTCAGCCACATCGCCATCTCCGGCGGCACGGTGCGCGCCGACATCACCGGCGACGTCGCGCCACCGCCGGTAGGGGAGGTGGCAGCCACGCTCAGTCGCGCATTGGGCTACCCGGTGACCGCGCAGCTGGGGTGGATACCCGTGCAGGATCCCGAACATGTCGCCAAAGAGCCGCCCCAGCTGCCGCTGAGCGATCTCAGCCCAGCAGTCGAGAAATGGCTTGTCCCGCAATCGTTGACCCTGCGCGGACTCAGCTATCAGTCCGGCACGCTGGTGATCTCCGCTGCGGGGCCCTTCCCGCCTGCTAGTTCGGATGACCTGGCCAAACTCATCAGCGCGCAGTTCAACCAGGACATTCCGGTGAGCATGGCCTGGACACATGCTCCCGGGGCCGCGGAGCCCAGTGACGCCGAGACTGCTTTGGCTTCCGCACGGGAAACCACCGACCGGTGGATCTCGACCAGCCCGGGCACCGAGGTCCTCAGCATCTCCGGAGACGGCACCGCCGATACCGTCACCGTCACGCTGATCGGTTCTGCCAAGCCGGATGTCGACGCGTTGAAGCGCGAACTGCGCACCAATCTGCCGCAAACCACCATCGTCATCCAATGGGTATCGGGTGGCGTATTGCTCAGCGATTCACCCGAAAACCCCACTGACACAACGCTCACCGTCGCCAAGTCCGCATCCGAACCCACCGAGGCCCCGGGGCCGCCGCGCTGAGAACACCGCCGGGATCGTCCCGGTGTGAGCGATAATTGATTCCGATGATGCACACAGTCGCCGCAGCGTTGCGGCGGGCGGGCGTCACCGACGTGGATGCTTCGACACGGCGGCGTGCCGAATATTCTTCCGACGCCTCGCTCTATCGTGTCGTGCCCGAGGTGGTGGTATTTCCGCGAGAAGTCGACGAGCTCGGTGCCGTCGTGGACGTGGCGCGTTCACTGGGCGTGCCGATCACCGCGCGGGGCGCGGGTACGTCGATCGCCGGAAACGCGGTGGGCGCGGGCATCGTTCTCGATTTCTCCCGCCACCTCAACCGTATCCGGGTGATCGATCCGGAGTCGGCCACCGCGATCGTGCAACCCGGCGTGATCCTCGACGACCTGCAGAGCGCCGCCGCGGTGCACGGGTTACGGTTCGGGCCCGACCCGTCCACCCACAGCCGATGCACGATCGGCGGAATGATCGGCAACAACGCCTGCGGTTCCCGGGCGCTGGGGTACGGGCGCACCGCCGACAACGTCGCCGAACTCGAGATCGTCACGGGTGCCGGGGAGCTTGTTCGCCTGGCCGGAAAGGCTGACCGAGCGACGTCGACCGTGTTCTCCGGGCTGGATCGCGTGGTTTCCTCGCGACTCGGCGTGATCCGCACGGAGTTCGGCCGGTTCCCCCGGCAGGTATCGGGCTACTCGTTGGAACACCTCCTTCCCGAGCGCGGATTCGACGTAGCGAAGGCCTTCGTCGGGACAGAAGGCACCTGGGGCCTGCTGCGCGAGGCGACCGTCCGGTTGGTTCGGGTTCCCGCGGTCAGCGTGCTGCTGGTCGTGGGGTATCCGGACATGCCCGCCGCCGCCGATGCCGTGCCCGCCGTCCTGCCTTTCCGGCCCGTGGCCGTAGAAGGTCTGGATGCTCGTATCGTCAATGTGGTTCGGAGTCGACGGGGCTCGGCCGCCATACCCGAACTTCCCGCGGGGCAGGGCTGGCTACTGATCGAGCTCAGCGGCGACGACCCCGCCGAGGTTGCCGCCCGTGCCGAGGCCACCCGCACCGCGGCCGGCGCCACGCAGGGCTGGGTGGTCGGCGATCCGCGGGAAGCAGCCGCGCTGTGGAAGATCCGCGAGGACGGCGCCGGATTGGCCACCCGGGCAACCGAACCCGCCGGAAAGACCGGGTGGGAAGACGCGGCCGTGCCGCCCGAACACCTCGGAAACTACCTGCGCGAGTTCGAGGGATTGCTGGCAGAGCGGGGACTGACCGGTGTGCCCTACGGACACTTCGGCGACGGGTGCATCCATATTCGGATCAACTTTCCGCTGGAGCGTCCCGACGGGCGCCCGATCTTCCGGGAGTTCCTCACCGACGCCGCGAAACTCGTTGCCGGTTACGGCGGTTCGATGTCCGGAGAACACGGGGACGGGCGGGCGCGGGGGGAACTCCTGCCGCTGATGTATTCGCCGGAAGCGATCGACACCTTCGCCGCGGTGAAGAACGTGTTCGATCCGCACGATGTCCTGAACCCAGGGGTCATCGTGGCGCCGCGCCCGTTGGATGCCGATCTTCGAGAGGTATCTGCCCGGTTGATGGTCACCGATCTGGCATTCGGCTACCAGCACGACGGCGGCGATTTCAGCACCGCGGTACATCGCTGCATCGGTGTCGGGAAATGCCGGGTTCCCGCCGGCCCCGGCGTGATGTGCCCGTCGTTCCAGGCCACCGGGGACGAGAAGGATTCGACCCGGGGGCGGGCGCGCGTGCTCCAGGAGCTTGCCAACGGATCAATGGTGCGCAGCTGGCGTTCACCCGAGATCCTGGAATCGCTGGATTTGTGTCTGTCCTGTAAGGCCTGTTCCTCGGAATGCCCGACCGGTGTGGACATGGCGACGTACAAGGCCGAGGCTCTGTTTCAGCGATACCGCCGCCGGCCGAGGCCGGCCAGCCACTACTCGCTGGGCTGGCTGCCGCGCTGGGCGGCGCTGGCGTCGGCAATGCCGCGCACGGCCAACCGGCTGATGGCGGGACCGTTGGCCCCGTTCGGCAAGCGGATGGCCGGAGTCGACGAGCGTCGAGCGGCGCCCGCGGTCGCTGCCCAGACATTTCGCCAGTGGTTCGCCCAACATCCACCTGCAACCGGTGATCCGGTGATGCTGTGGGTAGACACGTTCACCAACCATTTCACCCCCGCCGTCGGGATCGCCGCGGTGAGCGTCCTCGAACGCGCCGGATATTCGGTCCGCATTGCGCACCGCCGGTTGTGCTGCGGGCTGACCTGGATCTCGACCGGGCAGCTCGACACAGCGCGAAAGGTTTTGCGCCGCAGTGTCGCTGCGCTAGCCGAGGCAACGCAGGCCGGGGTGCCCATCGTCGGTGTGGAACCGTCCTGCACGGCGGTGTTGCGCAGCGATGCCGCCGAGCTGCTGGGCGCCAGCGAGGCCACCGTCGCGGGATCGATACGGACCCTGGCTGAGCTACTCGGCGGGACCGACGGCTGGGAACCGCCGGATCGGTCTGGGCTCAGCGCCGTCGTTCAGCCGCACTGCCACCACCGCGCCGTCCTCGGCTTCGAAGCCGATCTCGACCTACTTCGAGGCGCGGGTATCGCGACACGAATCGTGGAAGGGTGCTGCGGCCTGGCCGGTAACTTCGGCGCCGAGCGCGGTCACTACGACATCAGTGTTGCTGTCGCCGAAAACGCCCTGTTGCCCGCTGTCCGGCAGGCAGACGCGTCCTCGCCGGTGCTGGCAGACGGGTTCTCCTGTCGTACGCAACTTCTCGACCTGACTGGCCGTAACGGCATGCACCTGGCCGAATTGCTGGCCGGGCCGCCACCGTCGGACCCTGGAAACGGCCCCGGGCTGACATGTTGACCAGCTAGCACCTTGCTGATTCGGAGCGCCGATACTAAGGTTTCGGTAGAGCGAACATTGCGTGAAGGCGCAACCAGCGGTGGGAGGCTGTCGTGAGACTACGCAGCCGGTGGTCGGTGACCAGAAGTATCGCGATCGTCGGCGTCGCCGCGCTGGTGGCGGCGTGTTCACCGGTCGGCAGGGACGAAACTGCCCGGCTGCCAGTGGTGCTCACGACGTTCACGGTGCTGGCCGACATCGCCGCCAATGTGGCCGGTGAGCATCTGGTAGTGGAATCGATCACCAAGCCGGGCGCGGAAATCCACGGCTACGAGCCAACCCCCGGCGACATCAAAAAGGCGGCCAAAGCCGACCTGATACTCGACAACGGGCTGAACCTCGAAGCCTGGTTCGCGCAGTTCGTCGAGGGCCTCGACGTTCCTCACGTGTTGGTCAGCGACGGGGTGCGCACGCTGAACATCGCCGAAGGCGCCTACGCCGGTATCCCGAACCCGCACGCCTGGATGTCTCCGCTGAATGTGCAGATCTATGCCGACAACATGGCTGCGGCCTTCGCCGAGCTGGACCCCGCGCATGCGCAGGATTACCGCGCCAACGCCGCGAAATACCGCACCCAGTTACAAGAGGTTCATGATGACCTTGTCGGTCAGCTCGACGCGCTCCCGGCCACCCAGCGGGCGTTGGTGACTTGTGAGGGGGCTTTCTCCTATCTGACCCGTGATGCCGGGTTGACCGAGAAATACATATGGGCCGTGAACGCCGAACAGCAGGCCACCCCTCAGCAGATTGTCTCGGCCATCGAGTTCGTCAAAGCCAATGACGTGCCCGCGGTGTTCTGCGAGTCCACCGTCTCTGACGCGCCGATGCAGCGCGTTGTGGAAGCCACCAATGCACGGTTCGGTGGAGCACTGTTCGTCGACTCGCTATCCGAAGCCGACGGGCCGGTGCCGACATATCTGGAGTTGATCCGGCATGACGCCAGCATGATCGTGGCTGGGCTGACCGCCGATCCCGCCTCGTGACAGCGCCTGCGCTGCAGCTGGATTCGGTCACCGTGCGCTACGGTTCGGTGCTCGCTCTGCGTGACGTCACGCTGGCCATTCAACCCGGCCGGGTCTGCGGCCTGGTCGGCATGAACGGTGCTGGAAAGTCGACCCTGTTCAAAGTGGCTATGGGGTTGGTTCGGGCCGAGACCGGAACGGTTCGCATCCAAGGCTCCAGCGCCGCGCAGGCCCGAAAGGCCGCCGTCATCGGCTACATGATGCAAAGCGAGGCGATTGACTGGGCCTTCCCGATTTCCGTACGGGAAGTCGTGCTGACCGGTCGCTACGGTCACATGGGACCCACCCGACGGCCCCGCGCGACCGATCACCGCGCCGTCGACGATGCGTTGGAGCGCGTCGAACTCGCCGACTACCAGCACCGCCAGATTGGGCAACTTTCCGGCGGGCAGCGCAAACGCGTTTTCCTGGCCCGATGTATCGCTCAAGGCGCCGACCTGCTTCTGCTTGACGAACCGTTCGCCGGAGTAGACAAACGCAGCGAAGCCACCATCAGTGCGCTGCTGCGTGACCTCGCCGGGCGCGGCGCCACGATTCTGGTCGCCACACATGACCTGCACGCACTGCCGGAGGTAGCAGACGAGGCGGTTCTGCTGATGCGCACCGTGCTGCTGCACGGCGATCCGCGCACCGTGCTGCAGCCGCACAACCTTGCCCGGGCATTCGGTCTCGACACCCTCGACGACACCTCGGGACGCCAGTGAGCATCGTCGAATTCATCCTCGAACCGATGCAGCTGGAGTTCATGGTCCGCGCCACCGTCACCACGCTGATCGCTTCCCTGGTGTGTGCCACCCTGTCGTGCTGGCTGGTGCTGATCGGATGGTCGCTCATGGGTGATGCGGTCTCACACGCGGTGCTTCCCGGCGTGGTTCTCGCCTATATCGTGGGTGCGCCCTTCGCCCTGGGTGCCGTCGTGTTCGGTTTCGCCGCCGTCGCACTCATCGGTGTCGTCCGCGATACCAGCCGCACCAAAGAAGACGCGGCCATCGGCGTGGTGTTCACTACTCTGTTCGCCCTCGGCCTGGTGCTCATATCCGTCACGCCCAGCCAGGTCGACCTCAACCACATCATCTTCGGCAACCTCCTCGGCGTCTCGCGTACCGACCTGATGCAGGTCGCCATCCTCGGCGCCATCGTCTTGGCCGTCTTGGTGTACAAGCGCCGCGACTTCACCCTCTACGCTTTCGACCCCAACCATGCCCACGCCATCGGACTCAGTCCACGACTACTCAGCGCCGCCCTCCTTGGGCTGCTCGCCCTCACCGCGGTGGTGGCGCTGCAAGCCGTCGGAGTCGTCCTCGTCGTCGCTCTCCTCATCACCCCCGGTGCCACCGCATACCTGCTCACTGACCGATTCAGCCGGATGCTGCTCATCGCCCCCAGCCTGGCCGCCGTCAGCGCTCTGGTCGGCCTATACGCGAGCTACTACCTTGACACCGCATCCGGCCCGATGGTTGTGCTGGCCAACGGCGCAGCCTTCACGCTGGCCTACCTGTTCAGTCCCCGGCATGGACTGCTCACAACGTTGCGACGCCGACGCGGTCGATCGGGGTTGCCGGACGCCCTGTGAGGTTCTGGCCGATCGTCGGAGAAGCAGGCGCAGGTCATCTAAACTGCGACCTTGACCCAGCGACGCGAAACCGGAGGTGCGCGATGTTCACCATGAAAAAAGCGGCCGCCCTGATCGTCGGTGCTAGCGGCCTGACCCTGGGAGTCGCTGCGCCGGCGAACGCCAACCCGGCGGACCCATGCCCGCTCGCGGCCAGCTTCCTGTGCGCCTTTGTGCCGATCGCACCCAACCTCGACCAAGGTATCTTCGACCCCGCGCAGAACTCGGGCATCGTCGCCGAGGAGCCGGCCCCGCAGGCGCCCGACGCACCCCCCATCGACTACGGGCCGCCCGCCGACATCTGCGCGAACGGCTGCATCTGAAGTCTTGTTGCGGCGGTGCGGAACTCAGGGCAGTAGCCGGTCTCGCATCGGGGCATCCGCGCGGCGGGACGCGCCCCGCTCGATGAACCATTCGATCCCCAGCGCCATCTCGAAAACCTCGGGGGGCATGGCCAGCATGAAGTGATCCGGGCCGATTTGGCTGGCGTGAGCCGCCATGGACCGACGTTTCTGATCCAGATAGCCTGCACAATCCACGGCAGTGGTGATGGCCGATTCCGGCGAGCCGAAATTCGGGTCTGCCGCCACGTCCGGGATGCCGTCGATGCCGAACTTCGCGGCCTGTTCGGCCAGACGAACGAAATGGTCGCGGTTCATGGTGGCCTCGAACACCCGGTCAACGCGTGCGCGCTCGGCCGCGAGGACACCCACCCGATGCACCTGGATGTGGTCCGGGTGTCCGTACCCGCCGTAGCTGTCGTAGATCGTCAGTACGTCGGCGGCCTCGTCAATGAGGATCGCGGCGAGAGCGTGGGCCGCGACGTTGGGGTCCGCCCGCCAAAAGCTGCTGTCGGCGTTGTTCGAGTCCTCGCCCATCATGCCGCTGTCGTGGTAGCCCAGGAACTCCACCCTGGAGGCGCCGAGAATCGCGGCGGACCGGTGCGTCTCCTGTTCCCGCCGTCGGGAAAGGGGCTCTTCGGCAGCGAGGAAACCTTCGGGGACCTCGCCCGCCTCGCCCCTGGTGGCGAAGACAAGCACTGTGCGGTGACCTTCGGCGGCGGCCCGGGCGATGGTCCCACCCGTGGTTATCGACTCGTCGTCGGGATGGGCGTGAAAGAAGACAATTGTCGCCATCAGGGCGCCTCCCCGTGCTTCGGCATTCTTCAAGGTCAGTGATTATGTGCAGGTTACCGACGTGCTAGCCGCTGGCGTCGCGCGCACACCGGGAGCGTGGACCGCAGCGCAGCCGGTGACAGAATCACTGACGTGTCCCTGCCGGTGAAAGTCCGCATCCTCGGCGTCGGCATGGGCCCGCAGCACGTCACGCCCGAGGTAGCCCACGCGCTGCGGACCGCCGACTATGTACTGGCCGCCGAAAAAAGCGGTGACGACCAGTTGCTCGCACTGCGCCGAGCGATCGTGCAGGCGCACCCCGGCCCGCAGGGTCCGCTTGAGGTCGTCGCCGTACCGGACCCGAAACGGGATCGCTCCGCCGGAATGGACACCCGGGGCTACGAGGCTGCCGTGACCGACTGGCATCAGGCTCGCGCGGACAGCTACGCCGCGGTGCTGCGGCAGCGTGCGGGGACCGCGGCAGTACTGGTCTGGGGCGATCCGTCGCTGTACGACTCCACCATCCGAATCGTCGAGAAGGTGCGCGACCTCTTGTCGCCCAGTTCAGTTGACCTGGAATTCGATGTACTACCCGGTGTGAGCGCACCGCAACTGCTCGCCGCCCGGCATCGCATGGTGTTGCACGAGGTCGGCCGCCCAGTGCACATCACCACCGGTCGTCGCCTGCAGGAAGCCGTTGCCGCCGGCCTGGACAACATCGTCGCGATGCTCAACCCGCCGCCCGAGCGCCTCGACTTCACCGGACTGCACGACTGGACCATGTGGTGGGGCGCCAACCTCGGGGCCGACGGTGAGCGGCTCCTCGCCGGACGCGTCGGCGACGTGCTCCCGCAGGTTGCTGACGCCCGCGCCGCGGCCAAGGCGAAAAACGGCTGGGTGATGGATCTGTTCCTGGTCAGGAAGACCTGATGGCTGGACTGTTGGTCGCCGGAACGACCAGCGATGCCGGCAAGAGCGTGGTCGTCACCGGCCTGTGCCGCGCCCTGGCCCGGCGTGGGGTGAAGGTTGCGCCGTACAAAGCGCAAAACATGTCGAACAACTCGATGGTCTGCGCGGGACCCGACGGCGCCGGTGTGGAGATCGGCCGGGCGCAATGGGTGCAGGCGCAGGCGGCCCGGGCCACCCCCGAGGCGGCGATGAACCCGGTTCTGCTCAAACCCGGCAGCGACCAGCGCAGCCATGTGGTGCTGATGGGACGGCCGTGGGGCGCGGTGTCCTCATCGGATTGGCTGGAAGGCCGGCGCGCGCTGGCGGCCGCCGCGCACGAGGCCTACGACGACCTGGCCTCCCGCTATGACGTCGTCATCGCCGAAGGGGCCGGCAGCCCGGCCGAAATCAATTTGCGAGCAGGCGATTTCGTCAATATGGGGTTGGCGCGTCACGCCGGACTGCCCACGGTCGTGGTCGGCGACATCGACCGCGGCGGGGTATTCGCGGCGTTCCTCGGCACCGTCGCGCTGCTGTCGCCGCAGGACCAGGCGTTGATCGCCGGATTCGTGGTGAACAAATTCCGCGGTGCCGAGGGCCTACTCGCTCCGGGCCTGCGCGACCTGGAGCGGATGACCGGCAGGCGGGCCTACGGCACGCTGCCCATGAACCCCGACATCTGGCTCGACTCTGAGGACGCCCTCGACCTCCAGGGGCGGCGCTCGCCCCGCACCGGTGCCCGTCGGGTCGCGGTCGTTCGACTTCCCCGCATCAGCAACTTCACCGATGTCGACGCCCTCGGCCTCGAACCCGACCTTGACGTCGTATTCGCTTCCCGCCCTGACGATCTCGCCGACGCCGATCTGGTGGTGCTGCCCGGTACCCGGGCGACGATTGCCGACCTGTCCTGGCTGCGGCTGCGCGGGCTGGATCACGCGGTGAGAGACCACGCCGCCGCGGGCAGGCCGGTGCTGGGCATCTGCGGGGGCTTCCAGATGCTGGGCCGTACGGTCCGTGATCCGGAAGCCGTCGAAGGTCCCGCGGCCGAGGTCGACGGCCTGGGCCTCCTTGATGTCGAGACGAATCTCCGTGCAGCCAAGACGCTTCGGCTACCCGAAGGCCGATGGCTAGGCGTACCGTCCGCCGGATACGAGATCCATCACGGGCAGGTCAGCATCGGTCCTGGCGTCGAGGACTTCCTCGGCGGGGCGCGGGCCGGCCAGATTTTCGGCACCATGTGGCACGGAGCGCTCGAAAGCGACGCACTGCGGGCCCGATTCTTAAGCGAGACCCTCGGCCTGCAGGCCTCCGACGTCTCGTTCCCGCGCACCCGCGAGCGACGCCTGGACCTGCTGGGCGACCTCGTCGACGAGCACCTCGACGTGGCAGCGTTGCTCGCCCTGATCGAGGACGGCCCCCCGCCGGGTCTGCCCTTCCTGCCGCCGGGGGCTCCGTGACCACGACGCGAGTCCTGGTGCTCGGCGGCACCTCGGAAGCCCGGCGGCTCGCCGAAAAGCTGACCGAAGCCGGCGTCGAGGTGACGACGTCCTTGGCCGGCCGGGTTGCCCGTCCTCGTCTGCCGGTGGGCGGCGTGCGCATCGGCGGCTTCGGCGGGGTGGCCGGACTGCGGTCGGCGCTGGCGGCCTACGACGCCGTCGTCGACGCGACACATCCGTTCGCCCAGAACATCTCGGCCAACGCCGTGGCCGCGTGCACGACCGCAGACAACCGCCGGCCGCTGCTGCGGCTGGAACGGCCCGGGTGGGCGAACCGGTCACGCGAATCGTGGCACTGGGTGGACTCCCATGAGGAAGCGGCAGCCGTCGCCGCCCGACTGGGTCAGCGACCCTTGTTGACCGTCGGGCGCCAGGAAATCGCCCGCTTCGTCCCAGACCTCGGAGAGAGGGCGGTCCTGGCGCGGGTGGTGGACCGCCCTGAGATCCCGCTGCCGCCCGCGTGGCGGCTGGTCACCAGCCGCGGCCCCTATGTGCTGGCCGGTGAGCTGGCGTTGATGCGCGAGCACCGTGCCGATGTGCTCATCAGCAAGGATTCCGGCGGCGAGTACACCTGGCCGAAGATGGCGGCTGCTGAGCAGCTCGGCGTGCCGGTCGTGATCGTGCGGCGCCCGGCCCGGGTGCCCGAAGTCCCGACCGTCGAGCGGGTTGACGAGGCGATGGACTGGGTGCGGGGCCTCACTACGATGTCCGGGTGAGGATTCTGGTCACCGGCGGTGTCCGCTCCGGCAAGTCACGCCACGCCGAAGCGCTGCTGAGCGGTGCGGCTGCCGTCACCTACGTGGCGCCCGGCCGGCCCGCCGACGGTAGTGATCCGGACTGGGATGCCCGGGTGGCGCGGCACCGTGCCGACCGGCCCGCGCACTGGACGACCGTGGAGACCAGCAACGGCACCGACGTTGCCGGCGTGATCGCCGCCGCGCAGGGACGGGTGCTCGTCGACTGCCTCGGTACCTGGTTGGCCGCCCTGCTGGATGGCGAGAGGCTGTGGGAGGCGGACTACCAGGATGCCTACGATGCGATGGTCGCGCGGATCGACGTTCTCTGCGACACGCTGGCCGCAGCACCCGACGCCGTCGTGGTGACCAACGAAGTCGGTCTGGGTGTTGTGCCCTCGCACCGGTCCGGGATGCTCTTTCGCGACCTGCTCGGCGTCGTGAACCAGCGGGTCGCGTCGGTGTGCGACGAAGTGCACCTGGTGATTGCCGGTCGGGTACTGAAGATCTGACCGTCAGCTCCGACGGTAGCGCTCCTCGTGCAGCACGCTGGCCAGCGAGGAGCGCCGGCGCCAGCCGTGGTGTTCCAGGTCGGGGATCTCGGGAAGGTCGGCCACCGAGCCGACGCACAGCCACGCCACCGGCCGGACATGCGGGGGCATACCCACCAGGTCGCCGAGGAAGTCTTCCCGATAGAACGACACCCAGCCCACTCCGAACCCCTCGGCGGTCGCTGCCAGCCAGAGGTTCTGGATGGCGCAGACCACCGAGTACAGCCCGGCATCGGGGATGGCGTGCCGGCCGAGGACCTGCGGCCCACCCCGGGTCGGGTCGTAACCGACCACGATGCCGAGGCCGGATTCGCAGATACCTTCGATCTTGATTCGTGCGAAGGTGTCGGCTCGCTCACCGGTCAGGGCCGCACCGAATACCTCCCGCTCGGCCGCGACGTGATCGCGGAACGCCCGCAGGGTGTCCGGCGACCGCACCAACACGAAGTCCCACGGTTGGGACATGCCGACAGACGGGGCGGCGTGGGCAGCCAGCAGCATCCGGTCCAGCGCCTCCGGCGGGATCGGCTCGCCGGTGAACTCAGCCCGGGTGTCGCGGCGGCGATGGATGACGTCATAGAGCCCGCCTGTCACGGGATGCCTGACCGGTCGCGAGCCGGATCGTAGAGGTGGCTCTCGCCGGCTTCTGGGTCGGGCCGGCCCGCAAGTGCCCGCCCGACCATGATCACCGCCGCCATGCGCAGGCCCGCCGCCTCAACCACATCGGCGATGTCGGCCACCGTGCCGCGAAGTACCTGCTCCCGTGGCTGGGACGCCCGATACACCACCACCACCGGGCAGTCGGACCCATAATCCGGTGCCAGCTCCGCCATCAGTTCACGGGTCCGGGTGACGGCCAGATGCAGCACCAGGGTCGAGCGGGTCGCGGCGAAGGCTTTCAGCGACTCGGTTTCCGGCATCGCGGTTGAACGCTGCCGGGTGCGGGTCAGCACCA
>CAZCHU010000031.1:29159-30795 GCA_964498215.1 uncultured Mycobacterium sp. | reverse complement strand
TCGGTATAGTTGTTGTAGGACATCTCTTTTCCATGCAGTTGCTCGGCCTGCGCCAATCCCGGCCACCCGCCGTCGTCGCGGTAGAGGGCGGCTTGCTGGTGCGGGTTCTCCCCATAGCGCAGTACCGCCGTGCGCCGGAACGTCGCACCGAGCCAGGCAGGCAGCGAGGCTGGGGGCTGCGCTTCCGGTGCGAGGACCGATTCCATCCAGGAGGCCACCGCTACGTCGTACTCAGCGGTATGCCGGAACGCCAGCGAGGCCAGCTTCTTTCGTTCATCGAGGGTGAAGCCGCCGGCGTGCACCGCCGCCAAGACTCCGTCGTAGCCCAACGGGTCGACGACCACTGCGACGCTTGGATGGTTCTTGGCGGCCGCACGGACCATGGAGGGTCCGCCGATGTCGATCTGTTCCACGCACTCGTCGATACCGGCCCCGGAGTTGACGGTCTGGGTAAACGGGTACAGATTGACGACCACGAGTTCGAACGCCGCCACGCCGAGTTCGGCAAGTGCGGCGACATGCTCGGACTTGCGCTGATCAGCCAGCAGTCCGGCGTGCACGTGGGGATGCAGCGTCTTGACTCGACCGTCGAGCACCTCGGGGAAGCCGGTGATGTCCTCCACCACTGTCACCGGAATACCGCCATCGGCAATGGTTTTCGCAGTCGATCCGGTGGACACGATCTCCACGCCGGCAGCGTGCAAGCCCTTCGCCAGCGGAACGAGGCCCGATTTGTCGTACACGCTGACCAAAGCCCGCCGGATCGGCCGCCGCAACAGGTGCTCGTTCTCGCTCATCCTAGGGTCGCCTTTCGTCCTGTCCAGATAACGCCACGGATCGCGAACGCCTCCAGCACATCCACCAGCAGTTGTCTCTCAATCACTTTGATCCGTTCGTGCAGTGTCGCCTCGTCGTCGTCGTCGAGTACGGCAACGGCCTGCTGGGCGAGTATCGGCCCGGTATCGGTCCCCGCGTCGACAAGGTGCACCGTGCAGCCGGTGACCCTCACTCCGTGGGCCAACGCATCGGGGACCGCGTGCGCACCGGGGAACGCCGGAAGCAACGCCGGGTGGGTGTTGATAACCCGCGCCGGAAATCTCGAAAGGAACTTGGGTCCAAGGATTTTCATGAACCCGGCCGATACCACAAGATCGGGCTCATGGGCTGCTGTCGCTTCGGTGATGGCCGCATCCCAGGCAGCGCGGTCCGGGTAGTCGGCAAGAGGAACGGTGAACGCCGGTATCGACGCAGCGGCCGCGATGTCCAGGGCGGCGCAGACTCGGTCGGTTCCGACCGCCACCACTCGCACGGGGTAGTCGCCGACGGCGGACTTCAGTAGCGCCGCGAGCAGCGAACCGGTACCAGAAGCGAGCACGACCACCCGCGCCGGTGCGCATGGGGGCACACGGACCGCTGGCTGCACGCCTGAGAGCCTAATGGGTGGCTAACCGCCGGTACCCCCGCGGTCGCTACCGTCATCGGAGTCCGAATCGTCGGCGACGCCAACGCCCGGTTCGTCGACGACGAAGTGCTCCTCGGGGTCCAGCTCGTCGAGTGGCGGTTCGGCCGCCGTCATGGCGACGTCGTCGTCGGCCGCGTCGCCGGGATCGATATCCGCCTCGACGACAATCTCGTC
>CAZCHU010000031.1:7969-29059 GCA_964498215.1 uncultured Mycobacterium sp. | reverse complement strand
GTCAGGGCGCCGATACCCGCGAACCACAGGAAAACCGCAGGTCCGAATGTCGTCTGATCGACACCGACGTCGCCGAAGTTGCCCAGTTCTCCCCCACCGGCAAATGCCAGCAGCGCCATCGTGGCGGCTGCGATAGCCGCTGAGACGATGACCTTGGCCAGTGCGGATAGCGCGGGCAGCGGACGTCGCGCGCACTGCTGGCCGACCGCGACGCCGGAGACGGCCGCCACAATCAGCAGGGCAACCCATACCGGCCCCAGGGGTGGGGTGGGTACCGCGGCCAGCACCGGCAGCGCCGGGATGTCGCCGCCAACAACGGTGAAGGCACTGAAAGTGGCCAGCCCCACATGGGCGCTGGAGCCAACCGCGACGGCCGCCGCACCGACTATGACGTTGGGCAGGTAGAGCAACGACAGCACCGTCAGGCTCAACTGCCCGAACATCGAGTCGGTGATCGAGTACAGCTCATGCATGGTCGACCAGTGCAGAATCAGCGAGCCTGCGACCACCACACCAGACAGGCCCAGCAGGGTGATCACCCCAACTCCGGCCGCGCGGAAAGCATCGGGCAGCCACTTCGGCAACGGGGAGGCAACCAGCAGCCGTCGGCCCACCCGTGAACCCACCCCGAGTAGCGCACCGATGGCGTGCACGGTTAACACGCGGCCAAAGGCGCTCAGGGCGTCGGGAGTCTGCAGCTCGGTCAGCACCGATGCGGCGTCATGGATCACTGCCAGGCAAATCGCCGCAACCAGCATCGGGCCACCCAGCGCGGAGGCCACCACCCAGCGGGTGACGAACCAGGACGTACTGGTAGTCGCCCGCGCAGTGGTGTGGGCGGTGCCATAGATCATGGCCAGTACCGGAAACAGTGGCATCACACCGAGCGCACTGCCGGCGATCGACACCGGCACCTGATGCACACCCAGCCACACACTGGCGATGGCGCCTGGCGCGCCGGTCATGTCGCTATTGGCGATCAACAGCTGCAGCAGCACCACCGCGGCGATGATGACCAACGCGACGAGGGAAGGCCCGAACGCAACCCGAAGCAGGTCACGCGCCTGGCGAGTACCGACCGGTCTAGTGGTACCGCCCGATTTCGGGTGGTTCTGCACGGGTTGGGCCGCTCCTCGCACACGCTCGGGCGCGCGTCGTTCGCGCACGCGCGGCTCAGACTACGACGATGACTGCTCCGACTGCGAGGATGACGCCGACTGGTGTTGCGTCGGCGCCTCAGCTGCCGACGTGTTGCCGGGTGTCGGCTGGCCGTACGCGGGGGACCCGGTGGGCGGGGTAGGCGGCCCGGACTCACTGGCTGGTCCGGCCTCTCCGGATGGCGGGCCGGCGGGGAAACCCCCGGTGGACGGGCCCGCGCTGGGATAGCCGCTGGCGCCGTACTGCGACGGGTAACCCGGGCGCTGCTGCTGGTGCGCAGGCGCGCCCTGCGGAGGCTGTCCGGGATACTGGCCGTAGTAAGCACCCGGGTATGGGCCGTACTGGGGGTGCTCGTACCTGGGTCGGGGCGCCGGGGCGGTGATGATTCCCGCATCGAGGAGCAGGCCGCCGAGTCCGACGATCATCTGGATCGCGGTGAATGCGACGACGAGGTACATGCCCCAACCGATGGTGACTGCGCTGGGTGCGGTGAGCACGATAGAGACCACGAGCAGGAAGCTCAGCAGCGAGAGCACCCCGACCAGCGCAGGTCGCGGCGTCTGCCTCGGCAACAGGCCTACCGCGGCGACCAGGGCAGCCAGAACGGATGCGACCACCGTGAGGTCGACCCGAAACGGAGTGATGAAGAACTCCCTACCTGCCGTGAACTGCGGGCCGAAGCTCGCCAGGTAGACGAGAAGGCCCAGCGCTGCGACCGCCGCAGCGAGATACGTCGGCAGCTTGCTCACGCCTGCAACGCCGAACTCGGGGACCTTGGCGAACTGCTGAGTCGGTGCCGCGAAATGAGCGTTTGCCTGCTGCGCCGACGGGAGGCCGGGGCCTCCGGGCGCACCTTGTGGATACGACATGACCTCTCCTGTCCTTACGGGCGACGGATCGACGGTGAGATCACCAGCGACCCTGACGCCCCAGAGGACGCTCGGGACGCTAAGCACATGGTGGTCCAACTGTGATGGCAACGGATTGCCTCAACGATTCGATGATCCACGCTAGCGCACCCTCGGATAGCGCCGGATTGGCGCAGGCACCCACCTTGCACCCAAGGATTGGAACACGTTCTAATTCTTGTCATGAACTTTGGGCTGGTGTTGTTCACCTCGGACCGCGGTATCACCCCGGCGGCGGCGGCCAAGCTGGCCGACGAGCACGGCTTCGCGACGTTCTATGTACCCGAACACACACACATCCCGATCCAACGCCGGGCTGCCCACCCCACTACCGGCGATGAGTCGCTGCCCGACGACCGCTACATGCGCACCCTCGACCCCTGGGTGTCCCTGGGCACCGCCGCCGCGGTCACCACGAGGGTCCGACTGTCGACCGCGGTCGCTTTGCCTGTCGAACACGATCCCATCAGCCTGGCCAAGTCCATCGCCACCCTTGACCACCTCTCCGGTGGTCGCGTCTCCCTGGGTGTCGGATTCGGCTGGAACACCGACGAACTCGCCGACCACAATGTGCCCCCGGGGCGTCGTCGCACCATGCTGCGTGAATACCTGGAAGCCATGCGGGCTCTGTGGACCCAGGAGGAAGCCGAATACCACGGCGAATTCGTCGACTTCGGGCCCAGCTGGGCCTGGCCCAAACCGGCTCAAGCCCACGTCCCGGTCCTCGTCGGCGCCGCCGGTACCGAAAAGAACTTCACGTGGATCTCCCGTAACGCCGACGGTTGGATCACCACCCCCCGCGACATCACGATCGACGAGCCGGTCAAGCTGCTGCAGGACACCTGGGCCGCCGCCGATCGCGACGGCGCCCCGCAGATTGTGGCCCTGGACTTCAAACCCGATCCCGACAAACTGTTGAAATGGCAGGAACTCGGCGTCACCGAAGTCCTTTTCGGCCTTCCCGACCGCAGCGCCGACGACGTCGCCGCATATGTCGAACGGCTCGCCGGGAAACTCACCTCACTCGGGTGAGGCTTCAACCATCTCGGGTCTACACTCGCAACGGAAACCCACCCGCGTGTCCGACGACAACAAGGCGTTGCTGACTTCAATGATGACCGTGGCACGTTCGATCCGCGTGATGAGACTGAGAGCCCTCGCCATGGCGGCGGCAGTCGCCGCAAGCGCCAGCCTCGCGGGGTGCGGCCACTCCGAGGCTGGAGACGATCGACCGGTGTCCCACACGTTGACCAAGGAGTCGCTGACCTCCACGACGGCTGCACAACCGTCGGCTGCTGCGGCCTTCCCTGATATGGCGTCCTACAACGTCGCCCCCTTCGACGTCTACGAGGTCGTGGACAGCCCCCGGGTGCAAGGTTTCGCGTTCACCACGCCGGATGGACTTCAGTGCGCAAACAACGCCTATCCGACACCGGAATTCGAATGGGTCAATTGCTGGGGCCCTCGGCCTGACATGGGCCCCGGTCTCTGGAGTGTCAACGCCGAGCAGGGAGCACCCGCCACCATCGAACCGGTAGCACTCGAGGATGTCGACACACCCGGGTCGACACCACCCCTGCTGCCACCATTGACCAGGATCTCGGCGCAGAAGGGTAGTTCGACGTGCGGTGTCGGTGAGGATGGGACCACCGCGTGCCGGGTCGGCGACCACGGCTTCGTGCTCACCCCGAATTCGACGACGCTGTTCTAACGCCGATCTGCGCGATATACCCTGACCGCCGGCGAGCGCGCGCGTTGGCACAGTCCAAGACGGCGTGCCGGTGTACAAACACGCGCGCTCGCGGGGCTAGGTGAGGATCTCGCGGGGCTAGGTGAGGATCTCGCGGGCGAGTTTGGCGGTTGCCGACGGTGTCTTTCCAACCTTCACGCCCGCGGCCTCCAACGCCTCCTGCTTGGCGGCGGCCGTACCCGACGAACCGGACACGATGGCCCCGGCGTGACCCATGGTCTTGCCTTCGGGCGCGGTGAAGCCCGCAACATATCCGACGACCGGCTTGGAGACGTTGGCCTTGATGTAGTCGGCAGCGCGTTCCTCGGCGTCGCCGCCGATCTCGCCGATCATCACGATCACCTTGGTCTCGGGATCCTTCTCGAACGCTGCGATGGCGTCGATGTGCGTGGTGCCGATGACCGGGTCCCCGCCGATGCCGATCGCAGTCGAGAAGCCGAGGTCGCGCAGTTCGAACATCATCTGGTATGTCAGCGTGCCGGATTTCGACACCAGCCCTATCGGGCCCTTACCGGTGATGTTGTTCGGCGTGATGCCGACCAGCGACTCGTCCGGGGTGATGATGCCGGGGCAGTTGGGTCCGATGATGCGGGTCTTTTCACCCTTGGCGACGTTGTAGGCCCACACATAGGCGCTGTCCTGCACCGGGATTCCCTCGGTGATGACCACCAGCAGGCCGATCTCGGCGTCAATGGCCTCGATGATCGCATCCTTGGAGAAGGCCGGCGGCACGAACGCGATCGATACATCGGCACCGGTCTCTTTCATGGCCTCGGCGACGCTGCCGAATACGGGCAAGACGATGTCGTCGCCATTCTTGTCCTGGTGGGTAACCGTCGTGCCGGCTTTGCGTGCGTTGACACCGCCCACGATCTGAGTGCCGGCTTTGAGCATCAGCTTGGTGTGTTTTGTGCCCTCGCCGCCGGTGATGCCCTGGACGATGACCTTGGAGTCCGCGTTAAGGAAGATAGACATTAGCCACGAGTCCTTTTCTACTTGTTCGCCAGCTCGGCGGCCTTGTCGGCGCCGGAGTCCATGGTGTCCGCCTGGATGACCAGCGGGTGGTTTGCCTCGGCCAGAATTCGGCGGCCCTCCTCGACGTTGTTTCCGTCGAGGCGCACCACCAGCGGCTTATTGGCGTCGTCTCCGAGAGTCTTCAGGGCTCCGACGATGCCGTTGGCCACCGCGTCGCAGGCGGTGATGCCTCCGAAGACGTTCACGAACACGCTCTTGACCTGGCTGTCGCCCAGGATGACGTCGAGCCCGGCGGCCATCACCTCGGCCGAAGCGCCACCCCCGATGTCGAGGAA
The DNA here is from genome assembly GCA_964498215.1 of uncultured Mycobacterium sp. GTDB lineage: Bacteria > Actinomycetota > Actinomycetes > Mycobacteriales > Mycobacteriaceae > Mycobacterium. The sequence goes on along the minus strand of CAZCHU010000031.1, from coordinate 23,933 downwards.
GTTGGCGGGCTTCACACCACCGTGTTTCTCGCCGGCGTAGGCCACCACATCAAGGGTTGACATGACCAAGCCGGCACCGTTGCCGATGATGCCGACCGCACCGTCCAGTTTCACGTAGTTGAGGTCGTTCTCCTTGGCCTTGAGTTCGAGCGGATCGGTCGCGTCCTTGTCTTCGAACTCGGCGTGTCCGGGCTGCCGGAAGTCGGCGTTCGCGTCGAGGGTGACCTTGCCGTCCAGTGCCAGGATCTGATCGTCGGGCGTCCGCACCAGCGGGTTGACCTCAACGAGCGTGGCGTCCTCGCCAACGAAGACTTCCCACAGCTTGGCGATCGTCACCGCGGCCGCGTCGAGAACCTCGGCGGGCAGGTGGCCCTGCTCGGCAATCGAGCGTGCGGTGGCCAAGTCGACCCCCTTGACCGCGTCCACCGGCACCTTTGCCAGCCGCTCAGGCTTGGTGGCGGCCACCTCCTCGATCTCCACGCCACCCTCAACCGAACACATCGCCAGGTAGGTGCGATTGGCGCGATCGAGCAGGAAGGAGATGTAGTACTCCTCGGCGATGTCGCTGGCCTCGGCTACCAGGAGCTTCTTGACGATATGGCCCTTGATATCCAGTCCGAGGATGTTCTGCGCGTGGGTGAACGCGTCGTCGGGGGTCGCGGCATATTTGACCCCACCGGCCTTTCCGCGGCCACCGACCTTGACCTGCGCCTTCACCATCACCGGCTTCCCGATCTCCTCGGCGATGGCCTTGGCGTCCTGGGCGGAATCGGTGACCCGGCCGGGCGTCGTCGGGACGTTATGCTTGGCGAACAGTTCCTTCGCCTGATACTCGAAGAGATCCATGGACTCCGAAACACCCCTGTCTTCTGTCTGTCGTTGTTATCCGCAGTCGCTGCGACTCTCCCACCCCGCGAACGTCCACGCAGGTGTTTTGGTCGCGCAGGGGTATCGGGGAACTTTATCTCCACCCGTGACGGCCACCACCACCGGCTGCCGCTGGTGAAATTTGACACCCCCCACAGCCGAACAGCCAGACCGTGATTCAAATCACAATCACTCGAGAACGCCCTCTCGGGTTGGCACTTTGACCGGAATTTCGTTAACGTTCCCGGGTCTATATAACGGTCTGATTACGACGACAAGGATTTTATTCGTGTTGCCTCAGCATCGTTCTCTGCGGCCCGTCGTCGCACCGGGAGTCGGACCCACCGAGTCGACCGACATCATTCCGTTCAATGAGCTCGGGGAATTTGGCTATCTCGCCGATCAACAGTTCCCGCCGCACGCAGCGTACGACCGCGACACGCAGGTCATCCACGCCCCGGAGCTCGACGACATGCACGACACCGACGACCTCACACCTCTCCGCCTCGAAGTTCCAACAGAGTTCCGTACCCGGCGCAGCGCAGCGACCCGGGCCTATCGCGACAGCCACACCGACGTCAGCGATGGAACAGCGGTGACCGACGTGATCGACATGCGTGGTCGCGAGGGGCTGCACCGCAAGGCTGAGGTGCCAGTCAAGGGTCGCCTGATGGTCGCCGCCATGGCCGTCGGAGCCACCGCAGCGGGCGCTTACACGATGACCAACGAGATGCAGAAGGCTCCCGCCGAGACCGTGCTCGCGGCCGACCAGAGCGGCACGGGCGGCGGCGCCGTCATCACGGGTTCAGTAGACGGCATGCAGGTCGTGACAGTCACCCAGGCCGCGAGCTCGGCCGTTCATGCCGAAGAGATCACCAAAGCCGCGGCATTCGCCCAGGAGCGCGCCGAACGCGAAGCCCGGCTCGTGCGCCCGCAGTTCGCGATGCCGACGCGGGGCATGTGGACTTCCGGATTCGGCTATCGCTGGGGCGTACTGCACGGCGGCATCGATATCGCCAATTCGATCGGAACCCCGATCGTGGCCGCGGCGGACGGTGTGGTCATCTCCGCTGGATATGAAGGCGGATACGGCAACATGGTGAAGCTGCGCCACTCCGATGGCACGGTGACGCTGTATGGCCACAACAGCTCCGTGCTCGTCAGTGTCGGACAGCGGGTGATGGCCGGAGATCAGGTCGCCCGGATGGGCAACACCGGCAACTCGACCGGCCCGCACCTACATTTCGAGGTGCATCTCAACGGCTCCGATCGAGTCGACCCCGTCGGATGGTTGTCCAAGCGGGGTGTGGCCCCCGGCGGCTACGTTGGCTGAGTGCCCCGAGACGACGATCAGTCTCCCGACGTTGACGATGCCACCCGCATCATTCGTCGCGCCCCACTGAGCACACCGCCCAGCAGGCCGTCGGCCGACATCATCCGTCGGCACCCAACCGGCGAGATCCCCACCACACTGTCTGAGCCCCCGACGGCTGCCGTTGATGCCCCTGTCGACCGCGGCACCCGCGCGAAGCCTGTCGCGGTAGGACCGTCCCGTTCGGCTGCGGCCGACCCGAAGCCGGCCATCGCTACAGCCGTCGTGAGCATCCTGGCCGGGTGGGCGACAGCGGTCATCGCTACCGACCTGATCACCGGCTGGTGGGGGACCGACCCGTTGTTCTGCGTGGCGATCGGCTTTCTCGCCGCAATCTCCGCCGCGGGCACAATCGGCGGCGTGATCGCGCTGCTGCTGCGTCGCCGGATCGGGCGGCTTCTGATCGTGGTTGGGTCGGTCATCGCGATGCTGATCTTCGCGAGCCTGTTCGTCGCCGGTGCGAAGCTACCCGCGCTGGTGTACGCCATCCCGCTGCTGCCGTTGGCCTCGATCGGCCTGGCACTGCTGCCAGACACCGCACGATGGAGCCGAACGGATTAGCAAGGCCTACAGCCTGGCAAGTGGGGCGTGGTTGTGCATGAGCTTCACACGGCCGGCGCTGCCGAAGTCGATCAACGACATCGCGGATTCGCCGACGCCGGACACTTCTTCGACCCTGCCGAGCCCGTACTTGTCGTGCGTGACCCGGTCGCCCGGCTCCAACACCAACAGTGGACGCTTGCCTGCCGCAGACCGCGTCGGCGAGGACCGTCTACTTTCGGGAGAACCGAACCGACCCGCCCCGCTCACGGGTGCGGAGAACGACGACGCCCGCTCCGTGCGACGCCACTCGATCAGTTCCTGCGGTATCTCTCGAAGGAATCGGGATTCGGGGTTGAGCATCGGTTGGCCCCACGACGAACGGACCTTGGCGCGGCTGAGGTAGAGACGGTGCCGGGCGCGGGTGATGCCGACATAGGCCAGGCGACGCTCCTCGGACAACTCGACCGGATCGCCCAGCGCCCGCATGTGTGGAAACATGCCGTCCTCCCACCCGGTGACGAAGACCACCGGAAACTCCAGCCCCTTGGCGGTGTGCAGCGTCATCATCGTCACCACACCCGCCCCGTGCTCGGGGATGTCGTCGGCGTCTGCGACCAGCGAGACTCGTTCCAGGAAAGCCGCCAGCACACCGGTGTCGGGAACGTCCTCATCCTCCGGGGCGGCATCGGCCAGCGCACGTGCATTAGCCAGATCAGTGCTGAATTCGTGTGCGACGCTGACTAATTCGTTGAGGTTGTCAAGCCGGGCGAGGTCCTGAGGGTCGCTCGACGATTCGAGTTCCGCCCGGTAGCCGGTGCGGTCCAGTACCGCCTCGACAACATCGCCGAGTTCACCGTCGAGCCTGCCGCGGAGTTCGTCGAGCATCGCTACGAAACCGGCGATCGCCTTCTCCGAGCGGGCGTTGAGCATCGAGACCCTGCCCTCAGCGGCCGCTACCAGCGCCTCGTTGAAGCTCACTCCGGCGCTCTCGGCGTAAACCGCCACACACGCCTCGGCGCGATCTCCGATACCACGGCGCGGGGTGTTGAGGATGCGCCGCATGCTCACCGTATCGCCCGGATTATCCAGAACCCTTAGGTAGGAGACGATGTCCCTAATCTCTTTGCGCTCGTAGAAGCGCACTCCCCCGACGACTTTGTACGGAATGCCGGCCCTGATGAAGACTTCTTCGATGGCGCGGGAGGAGTTGTTGGTGCGGTAGAACACCGCCACGTCGTTGTAGGAGAAACCGTCGTCCGCGGACCCTGACGACGCAGCACTGTCGGACAGCTCATCGATCTGTTGCGCGACGAACCGGGCCTCGTCGTGCTCGTTGTCCGCCACGTAGCCGACGATCCGCTCGCCGTCCCCGGCGTCGGTCCACAACCGCTTCTCGCGCCGGCCGACGTTGCGGGCGATCACCGAGTTGGCCGCGTTCAGAATCGTCTGTGTAGAACGGTAGTTCTGTTCGAGCAGAATCGTTGTGGCGTTCGGGAAGTCACGTTCGAAGTCTTCGATGTTGCGAATCGTCGCGCCACGGAACGCATAGATGGACTGATCGGCGTCACCGACAACGCAGAGCTCGGCTGGCTCCACCTCGCCGGCATCGTCGGATCCGACCGCTCCGACTCCAACAAGCTCACGCACCAACACATACTGGGCGTGGTTGGTGTCCTGATACTCATCGACGAGGATGTGCCGGAACCGCCGCCGATAGTATTGGGCTATCTGCGGAAAGGCCTGCAGCACAGCGATTGTCTCACCGATCAAATCATCGAAGTCCAGGGCGTTGGCCGCACGTAGCCGTCGCTGGTACTCGGTGTACACCTCAGCGACGAGGCGCGCCAGATCGTCGCCGGCTTCCGACGCCTCGGCCTGCGCCTGTTCGGGCCCGATCAGCTCGTTTTTGAGGTTAGAGATGCTATTGGCGAGCAGCCGCGGCGAGTGGCGCTTGGTGTCCAGCCCCATATCTTTGCCGATCATCAGCAACAGGCGCCGGGAGTCGTCTGCGTCGTAGATGGAGAAGTTCGAGTTGAGCCCCGGCAGCAGCGAGGCCTGGTTTCGCAGGATCCGCACACACGTCGAGTGAAACGTCGATACCCACATGGACCGGGCACGCGCACCCAACATCTGCGCGACGCGGTCACGCATCTCTGCCGCAGCCTTATTGGTGAACGTGATGGCCAGCACCTGGCCCACGCCCACATCGCGCGCCGCCAGCAGATAGGCGATCCGCCGGGTCAGGACCGCCGTTTTTCCTGAGCCCGCGCCAGCCACGATCAGCAGCGGGGCACCTTCATGCATCACTGCCCGGCGCTGCTGCGGGTTGAGGCCCTCGAGAAGCTCATCGATACCGGTTGCCGTGCCGGTGGTTGTCAAAGGGGAAGCCATATGCGTTCAAACTTACCGCTGCGAGCTGACATTCTTTGCGCTGGCATGCAGGTAGTGGCACACTCATTGAGTGCTCACTGCGCAACCCGGCCTTGTGCTCTTCGCCCGAAGGGCCCCTCGCCGATTTTTCAACGGGTACCGGCCAGCGGTGCCCGTGGTCTAGCTGTTTCCCTTCAGCCCCGCGGTCCGCTTCCGGATCCGGGGCTCGTCTCTTGTGTGAGGCCCGAACCGGATGAGACCAGATCCTTCACACAACGAGAATTCGGAGAACCAAGACATGACGACGACGGAAACGACGGATCCTGCGGAATCCGCCGAACCCTCCAAGGGGCCCGATATGTCCGACATTGCTGAATTGCGCAACGAGATCGATCGACTCGACGCGGCAATCCTCGAGGCCGTGCAGCGGCGCACCGAGGTCTCCCAGCTGATCGGAAAGGCACGCATGGCTTCCGGCGGCACCCGGCTGGTGCACAGCCGGGAAATGAAGGTCATCGAGCGCTACAGCGTGCTAGGCGCCGAGGGGAAGAACCTGGCGATGCTGCTGCTGCGCCTAGGCCGCGGCCGCCTCGGCCACTGATCGCCTGCGAATTCGGCGCGCTTCGGCACCCTGCGCGTCACTGCGCGCGCCCGATTCGCTAGGGGGTGAGCGCCTCGACCAGCCACGGCGTCAACCATTCGACCGCCTCCGGTGTCGGATGCACTCCGTCGCTGCGCATCCTGATGCCGTCGACCCTGTTGGTGTACGCGCCGTTGGGGTTCAGCTTCCGGTTCAGATCCAGCACCGAGGCGTTTTGCCGCTCGGCGACGACACTGCGCAATATCAGGTTCCAACGATCGACCCGGTTGGGCCTGTCCTCTGGGTAAAGGCTGCCGTCCGCTCTTTCCGCGCGCCGGTTGTAGGGCTCGGTGGTCACCACTAGCCGCGCTCCGGTCGACCCCAGAATGTCCAGCGCACGGTTCAACTCGCGCCGTAGGTAAGCGTCGTAGCGGGTCTCGCCGATGTGCGTCCAACGGCCATCGTGCATCCGGTCGACGACCTCCCAACGCCCGACAACCAAGAGCACCACATCGGGCCGCTCATGGCCGATCCGCTGCGCCCACCGACTGGGCCACGCATCGCATTCGGGTTTCTGGTCGAGTTCCTGTCCGACGTATTCGTAGGGTCCGCCGCGGGCGATACCGCACCCGATGGTGGTGTAGTCAGCGAAGTCCAGGCCCGGTGTCGGCGGCAGGTAGCGCATCAGGGCCCACGCGATGGAGTCCCCGAACACCGCCACCCTGGTTTCTCCGGGGGCACGCTGGCGCGCCGGGGACGATACTTCGACAGGAACCTCGGGCGCGACCAGTGCCGCCGTGTCGATCTGCGAACCCGGCCCCGACCCGCCGGGTTTCACCCCCACAGGCAGAACTGTCATCGTTACCACCGCGGCGGTCGCCGCCGTGGCGGCGGCCAGCGGCAGCATCGGGACTGTCACCGGCCGCCACCGACGGACGGGTTGTTCGACAGCCCACCACACCACCGTGGCAATCGCGATGGTGGCCGCGCAGCGCAACGCGAACAGTTCCCAGCCCGCTACACCGGTCCGTTCTCCATTCACCACCAGGAAGATCGGCCAATGCCAGAGATACACGCCGTAGGAGATCGCGCCCAACCCGACCAGCGGGGGTAGCGACAGCAGCCGCGCCATCGGTCCGTCCTGGTCGAGGGCCACCGATGCGATAACGAGGATCGCCGCACCCGCGACCAGGATCAGCAGACCTCCACGGAACTCCTCGGCGCTCCCGGTGGCGAAGTGGACCGCCGCACCCAGGACCGCAACTCCGACGACCGGCAATGCGCGGGCGAGCCAGCGGGCCCACCGGGAGCGCAGGAGCATCCCGCCTGCGGTTAATCCGCGCCAGTCACGCACCACCAACGCCGCCACCGCGGCACCCACGAGCAGAGCTTGCATGCGCGTGTCGGTACCGAAATAGATTCGATTGAGCGTGGCCGCAGAGGCACCGGAACTGAGTAGCATCGTTGCGCCGACGGACACGACCACCCCGACCGTGGCGATGACGAACACCGCGATTCGCACGACGCGCACCGTCAACAAGACGCCCCGCCGATAGGCCACCGCGGCCAGACCTGCGACGACGGCCGCCAGCAGCAGCGGCCAGAGCAGGTAGTACTGCTCCTCGACTGCCAGCGACCACGTGTGCTGCAACGGCGACGGCGCAGCGCCTTGCGCGAAGTAGTCGCTGTTCTCGGCCACGAACAGCCAGTTCGACATCCAGAAGAAGGTTGCGACTGCGTGGTCACGAAGAGCAGCGGTGGACTCGGCCGCGAAGAGTTGGCGGGCCGCCACCACGGCGAGCACCATGAGAACCAGCGCAGGAAGCAGCCTGCGGGCGCGCCGGATCCAAAAATCTTTCAAGCCGATCCGTCCGGTGCGACCGATCTCATCAATCAGCAGCGAGGTGATGAGGAACCCGCTGAGCACAAAAAAGATATCCACACCCAGGAAGCCGCCCGACAGTCCCGGGATGCCGCCGTGGTCGGCCAGGACCAGTGCGACCGCGACGGCCCGGACACCGTCAAGCGCCTCGATCCCCCGCCCGGGCCTCACATAATTGCGTGGACCCACACGGATCGGCGCCGCACCCACGGCAGTCACGGTCCAGGGCCCTCCCTTGCTGTACGAGCAAGGGATTTTATGGCTTGCAGGGCGCCGGATCCGGCAGGCGCGCTGCCGGACCGTGGGCTAGTTCGTCAGCGCAATGTATTTGGTGTCGAGGTACTCCTCGATTCCCTCGGACCCGCCTTCGCGACCCATGCCCGATTCCTTGACTCCACCGAACGGCGCGGCGGGATCGGAAATGACTCCGCGGTTGACACCGACCATGCCCGCCTGAATAGCTTCGGCGGCACGCAAAGCCCTGTCCAGCGATTTCGTGTAGACGTAGGCGGCGAGCCCGAATTCAGTGTCGTTCGCTGCCGCGATGCCCTCCTCCTCAGAGTCGAAACCGATGATGGGCGCGACCGGCCCGAACACCTCTTCTCTGAGGATCCGGGCGTCAGCGGGAACGTCGGTCAGTACCGTGGCGGGATAGAAGTTTCCCGGCCCGCCGGGAGCGACGCCGCCAATGGCCACGGTCGCCCCGCGTGACACCGCATCGGAGACCAGGTCCTGGACCGAGGCCACCTGCTTCCCGGTGATCAGCGGACCCAGCGTCGCCGCGGGATCCAACCCGTTGCCGAGGGTGAACTCGCCCATCCGCTTGACCAGTTTCTCGGTGAACTCCGCACGGACGGCGTTGGCCACGTGGAACCGGTTGGCCGCGGTGCAGGCCTCTCCACCGTTTCGCATCTTGGCAAGGATCGCCCCTTCCACGGCCGCGTCGACATCGGCATCGTCGAACACGACGAACGGCGCGTTCCCACCGAGTTCCAGGGACTGGCGCAACAAAGCCTCGGACGCCTGTTTGGCCAGCGCCTTGCCCACCCCGGTGGATCCGGTGAAGGTGAGTTTACGGATCCGGCCGTCGTCGATGAGTGCAGCGGTGACGTCACGGGGTTTGGTGGTCGGCAGCACCGACAGCACGCCCTTAGGTAGGCCCGCCTCATCAATCAGCTTGGCCAGCAGCAGCATCGTCAGCGGAGTCTCGTGGGCGGGTTTGACGATCATCGTGCAGCCCGCGGCGAGCGCAGGCCCGATCTTGCGGGTTCCCATGGCCAGTGGGAAGTTCCACGGCGTCACCGCATAGCACGGGCCAACGGGCGCTTTGGTGACCATGATGCGTCCAGTGCCCCCGGGGGCGGGAGTGTAGCGGCCACCGATGCGCACCGCCTCTTCGGCGAACCAGCGGAAAAACTCGGATCCGTACTTCACCTCACCCTTGCTCTCGGCGAGCACCTTGCCCATCTCCAGCGTCATCAACGTGGCGATCTCGTCGCTGTGTCGGGTGATGGACTCGAACACCGTACGCAGAATCTCGCCCCGCTCCCGTGGCGCGGTCGCCGCCCAGTCGTCTTGCACGGCGCACGCAGCGTCGAGTGCGGTGACCGCGTCTTCGGCCGTGGCGTCGGCGACGCTGGCCAGCACTTCATCGTTGGCCGGATTGAGCACGTCGAACGTCGAAGACCCGGCGCGTTCCTCACCCCCGATCCACAGTCCCGTGGGTACCGATGTCCGCAGCGAGGAAGTGTCCATACCCCAATCATTTACTCCGTCGTTCGCCTGCCCGCACTAGGGTTCGATACATGACCGCCGAGGAGCCTCCAGTAATTCCAAATATCACCGCCACAGCCGCCTGGCAGGCGCTGTCCCGGCATCATGACGAGGTCGGCGCACAGGATCTGCGCGAGTTCTTCGCCGACGATCCCTCCCGCGGCGCGGAGTTGGCGTTGACAGTCGGCGACCTCTATATCGACTACAGCAAGCACCGCGTCACCCGCCAGACCCTTTCGCTACTGCTCGACCTGGCACGCACCGCCAACCTCACCCAGCACCGCGACGCGATGTTCTCCGGGGTCCACATCAATACCTCAGAGAACCGGGCGGTGCTACACACCGCGCTGCGGTTACCGCGCGGATCGGTCCTGACCGTCGATGGCCAGGACATCGTCGCCGACGTCCACGATGTTCTCGACCGAATGGGCGATTTCACCGACCGGTTACGCAACGGTGAGTGGCGCGGCGCTACCGGGGAACGCATTACGACGGTCGTCAACATCGGTATCGGCGGTTCAGATCTGGGACCGGTGATGGTGAACCAGGCGTTGCGTCACTACGCCGACGCCGGCATCTCGGCGCGGTTCGTGTCGAACGTCGACCCGGCCGACCTGGTCGCCACCCTTACCGGACTCGACCCGGCCACAACGCTTTTCGTCATCGCATCGAAGACATTTTCCACGCTGGAGACCCTCACCAACGCGACCGCGGCACGGCGGTGGCTCACCGATGCCCTGGGCGATGCGGCGGTGGCCAAACATTTCGTGGCCGTGTCGACCAACAGCAGGCTGGTCGACGAATTCGGCATCAATACCGACAATATGTTCGGGTTCTGGGACTGGGTCGGTGGGCGCTACTCGGTGGATTCGGCGATCGGGTTGTCAGTGATGGCGGTGATCGGCCGGGAGCGGTTCGGCGAGTTCCTCGCCGGATTCCACCTTGTCGACGAGCACTTCCGGTCGGCACCCCTGGAGGCCAATGCTCCGGTGCTGCTCGGCTTGATCGGGTTCTGGTACAACAACTTCTTCGGCGCCGAGACTCGGGCGGTGCTTCCGTATTCGAACGATTTGTCCCGGTTCGCGGCCTACCTTCAGCAGCTGACGATGGAGTCGAACGGCAAGTCGGTACGTGCCGACGGCACACCGGTCGCATCGGACACCGGGGAGATCTTCTGGGGGGAGCCGGGGACGAACGGCCAACACGCCTTCTACCAGCTGCTGCACCAGGGCACCCGGCTCGTTCCCGCCGACTTCATCGGGTTCAGCGAGCCCACCGATGACTTGCCCACCGCCGACGGCGCAGGCAGCATGCATGACCTGCTCATGAGTAACTTCTTCGCTCAGACCCAGGTGCTCGCATTCGGCAAGACAGCCCAGGAGATAGCCGCGGAAGGGACCCCGCCCGAGATCGTGCCGCACAAAGTGATGCCGGGCAACAGGCCCACCACATCGATTCTGGCGACCAAGCTGACACCCTCGGCGGTCGGTCAGCTGATCGCACTCTACGAACATCAGGTGTTCGTCGAAGGCGTCATCTGGGGAATCGATTCGTTCGATCAGTGGGGTGTCGAGCTGGGCAAGACGCAGGCCAAAGCCTTGCTGCCGGTGATCACCAGCGCCGCGTCACCCGCCGAGCAGTCGGATTCGTCGACCGACTCCCTGGTGCGTCGCTACCGCACCGAACGAGGTCGAACCCCCTGACTCCGCTCAGCTGCGTAACGCTATGGCGATTTCGCGGGCAGTTTTCCGCCACAGCGTTACGTAGGTTCGCCATGGCCGACGCGTGTCACGCGAAACGCTTGGTGAACCGCGGGGGCATCAGCTTCATCAGCTCGACTATCGGCCACCACGGCCATCCCGGGACGACGGAGCGCCCCTTCTCCTTCTCGATCGCCTCCACCATCGCCTTTACCCCGGTCTCGTTGTCCACCATCAACATCGTCTTACCGGCCTTGGCGGTCATCTCGGACTCGATGTAGCCGGGCTCCAGCACAGTGATCCTGATCGGACCGGAGGGGTACTCGGCGCGCAGCGACTCACCCAGCGACGTGATGCCCGCCTTACTTGCGGAGTAGGCGGCCTTATGCCCGGGCACACCGACGTTGCCGAGCACCGACGACACCAGTACCAGATGTCCGGTGCCCGCCGCCTTGAAGATCTCCAGCGCGGTCTCGATCTGCACCAGGGCCGCGACGAGGTTGGTCTCGATCGTGGCTTTGTTGGCCCAGAGCTTGCCACCGCCCAGCGGGTAGCCCTTGCCGATCCCCGCGTTCACGATGACCCGGTCGATGCCACCAAGTTCCTCGCTCAGTTCAGCGAAGACCTTGGGCACCTGCTCGTGATCGTTGACGTCCAGCGCCGCAACCGCCACGGTAATTCCCGGATGACGCTCGAGCAGTTCCGCCTTCAGCTGGTCAAGCCGGTCAACCCGGCGCGCACACAGTGCCAGGTCGCGACCCATGCCGGCGAACGCGCGGGCCATCCCCTCCCCCAGTCCCGAGCTCGCACCGGTGATCAAGACCTTCTGCCGAATCATGCGGGCAGGATAACCGAGTTAGACAAGTGCGATCCACCCGTGACGCGCTGGGTCAGGCCGGTTCACTTCAACAACCGCGACAGCCTTCGGTCCGCGAGCACCTTTCCCCCGGTCTGACATGTCGGGCAGTACTGAAAAGATTTGTCGACGAACGACACCTCCCGCACGGTGTCACCGCATTCCGGGCACGGCAGCCCCGCCCGGGCGTGTACCCGCAGCCCCGAGCGCTTCTCCCCCTTCAACGTCGCCGCCTGCTGGCCCACCGACCTGGTCACGGCATCGGTGAGCACAGCGATCATCGCGGCGTGTAGTGCTGCGAGTTGGGCTTCGGTCAGTTTGTTCGCCGTCGCGAACGGCGACAGCTTGGCGACGTGCAGAATTTCGTCGCTGTAGGCATTTCCGATGCCGGCGATCACCTTCTGATCGGTGAGGACAGTCTTGATCCGCCCCGAATTGCCCTGCAGCACAGCTTCAAAGTCCGTAAGAGTCAGAGCCAGGGCGTCGGGTCCGAGTGCGGCGATCTGTGGCACTGCCGTTGGGTCGGCGACAAGCCACACCGCCAGGCGCTTCTGGGTGCCGGCCTCGGTCAGGTCGAAGCCGACCGAAGCCTCCCCAGCGGGGGCATCCAACCCGGCCTCACCCGGGGGCCGCAAATGCACCCGCAACGCAATCGGCCCCTTGCCCGGTTTGAGCGGGGCGGCGGCGAGCTTGTCAGACCAGCGCAGCCAGCCGGCCCGGGACAGGTGGGTGATCAGGTAGAGGTCAGCCACCTGCAACCCGAGGTACTTGCCCCACCGGCAGCTACCGGTCACCTGCTGCCCGTTGAGCCTGGACACCGGCGGGTCGAACGTCTTGAGCGCCGACAAAGCCGAAACGTCGATGCGGCCGACGGTCAGCCCGACGGCGTGGCGGCGCAGATGGTCGGCGAGCGCTTCGACCTCGGGCAGTTCAGGCATGCCAGTCAGTCTGCCTGGACGACGAGCGAGAGCAACCACGTCACCAGCGACAAGACGATCGCCGCCCAGATCGCCGTCCACCAGAAGCTGTCGATGAACAGGCCCCAGTGCGTGGTGTGCCGGGTGATCCAGGACGTGATCATGAGCATGAACGCATTGATGACAACGTGTATCAAACCGAGCGTCAGCACGTAGAGAGGGATCGAGATGATCTGCACGACCGGCTTGATGATCGCGTTGACCAGGCCGAAGATCACCGCCACGACGAAGATGATGCCGATTCTGGCCGCCGTCGAGTCGCCGCCGACAAAGCTGATGCCGGGCACGACGAGCGTCACCACCCACAACGCCACCCCGGTCAGTGCAGCACGCAGCAGAAACGGACCCATGTCCTCCATGATCCACCTGGGCCACCGCCCCGAACACAGCACCAGGTGATACCGACGGTATCCGGTACCGAGGGTATTGACATCCGGCGATCGAGGCCCTTACCGTCGATACACAGACATCGACGAAGGGACATTCGCGATGACGGCACCGACCAAGCCGACCTCGGCGCCAGCCCGGAAGACCCGCGACGAATTCGCCGGGCGCTTGCTGAAGGGGTCCGTCAAGAAGTCGTACGCACCTGTGGTCGATATCGACTGGGACGCACCCTTGGAGCCGGACAAGTTCTTCCTACCGCCGAAAACGGTATCGCTGTACGGCACACCTTTATGGGACAGCATGACCCGCGAGCAGCAGATCGAGCTCTCCCGGCAGGAACTCGTCAACACGCTCTCGACCGGAATCTGGTTCGAGAACATCCTCAACCAGGCGCTGCTGCGCAAGATGATGCACCAGGACCCGACGGCCCGGGCCACCCACTACGAACTGACCGAGCTGGGCGACGAGACTCGGCACATGGTGATGTTCGGCAAGGCGATCAACCGGCTGGGCGCCAGGCCAGTGCGCCCCAAGACCTATCAGCGAATCATCATCAACATGCTGCCGTTCACTTTCCGCGGTTCGCTGCTGTGGATCGCGGCGCTCATTGGCGAAGAAATCTTCGACTCTCTACAGCGGCAGATGATGGATGACCCCGAACTGCAGCCGATGGTGCAACGGTTGATGCGTATTCACGTCACCGAGGAGGCGCGCCACATCCAGTTCGCCCGGGACGGCCTGCGTCAACGTGCCCCTCGCCTGCGCCGCATCCCGAAGATGTTCGTAGCCAACATCAACGGTGTGGCCGGGCCGTTTTTCCAGCACCTGTTCAGCAATCCGGTGCCTTATCGGCGCGCCGGTCTGGATCCGCGGGAGGCCCGTCGCGCGGCACGCACCAGCCCGCACCGCCACCAGGTCCAGGTGCTCGGTTTCGCTCCGCTGGCGTCGTTTCTGGAAGAGGTTGGCTTGCTGGGCCCGATCGCCCGGCGCATGTGGAAGCGCAGCCGCTTCCTGTGACTGACGTCGACACCGTGCTGTACGTCAGTCGGCCGGAATCCGAGTGCGCCGTCTTCGACGAGTCGTCCCACACGTGGACGGTCGGTGACCGCCACGCCCGGGTGATCATCGCGACCGACGGTGCGCTACCTCCCCAGCCGTCCCGATCTGACAGCTCCAAGCCGTATCTCGGCGTTGCCGTGCAGGGTTTTCCGAACCTGTTCCTGTTGACCGGACCCGATATCGCCGCGCAGAAGGGCTATATCGCGAAGTGTCTGGCCTACCTGGACCTCACTGGCAGTACTCGGATCGAGCTGAGGTCAGGAGCCCAGCACTATTTCAACGAGCGCCCGAGCCGGCGGCCGCACCTCCGCGGCCGCTACTGGCGCCGGGCAGGCAGAAGAATTCGGTCAGCGTTCGAGGTCAGCTCACTCGAGGACGCGCAAGAGGACGCAGCTTATGACGGACCGGCCACGGTCCGCATCAATGGTCACAGCCACCACGTACGGGTACGGCTGACCGGTCACATCGACCCGATCGACGGTCATTACCACTGGCAGGGAACGCTTTTCGATATCGACTTCGGCGAAAGGCCACCACAGGAGGTGACCGTCGCAATAGGTCATCGCACGGCCGCAGCCCGCATAACCGACCGCACACCGTGGTCGACCTACTCGGTGGTCGGCGTCGGGACGCCACCGTTCGAACTCGGTCGGGTCGAGGTTGAGGTTCCGCTACTGTAGCCAGTCTCAGCTCTACAAGGAGGCGATGTGCGGTTCACCTACGCGGAAGCCATGACAGACCCGGCGTACTACATCCCGCTGGCCAAAGCCGCCGAGGCCGCCGGCTATCACGCGATGACGATCCCCGACAGCATCGCCTACCCCTTGGAATCGGATTCCAGCTATCCCTATACGCCGGACGGCAACCGCGAGTTCCTTGACGGCAAGGCGTTCATCGAATCGTTCGTTCTCACCGCCGCATTGTGCGCCGTGACAACGACGCTGAAGTTCAATCACTTCGTCCTCAAGCTGCCGATCCGCCCCCCGGCACTGGTAGCCAAGCAGGCTGGCTCACTGGCGGCGCTCTTCGACAATCGGCTCGGCCTGGGGGTCGGTACTAGTCCCTGGCCCGAAGACTACGAGTTGATGAACGTGCCGTTCGCCAAGCGCGGTAAGCGGATGGATGAGTGCATCGACATCATCAGGGGCCTTACCTCCGGCGAGTACTTCGAATACCACGGCGAGTTCTACGACATTCCCGCAACGAAGATGACCCCCGCGCCGTCGAAGCCGATTCCCATCCTCATCGGCGGGCACGCTGACGCCGCGTTGCGACGAGCCGCCCGAAACGACGGCTGGATGCACGGCGGCGGTGACCCCGAAGAGCTCGACGCACTCATCACGAAGCTCAACCGGTTCCGCGAAGAGCAGGGTCGCAGTGGGCCCTACCAAATTCACGTCATATCCATCGATGCGTACACCCCCGACGGCATCAAGAGACTTGAAGACAAAGGGGTGACCGACGTCATTGTGGGATTCCGGATCCCCTACATCATGGGCCAGGACACCGAGCCGCTCGACACCAAGATCCGTAACCTGGAGATGTTCGCCGAGAACGTCATCGGCAAGGTCTGATGCCCGCGTTTGGGTAGTGTCGGA
>CAZCHU010000031.1:0-7869 GCA_964498215.1 uncultured Mycobacterium sp. | reverse complement strand
GTTCGCCGAGAACGTCATCGGCAAGGTCTGATGCCCGCGTTTGGGTAGTGTCGGATGCGATGACCGCAGGCCGTACACCCGCCGCCGACGACGCCGACGACGCCGACGCCGACGATGGCGCCCCCGACATCCCGGGCGCCTTCGACAGCGGGGCGGACGTCTACGACGCCCTCGTCGGTGCCAACCCCGGTTATCACAAGCATCTGCGACTATCGGCGGCTCGAATGCGGTTAGCCGACAACGGTCGTGGTCTGCGACTGCTGGACGTCGGCTGCGGTACCGGGGCATCCACCGCTGCATTGCTCGATGCCGCACCACACGCCGAAATCGTGGCTGTCGATGGCTCGGCGGGGATGCTGACCCAGGCCCAGGCCAAAGCCTGGCCGAAGTCGGTGACATTCGTGCAGAGCCGCGCCGAAGATCTTGCAGAGGCCGGAGTGACCGGACCGTTCGACGGTATTCTCGCCGCCTACCTTGTGCGCAACCTCGCCGATCCCGACCCCGTGTTGAAATCGCTGCGCGCGCTACTGCGCCCCGGCGCGGTCCTCGCCGTGCACGAGTACTCCGTGCGCGACTCCCGGTCGGCCACCGCCGTCTGGAACGCCGTGAGTACCGCGATCATCATTCCCGCGGGCTGGCTCCGCTCCCGCGATAGCTCCCTCTACCGCTACCTTCGACGCAGCGTCAACGGTTTCGACGGCGCCGCACAATTCCGGGAACGACTGAAGCACAACGGCTTCGTCGATGTTCGCAGTGACACTGTGCCCGGCTGGCAGCACAACATCGTGCACACCTTTCTCGGACGATCGCCGCGCTGAGTCGGCGGCATCGCGATGAAATCGCGCGTCGTTGAGCACGGCTGCCGGAGAAAATGCCTATTCTCGGCGCATGACCGACTCAGTGGCCGAGGACGTCGTCGTCATCCACACCGACGGCGGATGCAGCCCCAACCCCGGGCCCGGCGGCTGGGGGGCTGTGCTGCGCCACCGTCAGCACGTCCGGGAAATGTGCGGTGGAGAATCCGGCCAGACGAGCAACAACCGGATGGAGTTGACCGCGCCGATCATGGCGCTGGAGGCGCTGACCAGAACCGCCGTGGTGCACCTGTACACCGACAGCACCTACGTCCGCAACGGCATCACCAAGTGGGTCCTCGGCTGGGAACGCAACGGCTGGAAGACCGCAGCCAAGCAGCCGGTGAAAAACGTCGACCTCTGGAAGCGCCTCCGGGCGGCCTGCGCGCGGCACCACGTCGAGTGGTTCTGGGTGAAGGGACACTCGGGAGTGACGGACAACGAACTGGCCGACGAACTGGCTACCCGGGGTATGCAGGAAGCGATGCTGAACAAACGCTGACTCACTATGGTCAGTTGACCTCGCCCGGAACCTTGTCGGTGCGTAGTCCGCGCCAGCTCGGCTGGCGAAGCCGGCCATCTGAAGTGCGCTCGCTGTAGCGGACCTCTCCCACCAACTCCGGACGCACGAACGTCACCCCTTTGGCATCCTGTTTCGGCAGCGCCGTCCTGAAGGGTGATTCGTCGGTTTCCAGCGGTGCGAGTGTCTTTTTGAGGGCGGTGAGCTCCTTCTCGGTGAAGCCGGTCCCGACCCGTCCGACGTACTGCAAGCCGTGTTCGCCGGGAAGGCCCAACATCAATGCACCGATCCCGCTGGTCCGCCCGCCGGTTCCGGCGCGCCAACCGCCGATCACCACCTCCTGGGTGTTCCAGATCTTGTCCTTGATCCACGAAGACGAGCGTCGACCCGGCTGATAGGTGGAGTCCCGCTTCTTGGCGACGACTCCCTCCCACCGCTTTTTCCGGGCGAATTCGAGGGCTTCGGGTCCGTCGCCATCCAGCCCGTCGGGAACGATCAGACCGCCACCGGCGGCGAGCGCCTTGAGTACGCGCCTGCGGTCGGTGTACTTGGCCCGCAGCAACGACCGGCCGTCGAGGCGCAGTATGTCGAACGCCCAGAATTCCACCCGCGCGGAGCGGGCGCGATTCTGCATCTCGCGGAAGCTGGGCACACCGGACTCATCGAGCGCGACCACTTCCCCGTCGAGGATCACGTGGTGATCGGCGAGGTCGGCGGCCAGCGCCTGCAGTTGCGGGTACTCCTTGGTCACGTCACGGCCCCGCCGGGAACGCAGCGCCAGCTTGCCCCGGTCGACCTCGACGATCAGCCGGTACCCGTCCCACTTTCCCTCGAATGCCCACTGCTCCTTCGTGAGTCGCTGGACAGAACCTTCCGTCGACAGCATCGGGGCGATATCCGCGGCGGTCAGCCGCTCCTGCTCCTTCATCCGGTGCGCCAGCCAGTTCTTGCCGTCAGTTTGGATCAGCGCGTAGCGGCCTTCGACCTTCTCGCCGTGCAGCGTGACAATCACCTCTCCGCCCTTGTCCGGCCCATTCGGAGCGTTGTCGTTGAACTTCTCGGTTTCGTAGGTGCCGGTGTCCCACACCGACACAGTGCCGCCGCCG
The DNA here is from genome assembly GCA_964498215.1 of uncultured Mycobacterium sp. GTDB lineage: Bacteria > Actinomycetota > Actinomycetes > Mycobacteriales > Mycobacteriaceae > Mycobacterium. Next base: position 5,389 of record CAZCHU010000031.1, on the reverse strand, counting down.
TACTCGCCCTGCGGGATCCTCCCGGAGAAGCTCAGGTACTCCATCGGATGGTCCTCGGTGTGTATCGCCAGGTGATTGACCGACGGTGTATCGGGCAGATTCTTCGGCACCGCCCAACTCACCAATACGCCGTCACGTTCTAGCCGAAAGTCGTAATGCAGTCGGCGGGCGTGGTGTTCCTGGATGACGAACCTGTCGTTGCGCCCTAGCCGCGGCGGCTCGACGGGTACCGGTTCGGGTGTCTTGGCGCTGTCGCGCATGCTGCGGTAGTTGGTCAGGCGGTCGTGGGCCGGCAGCGCGTGATCACCCGGCCGCGCAGCCCACGACACTGGATCAAGGCCGGCAAGAAGATCCCCGTCGGTATGCAGCCGGTCGAGTACCTCGTCGAAGGCCAGCTGACTCAGCTGCGGGTCGTCCAGCTCTTCCCACCTCCGGGGGGCGGCCGCGGTCGGGTACTGCTGCCCTCTCAGCGAGTACGGCGCGATTGTGGTCTTGCTTGCATTGTTCTGACTCCAATCCAGAAACACCTTGCCCGCCCGCAGGGTCCTGGCCATCGACGCGGTGGCGTGTTTGGGCATGGTCTCCTCCAGCTGTTGCGCCACTCTCTTGGCCAGCACCGACGCGCCCCGCGAAGTGATCGGATCCGGCAGCGGAACATACAGGTGCAGTCCCTTGCTGCCGCTGGTCAACGGGAACGTCTTCAGGCCGATATCGGTCATCAGGTCGCGCACCGCACGGGCGACCCGACACAGTTGCTCCATCCCGACGCCCTCACCCGGGTCGAGGTCGAAAACGATCCGTGTTGCCGGACCCACAGCGTCACCCCCGGCCTCCAGGAACCGCCATTGCGGCACATGCACTTCCAGGGCGGCCTGCTGCGCGATCCACGCCAACCCCTCGACACTGTCGATCACCGGATAGGTGGTGGTGCCCGATCTGTGCGCGATACTGCCGCGTGACAACCAGTCCGGAGCCGAGGAAGCCAGCTGCTTCTCGAAGAACGACGCTTCCTCGACACCATTGGGCCACCGTTTGCGCGTCGCCGGCCGGCCCGCGATATGGGGCAGCATGGCTTCAGCAACGTTGACGTAGTAGTCGAAGATTGCCGCTTTGGTCGTTCCGGTGGCCGGGTACAGCACCTTGTCCGGGTTCGTCAGCGTCACCCGGCCGTAGCAGTCGACCCTTTCCGGCACAGATCCAAGGTATAAGGCGTGCAGTCCTTCCGGGTGCCGGTACCGTCAAGACGATGAGGGCACTGGTCATCGGTGAGGCGCTGATCGACGTCGTCGAGCGACCATCCAGCACCGAGCGGTCTGGTGTGGCAGAGACCGAGCACGTCGGCGGCAGCCCCCTCAACGTTGCGGTCGGATTGTCACGACTGGGCCGACCGGTCGACTTTCTCACCCATATCGGCAACGACGCCCGTGGCCTACGAATCCGTGACTACGCGGAATCCGCAGGTGTGCAACTCGTTTCGGGAAGTCAGGACGCCGTGCGTACCCCCACCGCTCGCGCCACGCTGGACGCCGGCGGTTCGGCGTCCTACACCTTCGACATCGAATGGCAGTTGACCGGCACGCCGGAGGTGGCACCCCCTCTCGTGGTGCATACCGGCTCGCTCGCCACCGTGCTGGAGCCTGGCTGCCTGGCAACCGCGGCGCTGGCCGATGCCTATCATCTGTCCGCCACCCTGACGTTCGACCCCAATATCCGTCCGGCGCTGATCGCCGACGAGGATTCGGCACGCGCCCGCATCGACCGTCTGCTCGAACGTGCAGACGTTGTCAAAGCCAGCGCGGAAGACCTGCACTGGATCGATCCGACCCGTACGCCCGAGCAGATCGCGACCGCATGGCTGGCGCTCGGCCCGTCAATCGTGGTGGTCACGATGGGCGACGAAGGAGCTTTGGGCAAGTGTGCGCAGGGAACGGTGCGGGTACCCGCGTTCAATGTGGATGTGGTGGACACTGTCGGCGCGGGCGACGCATTCATGACCGGGTTGATCGACGCCCTGTGGACGCTGCAGCTGCTGGGTGCCGACCGCAGAACCCAGTTGAGCGGCATCGGGACGGAAGCGCTGACATCGGCACTGCGAGCGGCAGCGTTAACCGCTGCTTTGACGGTGGCGCGCGCCGGCGCCGCGCTACCCGACCGCGCCAGCCGCGATGCGGCCGCGTCATCGGCGATACTGGGCTGATGCGATCTATCTGGAAGGGTTCGATCGCTTTCGGACTGGTCAACGTGCCGGTCAAGGTCTACAGCGCCACCGAGGACCATGACGTCAGGTTCCACCAGGTGCACGCCAAGGACAACGGCCGTATCAGATACAAGCGGGTGTGCGAGGTGTGCGGCGAAGTCGTCGAATACCGCGACATCGCGAGAGCCTACGACTCCGATGACGGCCAGACCGTGATCATCACCGATGAAGACATCGCCACCCTCCCCGAGGAGCGCAGCCGCGAAATTGAGGTGCTGGAGTTCGTGCCGGCCGGCGACATCGATCCGATGATGTACGACAGAAGCTACTTCCTCGAGCCCGACAGCAAGTCCACGAAATCCTATGTACTGCTTGCCAAAACGCTGATGGAGACCGACCGGGTTGCCATCGTCAATTTCGCCCTGCGTAACAAGACCCGGCTGGCGGCACTGCGCGTCAAGGACTTCGGCAAGCGCGATGTAATGGTTGTCCACACCCTGTTGTGGCCGGACGAAATCCGCGACCCCGACTTCCCGGTGCTGGACAAGGACGTCGAGGTCAAGCCGGCCGAGCTCAAGATGGCCGGCCAAGTCGTCGACTCGATGACCGACGACTTCAACCCCGACCGATATCACGACGACTACCAGGAACACCTGGTGGAACTGATTCAGTCGAAACTCGACGGTGGCGAAGCATTCACCCCTGAAGGTGACCCCCAACAACTCGACGCCACCGAGGATGTCTCCGACCTCCTGGCCAAACTCGAAGCCAGCGTGAAGGCGCGCAAGGACCATTAGAACGCGTTACAAAAATCCCCTAGGCTGAACCAATGCACCTTGGCAGCGTGACCCGCGACAAGGGAGGTAGCGCCACATGATTCTCGACAGGTTCCGGCTTGACGGGCAGGTAGCGGTGGTCACCGGAGCGGGCCGTGGGCTTGGCGCCGCCATCGCCCTCGCCTTCGCCGAAACAGGTGCTGACGTGGTGATCGCAGCGCGGACGCGCTCACAGCTCGAGGAGGTCGCCGCGCAGATCAGCGACATCGACCGCAGCGCCCATGTCGTCGTCGCCGACCTGGCTCGCCCTGACGACACGGCCAAGCTCGCGGCCGCGGCCGTCGAGGCTTTCGGCAAACTAGACATCATCGTCAACAATGTCGGCGGCACCATGCCGAACGCCTTGTTGAACACGACGGCCAAGGACCTGAGCGACGCCTTCACCTTCAACGTCGCCACAGCGCACGCCCTGACGGCAGCAGCCGCACCGTTGATGCTGACGCACTCTGGAGGCGGCAGCATCATCAACATCACCTCGACCATGGGCAGACTTTCCGGCCGCGGTTTCGCCGCGTATGGCACCGCGAAGGCCGCCCTCGCTCACTACACCCGGCTGTCGGCTCTGGACCTGGCGCCGCGCATCCGAGTCAACGCGATCGCCCCAGGATCGATTCTCACCTCGGCACTGGACATCGTGGCCAACAACGACGATCTTCGCACCCAGATGGAGCGGGCCACCCCGCTGCGCAGACTCGGCGACCCCGTCGACATCGCCGCCGCCGCGGTCTATCTCGCCTCACCGGCAGGCAGCTACCTGACCGGCAAGACACTTGAGGTGGACGGCGGGATCACCTTTCCCAACCTCGACCTCCCGATTCCCGACCTGTAAGGACACCGTCATGAGCCTCCCCGACCCCATCCCGGTCGCCGCTATCGGCACCGGAAACGTCGGCAAGCACGCGTTGACCCAACTGATCACCGACCCGAGGTTCACACTCACCGCGGTGTGGGTCTCCTCTGATTCCAAAGCCGGTAAGGACGCCGCAGAGCTTGCTGGACTTCAGGATTCGACCGGCATCTTGGCGACGACCGACCTCGATGCCGTCCTGGCCACGGAACCTGCATGCGCTGTCTACACCGCGATGGCCGACAACCGATTGCCGGAGGCGCTCGAGGACTACCGGCGCATCCTGGCCGCGGGGGTCAACGTCGTGGGCAGCAGCGCGGTGTTCTTGCAGCACCCGTGGAAGGTGCTGCCCGACGAACTGGTCACACCGATCGAGGAAGCCACGAAAACCGGATCGTCGTCCCTCTTCGTCAACGGCATCGACCCGGGTTTTGCCAACGACCTGCTGCCGATGGCGCTGGCCGGGACCTGCCAGAGCATCCAGCAGATCCGCTGCATGGAAATCATCAACTACGACACCTACGACAGCGCGACGGTGATGTTCGACGTCATGGGCTTCGGCGGCCGACTCGACGAGACACCGATGCTGCTGCAGCCCGGCGTGCTGAGTTTGGCGTGGGGCTCAGTGGTGCGACAGCTGGCCTCGGGTCTGGGAATCGAACTCGACGAGGTCACCGAGACCCACGTTCGCGTCCCGGCTCCGGAGGACTTCGACATCGCTGCCGGTCACATCGAGAAAGGCACCACTGCCGCCATGCGGTTCGAGGTGCGCGGGATGAAGGACGGCGACGCCGCGGTCGTGCTTGAACACGTCACGCGTCTACGCGACGATCTCTGCCCCGACTGGCCGCAGCCCGCGCAGCCTGGCGGCTGCTATCGGATCGAGATCACCGGCGAACCGTCGTATGCGCTTGATCTGTGCCTGAGCAGCGCCAACGGCGATCACAACTATGCGGGCCTGGTGGCGACGGCCGCCCGGGTGGTGAATGCGATTCCCGCTGTGGTCAGCGCCCAGCCAGGCATCGTCACGGCACTGGGCTTACCTCTCATAACGGGCAAGGGTCTGTACGCTAGGCGCTAGTCATGCCGGACGGATTCTGATGGTGACGGCCCGATTGCACGCCGCCGCGGCGCTGCTGGCCACGTGATGAATCGCCTACCGGTTCCGGCCGAGGTTTGCTCGACTCTTTTTGCCGGCGACGGATAGTCTCCTGTTTCTAACGACGGTCTGTACGCTATAAGGAAGTCCACGCTGGAAGGATTCTGAGATGAAGGCTCCGATGAGTACCCTCGCCGCCCTACTCGTTGCAGGTGGGGCCTCACTCGCCATCGCGACGGCACCCGCGGCCCTCGCCCAACCGAGCTGCGAACAGACCGAGGCCGGCGGTGGCTTCGAGGGCGGTTCAACCACGGTGTGCGAGTCGCCGGGCAACGTCCAGATCGATACCAGGCCCTCGGTCCTGGCACCCGGGGCGATGGGCGGCATGTTCCCGTGGGGTTATGGGATGT
>CAZCHU010000030.1:2227-31177 GCA_964498215.1 uncultured Mycobacterium sp. | reverse complement strand
ACGTGGTGCTCGGCCGGCTCGCCGTGGAAGCAGCCAAGCTGCTGCGCGGCAAGCATAAGCCGACATTCACGCCCAACGTCGACGGTGGTGACTTCGTCATCGTCATCAACGCAGATAAGGTCGCTATTTCCGGCGACAAGCTCCAGAAGAAGTTCGCCTACCGCCACTCGGGTTATCCCGGCGGGCTGCGCAAACGGGCACTCGGCGACGAGATGGCCAAGCACGCCGACCGTGTCGTCGAGCGGGCGATCGTGGGCATGCTTCCGCACACCAAGCTCGGCCGCCAGATGCAGAAAAAGCTGAAGGTCTATGTCGGTGCAGAGCACCCGCACACCGCCCAGCAGCCAATTCCATTCGAGATCAAGCAGGTGGCCCAGTGACCGAAACCCCTGAACCCGTGGCGACGACAGAAACCGAGACCGTCGTCCAGGCTGCAGCGGCCCCACGTGAGCCCATCGTGCTGGATCGTCCGATCCAGACCGTCGGTCGGCGCAAGGAGGCTGTGGTCCGGGTGCGCTTGGTTCCTGGAACCGGCCAGTTCAACCTCGACGGCCGTACGTTGGAGAATTACTTCCCCAACAAGGTGCATCAGCAGCTCATCAAGGCCCCGTTGGTGACAGTCGACCGACTGGAGAGCTTCGACGTATACGCCCACCTGGACGGCGGCGGGCCGTCCGGTCAGGCTGGTGCATTGCGTCTGGCCATCGCGCGGGCGCTGATCATCGTGCAGCCCGAGGACCGGCCGGCACTCAAGAAGGCGGGGTTCCTCACACGCGACCCCCGTGCCATCGAGCGCAAGAAATACGGTCTCAAGAAGGCCCGCAAGGCGCCTCAGTACAGCAAGCGCTGATCGAACCACGCCCTGGCGCCCGGTCTCCTCGCGACGCGAGTGGCCGGGCGTCGGTCGTTCGACCGTACTGCGGGTCTGGCGGGGGTATCAAACCAGTGTTTGCGAGAGCTCAAACCGGTATTTGTGAGAGGTTGTCAGCATGGCTCGACTTTTCGGTACCGACGGGGTGCGTGGGGTCGCCAACCAGGACCTGACCGCGGAACTGGCGATGGCACTGGGGGCGGCGTCGGCCCGACGGCTCCTGAGGGCCGGCGAGACCCGCAGGCGCGTCGCCGTGGTCGGACGCGACCCGCGGGCCAGCGGTGAGATGCTGGAGGCCGCCGTGATCGCCGGGGTGGCCAGCGAGGGCGTCGACGCGTTGCGGGTAGGAGTCCTGCCCACCCCCGCCGTGGCCTATTTGACCAACGCATACGATGCCGACTTCGGTGTGATGATCTCCGCGTCGCACAACCCGATGCCCGACAACGGCATCAAGATTTTCGGTCCCGGCGGTCACAAACTCGACGACGGCACTGAGGATCGAATCGAGGAGCTGATTCAGCAGGGCCCGGGATCTCGACCCGTCGGTGCCGGTCTAGGACGAGTTGTCGATGCCGACGACGCGCTCGATCGCTACCTGCGTCACGTGGGTAAGGCCGCGACCACGCGACTGGATGGCCTGACGGTCGTCGTCGACTGCGCTCACGGTGCCGCATCGACTGCGGCGCCTCAGGCATACCGGGCGGCCGGCGCCAACGTCATCGCGATCCACGCCGAGCCCGACGGGCTGAACATCAACGACGGCTGCGGCTCGACACACATGCAGTCATTGCGCTCGGCGGTGGTGTCTCACGGCGCCGACCTGGGGCTGGCCCACGACGGCGATGCCGACCGGTGCCTGGCCGTGGACGGCCAAGGCCGCATCGTTGATGGCGACGCGATCATGGTGGTGTTGGCACTGGCCATGCATGAAGCCGGTGAGCTCGTCGCCGATACCCTGGTGGCGACGGTGATGAGCAATATGGGGCTCCATCTGGCGATGCGGTCCGCGGGTATCGAAGTCCAGACCACCGGCGTCGGGGATCGCTATGTCCTGGAGCAACTGCGGGCAGGCGGGTATTCGATCGGTGGGGAGCAGTCAGGTCATCTGGTGTTGCCTGCGTTCGGCACGACCGGGGACGGCATCGTGACCGGGCTGCGGTTGATGGCCCGGATGACCCAGACACGTCGAAGCCTCGCCGAACTCGCCGAGCCGATGCGGACGCTGCCACAGGTACTGATCAACGTCGAAGTGTCCGACAAGGCAACAGTTGCCGACGCTCCGTCAGTGCGCGACGCGGTGGCTCAGGCAGAAGCTGAACTGGGCGATAGCGGACGGATCCTGTTGCGGCCCTCGGGAACTGAACCGATGGTCCGGGTGATGGTGGAGGCTGCCGACGAGGATACCGCTCGGCAGATGGCAGTGCGGGTCGCTGAATCGGTCAGTGCCCAGCGCTGAGCGTCCAGAGTATCCGTTGGGAACCGATACGGCCTGGCGGGCGTCCAACTTGATATGGGACACATTGGCGCGGCCCGCGTCGATCTAGGGGCACTGCGCGCCATCGCGCGCGACTACGAAACCGCGGCGATGATTATCGACGGCGCTGCGCGAACTCATCTGAGTGATCCGGCATTCGGAGGTGCGTGCGCTGGACGCGCCTATGTGGCGCACGGGGTCGCACTCCGCGCCGCGCTCGATGACGTGGTCGCACCGCTGCGACAGTGGGCGCGGGCGGCCAGTGAGATCGCGATCGCGCTGCACTCGTCGGCAGACCGATACCAGGATGCCGACGCGAGAGCCGCCGGGCGGGTGGGGTAGGCCCAATCGATGGAACGCGACGTCCCTTCACGATTGGCCGAGGGCTTGCCCGCGGTCGCGAACCTGCAGCACTACGTGTGGGCGTGTCATCAGCTCGGCTACCGGCATCCCGAACTGACCATGCACGCACGCCAGGTACACGACTGGTATGGCAGCGAGGAGGGCATGGACTTGGCTGCGCTGCACAGTGACTGCCTCGCCTTCGACGATGCGCACCGCGCCGCGCTGGATGCGTTGGCGCTTCAGGAGCGGCAGCTGTCGATGCTGTCGGCAGTGTGGCAGGGCGTCGGCGCCCAGGCATGCCGTGACTTCCTCCGCCGCCACGGTGAAGCGTCGGCCAGTGCAGCGGCGGCGTTGCGCACGGCCGCGGACGCCCTGTGCGCATTGCGCGAGAACCTGTGGCAGGCGGTGGATACCAAAGTCGATGCGGTCATCGCGATCGAAGGGCGTCCGCAGGCCCACCGAGCGGAGTGGTTGGCCGCTGCCGCGACGGTGACGACAGGGGTGGGTGATCGGTCGGCAGCCGCCGAGCTGGTAGATCAGGCAGTGAAACCATTTGTGGACAGCAGCATTCGTCGCGATTGGCTCACGGCGATGCACACTGCGGCGTCCACGGCGGCCGATGCGTATCAGCGCGCAACTACCGAGCTGATGGCTGAACATCAACCGGAGTTTGACGTGCCAGGTGATCTGGGACCAACGTGGAGCCGGTTGCCTGCCCAGTCAGAAGCTGCGCCCGAGGAGGGACGTCCCTCGGTCGTGTCCGCTGATGATCGGGCAGCTCCGGGGATGAGCGGCCCCTCGGCGTGGACTGCGATTCCCGCGACGCCATCGGCGCCACCGACGCCATCGGCGCCACCGGTGCCGATGGTCCCAGCCGCCACAGAACCGCACCCACCGTCTCCGGAAACGCCGGTGGGTCCGGCCGTACCCCCCATGACACCTCTGGCTGGATTGGGATCTGGAATGCCGGACTTCGGCAGCGGGCTGTCGGGGTTTGGTCAGCGATTCGCCGATACATTGAGTGGCTTACCAGGGGGCCTGGACAGCTTCACGGACATGGAGCCGGGTCTGGGCGACTCCCAGTTCGACGCCGATCCAGACGACGACGAGCCGGATGGCCGGGAGTCAGATGACGACGAGCCAGATGACGAGTCAGGTGCCGACGAGTCGGATGGCGAAGAGTCAGAAGGCGAGGCCGGCGCGGGGGAACAATCTGACGACGAAACAGTCGACGGCCCTGTCGACAGCCTCCACGAGGTAGCTTCCGATTCGGCACCGGCCCCGTTGCCTGCGCCGCCAGCCGCCGAGCCGCTGCCACCTGCCGACCTCGCGGCCACCGATCCGGTGGTGGCTGAGCAGACGCCGTGTGCGATCGCCGCCGATGAACTACCCCAGGTGGGAGATCCGCTGGAGTAGCCCCACAGGCTCGGATTGTCTGGGGTAGGGGTGTTTCTGGTGTCCTTGTACTTTCGGGTTCGGAGTCGTCGCCTAGATGATGTCGGGGGTCAACGGGCCAGGTGCCGGCTGATTACCAGACGCTGAATCTGATTGGTGCCTTCGAAGATCTGCATGATCTTCGCTTCCCGCATGTACCGCTCGACGCGGTAGTCGCGGGTGTAGCCGGCGCCGCCGAACACCTGAACAGCGTCGGTTGTCACCTTCATTGCGGCGTCGGTGGCGACGAGCTTGGCTACCGAGGCCTCGCGTGAGTAGCCCATCCCCGCATCACGGCGCCGTGCCGCGTCGAGGTAGGTGGCCCGTGCGGAGTCGACCGCGGCGGCCATGTCGGCGAGAACGAATGCCAGTCCTTGATGATCGATGATCCTGCGGCCGAAAGTTTTTCGTTCTTGGCTGTACGCAACCGCTTCGTTAAGTGCAGCCTGGGCCAGGCCGGTCGCTACCGCAGCGATACCGAGACGTCCGGAATCCAGTGCACTGAAGGCGATCTGGAGACCCTGCCCTTCTGCCCCGATCCGTCGACTCGAGTCGAGAAAAACGTCGTCATAGTGGGCTGTGGTCGTGGGAACGGCGTGCAGACCCATCTTTTCCTCCGGCTTGCCGAAGGTAAGGCCGGGGGTGTCCTTGGCAACGAGGAAACAGGAGATGCCCTGTGGGCCGTCGCCGGTACGGGCGAACAGGTCGTAGAAATCAGCGACTCCTCCGTGCGTGATCCATGCCTTGGTCCCGTCGATCCGGTATCCGCTGTTCGTCGCGGTGGCTTTGCAGGTCAGGGCGGCGGCATCTGAGCCTGCTTGCGGTTCGGAGAGGCTGTAGGCGCCGACTGTCGCTCCGCCCAGCATGTCGGGAAGCCAGCGCTGTTGTTGCTCGTCGGTGCCGAAGGCCATCAGAGGGTGGCAGGACAAGCTGTGCACGCTGACCGCCACCGCGACGGCGGCCCAGCTGGCCGCAAGCTCCTCGAGCACTTGCAGATAGACCTCATAGGGTTGGCCCCCGCCGCCCCAGTCTTCGGGGTAGGGCAGGCTGAGTAACCCGACCTTGCCGAGGGTGGCGAAGACGTCCGCCGGATAGCTTTCGTCCTTTTCGTGGCGGTCGACGATCGGGTCCAGAACCTTGGCGCAGATCTGTCGGGCGAGCTCGATCAGCTCGCGTGCCTCCCCGGCGGGAAGCAGGCGTTCGACCAACATGCAGAAAACAATACTGTTGCTCCGCGAGGGTCTAGCCAGATGAGCCCGCCGGGATCCGGCACTGCGCGACTGGCGGCGGCGCACCGCGCCCTCATGAGACCCGTACCCAGGGAAGACAGTTCATCGTCTCGAACGCCGCGACCGTTGGCGGGATCGTGGCGTACATCGGTCCCATGGAGGTGTTGGCCGCGACGATGTCGCCATTGCCCGCCTCCGGTGTGCTGTGTGTCGACCACGAGCACGAGGAGAGCGGTGACACTCGTCCGAGCACGATAATCAGCGGATTCGACGGCCCCTGAGTCTGGTAGGTCCCTGGCGCGATATCAGTCCCCACCTGAAAGACGCCATTTCCAGGGATTTGATCCATCGGTTGGGCCAGGATAGGTGCCGCAAGCGCGATTGCTGCGACAACAGCAACCGACCCGGCCGCTACGCGTGACGTGCTCGCCGGGCGCATTGTCTTCCCTCGACCGTGCTTCTCTCTACCATGTTTGTTTACCACGTTCTGGCGCGTTCCTGGGGCGTATGCCGTAGTTGGGCGGTGGGGCCCGGTCGAGGCCGCAGAACCGGGCCCGGCAACCGACGGCGAGAAGCCAACCTCATCCGGACGGCGGCGCTGAAACGCGCGTGACGCGATGGGGACAGCCGGGATGTCTAGCCGGTTCTACACCTTGCGCACGACGACGACGGGCACACATGCGGAATTCACCACCGCGTTGGCGACTGAACCCAGCAGCATGCCTGCGAATCCGCCACGACCATGGCTGCCGACAACAACGAGCTGGGCGGATTCCGCGTGCTTGAGGAGCTGATACGACGGCCGATCCGCCACGACCACACGGCGCACCGACACGTTCGGGTAGCGCTCGGCAAAGCCCGCAAGACGCTCGGCCAGGACCTCCTTTTCGGCTGACTTGATGTTCTCCGTCTCGGCCGGCGACCAATTGATACTCGGGAAACCCAGTATCGGCATGTCGCTCCACGCATGCAGCGCGACCAACTCAACACCGCGGCGGGAGGCCTCATCGAAGGCGAACTCTGTCGCCCGCTCCGAGGTAGGCGATCCGTCGACGCCCACCAAGACCGGCGCTTGCGCGGACGGTATTTCCTCATCGTGGATTATCGCGACCGGACAGTGCGCGTGATGCACCAAACCGGAACTGACCGAGCCCAATAGCGTTCGGTCCACCGCGCCCTGTCCCCGGCATCCCGCGACGAGCAACTCGGCATCGGTGGACAGTTCGAGCAGCGCGGGCGTGGGCGAGCGGGAGAGGATCTTGGTCTGTACTTCGAGACCGCCCGGATCGGTGGCTGCGGCGATCTTGTGGGCGTCTTCGATGACCTGTTCTGCGTTCTCCTGCTGCCATCGAATGTAGTCGTCGATCACCGGCATTGCGATCAACGACGGCGCAGCCACCCCCGCCGACATGGCCGCCGCGGCCGGTGCGGTGACGTGTACCAGCGTGAGCGGGATCTTGCGTATCGCTGCGTCGTGCGCCGCCCATGCGACTGCAGCGTTCGAGGGCGCCGATCCATCGACGCCGACAACTATTCCGTGACGCTTCGGATGGGCTGACATCGTGTTCTCCTACCTCGACATCGGCAATGAGTCCATTAAACGCGCTTGCGGTGGCGGCGGCAGGGGCCATTGGTCCTTATTTGGTGACACCCGATTCCATCAGGGCAGCAGAGACTGCAATTCTTCGACGAATGCCACGGTTTCGCTCCGGTCACCCGAGAGCGGATGGACCAGCAGGGTGGTCACGCCAGCAGCGGCAAACGCGGCAACCCGCTCCTTGACGAACCCCCGCGGACCCACCAGCGACACTTGGCGCACTAGCTCGTCGGGGACCGCCGCAATGGCCTCGGTCTTCTTTCCCGCCAGGTAGAGGTTCTGGATGTGGTCAGCTACCTTGCCGAATCCGTAGCGGGTGGCGAGGTTGTGGTAGAAATTTCTGCCCCGGGCACCCATACCACCGATGTAGAGCGCCAATTGCGGTTTGGCCCAAGCTAATCGGTCATCCACGTCTTCACCGATCGCCAGGCTCGCGCTGGCCATCACGTCGAGCGGACCCAAAGCCGGATCGCGTTTGGCGGTTCCGGACCGCAGGGCATCCCCCCAGGCCTCGTCGGCCTTCTCCGGATAGAAGAACACCGGCTGCCATCCCTCGGCGATCTCCGCGGTCAGCTCGACGTTCTTCGGCCCCAACGCGGCGATGGTGATCGGAATGCGTTCCCGAACTGGATGATTGATCAGCTTCAGGGATTTCCCGAGTCCGGTGCCGCGTTCAGCTGCCAGCGGAACCTGGTAATGCTTCCCGTCATAGTTGACCCGCTCGCGCCGCCAGACCTGACGGCATATCTCGACAAACTCGCGGGTGCGGCCCAGCGGCGCGTCAAACGGTACCCCGTGAAAGCCCTCCACGACCTGTGGCCCCGACGTGCCCAGGCCCAGCCGGAACCGACCGCCGGACACATAGTCGAGCCCCGCGGCCGTCATCGCCATGAGCGCGGGAGTGCGGGTGTAGATCGGAACGACGCCGGTACCCAGCTCGATCCGGGACGTCCGGGCCGCGAGAAACCCCAGTTGGCTGATTGCGTCGTAGGAGTACGCCTCGGCGACCAAAGCGATATCGACGCCGATCTTCTCAAGTTCGACTACCTCGTCGACCGCATCGAGGAACCCGCCGGCATAGCTGAGAAAGATGCCTGTTCGCATCGGCTGCTGCATTCACCAGGTATACACCTGCCCGGCCTACGGTTTCAGCAGCGCGACCACCTTGTCCGGTAGATCTACCGGATCGTCGGCGAACGGATCCAGCACGGGCGCCTTCGGCAGATCGGCCTCGGCGTCGGCGAAGTCCTTGAACTCCTTTTCCCCGGCGAGCGTGTAGAGCAGGTAGCCCGTGAGCAGAGCCCGAACGGTCTTCTGCGAGCCGCGGTCCGGCCCGGGCAGCCCCACGACCGAAGCGAGTCGACGGCCCTCGGGTAGGCCCCCGGATTGAGCTTTGGGGGTGGCGCGCAGCGTGGCGGTCTTCCACACGCGCGACAACTCCATGGCATTGGACTGCAGCGTCATGGGATCCCCGGGGTTCATCAGGATCAGCCCTGGCGCCTTCAGCGTCGACGCCGGCTGCTCAGCGGATGGCCGAGTGATCGTCGGGTACGCCGCGACCACCGCCCTCGGTGTGACCGCCATGCCCGCCGCCGCGAACACCGCCGCCGATGCCCCGAAACCGTGGCCCGCGACGCCGAGTTTGGCCGGGTGCACGCTGATATCACCGGTGCCCAGCCGCACGCCTGCGACGATGTCGCAGACCGTGCCCAGGTCATAGGCAAGATTGAGCACCGACGGCGCCAGGCCCGTCTCGGTGTTGGCGGCCGCGGCAACGATGCCCCACGACGCCAGATGCTCCAGCGTTCCGTAATAGCGCTGCGCCGGTGTGACCCAGTCGTGACCGAACGCCACGGCGGGCAGATTCTTACCGGCGGCGGGGGTGTAGACGACGCCCGGCACTCCGGCAAAGGCCAGGTCGCCGCGCATCACCCGGTGTGGGCCACGATGGGTCAGCGCGGCATAGAGTTTCCTCGTGCGGGCCACTCGATGACCGTAGTACACCGGGGACCGACGTGTTCCTGCACTACGCTGGTCGGCTATGTGCGGAATCGTTGGCTACGTCGGGCACCGGCCTGCCTGCGGCATCGTCATTGACGCGCTCCGTCGGATGGAGTACCGCGGGTACGACTCGGCCGGCGTTGCGCTGGTCGACGGCCAGGGAGGGCTCACCGTCTTTCGCAGGGCGGGCCGCCTCGCGAACCTCGAGGCAGCCCTTGCCGAGGCCGGGGCCGACCGCCTCATCGGATCTACCGGGATCGGGCATACCCGCTGGGCTACCCACGGAAGGCCTACTGACCGCAACGCCCATCCGCACCGGGATGCGACCGGAAAGGTCGCGGTGGTCCACAACGGCATTATCGAGAACTTCGCCGCGCTGCGTGCTGAGTTGGAGGGTCTCGGGGTGGAGTTCGCCAGCGATACCGACACCGAGGTCGCGGTCCACCTAGTCGCACGCGAGTACGCACTCGGTGAGACGGCGGGAGACTTCCCGGCCTCGGTACTGGCGGCGCTGCGCAGGCTAGAGGGACACTTCACGGTGGTCTTCGCCCACGCCGACGACCCCGGCACGATCGTCGCCGCTCGGCGATCCACGCCCCTGGTGCTCGGAATCGGCGAGGGCGAGATGTTCGTCGGCTCCGACGTCACGGCGTTCATTGAGCACACCCGCGAGGCCGTCGAACTCGGCCAGGACCAGGCCGTCGTCGTCACTGCGGATGGCTACCGCATCACCGACTTCGCCGGCAACCCGGACCACGCTTCCGCCCGACGCTTCCACGTCGACTGGGATGCCTCGGCCGCTGAGAAGGGCGGTCACGAGTACTTCATGCTCAAGGAGATCGCCGAGCAGCCGGCTGCCGTCTCCGACACCCTGCTGGGCCACTTCATCGACAACCGCATCGTTCTCGACGAGCAGCGCCTGTCCAGTCAGGACCTGCGCCAGATCGACAAGGTTTTCGTCGTCGCCTGCGGTACCGCGTATCACTCCGGGCTGGTGGCCAAGTATGCGATCGAGCACTGGACCCGGCTGCCGGTCGAGGTCGAGCTGGCGAGCGAGTTCCGCTACCGCGACCCCGTTCTGGACCGCAACACCCTCGTGGTGGCGATTTCGCAATCCGGTGAGACCGCGGACACGCTCGAGGCCGTGCGGCACGCCAAAGAACAGAACGCCAAGGTCCTCGCCATCTGCAACACCAACGGCAGCCAGATCCCGCGGGAATGCGACGCTGTGCTCTACACCCGGGCCGGACCTGAGATCGGTGTGGCGTCCACGAAGACGTTTCTGGCGCAGATCGCCGCCAGCTACCTTGTCGGGCTGGCCCTTGCGCAGGCTCGCGGCACCATGGATCCGGACGAGATCGCGCGCAAGTACCACGAGCTGGAGGCAATGCCGGACCTGATCTCCCGCGTGCTGGCCGACCTGGATCCAGTAACCCTGTTGGCGAAACAACTCGCCTCGTCGCCGACTGTGCTGTTTCTTGGCCGCCACGTCGGCTATCCGGTGGCGCTCGAAGGTGCGCTCAAGCTCAAGGAACTGGCCTACATACACGCCGAGGGCTTCGCCGCTGGTGAGCTCAAACACGGCCCGATCGCCCTCATTGAGGACGACCTGCCGGTCATCGTCGTGATGCCGTCGCCGGAGAACGCGGCGATGTTGCATTCCAAGCTGCTGTCGAACATCCGGGAGATTCAGGCGCGCGGAGCGGTGACGATCATCATCGCCGAGGAGGGTGACCAGACGGTACGGCCCTACGCCGACCACATCATTGAAATCCCCACCGTCCCAGTACTTCTGCAACCGATACTCTCGACGATTCCGCTCCAGGTGTTCGCTGCCGGTGTTGCTCAGGCCCGCGGATACGACGTCGACAAGCCACGTAATCTGGCGAAGTCCGTCACCGTCGAGTAGCGGATGCGGTATTTCTACACCGCGGATGAGATCCGGGCCGCCGAGGCACCGTTACTGGCGTCTCTGCCCGACGGCGGGTTGATGCGCCGAGCCGCCTTCGGCCTGGCTACCGTGATCGCTCGTGAGCTCAGCTCGGTCAGCGGACGCACCGTATGCGCGGTCGTCGGCTCGGGCGACAACGGCGGCGACGCATTATGGGCCGCGACGTTCCTGCGCCGCCGCGGTGCCCGGGCCACGGCGATCCTGCTGAACCCCGAACGTGCGCACCAGAAGGCGCTCGCAGCGTTCCAGCGCGCTGGCGGCCGGATTTGCCAAAGCCTGCCGGCGGCAACCGATCTGGTAATCGACGGTGTCGTCGGAATCTCCGGGTCCGGTCCACTACGACCGAACGCGGCGGACATCTTCAACGCGGTCAACGCGGGCAATATCCCGGTCGTTTCCGTTGACATACCGAGTGGCGTCGATGTCGAGACCGGCGCCGCCAACGGCCCGCACGTCACACCGGTCGTCACCGTGACCTTCGGCGGGCTCAAGCCCGTCCACGCCCTGTGGCCTTGTGGCCGTGTGGAGTTGGTCGACATTGGGCTGGATCTACCGCAGAGTCGCCTGGTGGGATTCGACGTCGATGACGTGGCTATGCGCTGGCCGGTACCCGGGCCCGGCGACGACAAATACACCCAGGGGGTCACCGGTGTGATGGCCGGGTCGGCAACCTACCCGGGAGCCGCGGTGCTGTGTACCGGGGCCGCGGTGGCCGTCACCTCGGGCATGGTTCGGTATTCGGGAAGCGCTGGGCAACAGGTGCTTTCGCGGTGGCCGGAAGTGATCGCCACTCCCAGTCACGCGACTGCGGGCCGCGTCCAAGCCTGGGTCGTCGGGCCGGGTCTGGGCACCGAAGAGGATGCAGCGGCAGCCTTGTGCTTCGCGTTGGACAGCGACCTTCCCGTGATCGTCGATGCTGACGCGCTCACGTTGTTGGGTGCGCATCCCGAGCTGGTCGTGGGCCGCAAGGCCCCGACGGTCCTGACACCGCACGCCGGGGAGTTCGCAAGACTAGCCGGCTCACCGCCCGGTGAGGACCGTGTCGGCGCCGCCCGTCGCCTCGCCGATCGGCTGGGCGTCACCGTGCTGCTCAAGGGCAACGTCACAATCATCGCCGAGCCGAAGGGTGCGGTGTACCTGAACGCCGCCGGTCAGTCGTGGGCGGCCACGGCCGGGTCCGGGGACGTCCTGTCCGGGATCATCGGCGCACTGTTGGCGGCGGGCCTGCCCCCCGGCGACGCCGCGGCGGCCTCGGCTTTCGTCCATGCTCGCGCAGCCGACCTGGCTGCTAGGGACCCTGGGCCGGCCCCCGTCCCGACATCTGCCTCGCGAATCCTTGCCCATCTGCGAGCAGCCCTCGCTTCCATCCTCTAGAAAGGAGCTCATGCCAAACGTTTCCCGCCAGACTGCACTGACCCCCTCCTACACCGGCCGGCTGTTCACCACACCGCTGCCCGCCCTGCGGCTTCCCGACGAGTCGATGCCCGCCGAACAGACCTACCAGTTCATTCACGACGAGCTGATGTTGGACGGCAGTTCCCGGCTCAACCTGGCCACCTTCGTGACGACCTGGATGGATCCTGAAGCGGGCCGGCTGATGTCGGAGACGTTCGACAAGAACATGATCGACAAGGACGAATACCCGGTCACCGCGGCGATCGAGCAGCGGTGCGTCTGTATGGTCGCCGATCTGTTCCACGCAGAGGGCCTGAGCGACGACGACCCGAGCAAGGCCGTCGGGGTGTCCACGGTGGGATCCAGCGAGGCAGTGATGCTGGCCGGCCTGGCCCTGAAGTGGCGGTGGCGCGAGAAAGTCAGCGGCGCGGACAAGGATGCGTGGAAAACCCGCACCCCGAACCTGGTCATGGGGTCCAACGTGCAGGTGGTGTGGGAGAAGTTCTGCCGGTACTTCGACGTCGAGGCCCGCTACCTGCCGATGGAGGAAGGGCGCTACGTCATCACGCCGGAGCAGGTGCTCGACGCTGTCGATGAGGACACGATCGGAGTGGTGGCGATACTGGGCACGACCTTCACCGGCGAGCTCGAACCGGTCGCCGCCATCTGCGCGGCACTCGACAAGCTAGCCAAGAGCGACGGGCCGGACGTTCCGGTGCACGTCGATGCGGCCAGCGGCGGTTTTGTGGTGCCATTCCTGCACCCGGATGTGAAGTGGGACTTCCGGCTTCCCCGGGTGGTGTCAATCAATGTCAGCGGGCACAAGTACGGCCTGACCTACCCGGGGATCGGGTTCGTAGTGTGGCGCGGTCCCGGGCACCTACCGGAGGACCTGGTGTTCCGGGTGAACTACCTGGGCGGCGACATGCCGACGTTCACGCTCAACTTCTCCCGCCCGGGCAACCAGGTGGTGGGGCAGTACTACAACTTCCTGCGACTGGGGCGCAAGGGCTACGCCCAGGTGATGAGATGCCTGTCCGACACCGCGCAGTGGTTCTCCCGTGAACTGGCCGCGATGGCCGGATCCGACGACAAACCGGTGTTCGACGTGATCTCGGACGGATCGGCGATTCCGGTGGTGGCATTCAGGCTCGTCGAGGGCACCAAGTACACGGTGTTCGACGTCTCGGCGCTGTTGCGCAGCTACGGCTGGCAGGTGCCCGCATACACCATGCCAGAAGATGCCAGCGACATCGCTGTGCTGCGGGTCGTGGTGCGCGAAGGTTTCTCGGCGAACATGGCGCGCGCGCTGCGCGACGACCTGCTGGAAGTACTGGCCAAGCTGGAAAAGGCAGGAATCGGCGGCTTCGCCAACGAGGAGCATTTCGCCCACTGAACCCTCGCCTGGGACAATCGGGTGCAGTGATCAACACCGCCAACACGACCCATAGCGTGCCGAGGGCTTTGCCCACTGCGTCGGTCGACCTCGACGCCATCGCACACAACGTGGCTACCCTGCGCGAACACGCGGGCTCAGCTGCGGTGATGGCCGTGGTCAAGGCCGACGGCTACGGCCACGGCGCCACCCCGGTGGCACGTGCCGCCCTGGCCGGGGGGGCCGCGGAGTTGGGGGTCGCAACCTTAGACGAGGCGTTGGCGCTTCGCCGGGACGGCATCACTGCACCCGTGCTGGCCTGGTTGCACACACCGCACACGGACTTCGCGCCCGCGCTGCTGGCCGATGTCGACGTCGCGGTGTCCTCGCAGCGTGAGGTTGACGGCGTTGTCGCTGCGGCCGGACGCACCGGCCGCACCGCGACGGTCACCATCAAGGCGGACACCGGTCTGAACCGCAACGGGGTGGGGGAGGCCGACTATCCCGCGGTCCTCGCGGCCCTAGCCCGAGCACGGGCCGATGGCGCCGTGCGGGTGCGCGGGATCATGTCGCACCTCGTGTATGGCGATGAACCGGACCATCCGCTCAACGACCTGCAGGCGCAGCGGCTGACCGACATGGTGGCCCTGGCGAGCGCGCGGGGGCTCCGGTTTGACGTGGTGCATCTCAGTAATTCGCCCGCGGTCCTAACCCGTCCAGATCTGGCGTTCGACATGGTGCGCCCAGGCATTGCGGTGTACGGCTTGAACCCGCTGCCCGAACGGGGCGATATGGGGTTGCGTCCGGCGATGACGGTGTCCTGCCCGGTCACGATGATCCGGCCGCTGAAGGCAGGTGACGGGGTGTCCTACGGGCACAACTGGATCGCGAAGTGCGATACGACCGTCGCGCTGATCCCGGTTGGCTATGCGGACGGTGTCTTTCGAAACCTGTCCGGTCGCATCGAGGTGTCGATCAACGGGCGCCGCTATCCAGGTGTCGGTCGGATCTGCATGGATCAGTTCGTCGTGGATCTCGGTCCTGATCCGGCCGACGTGGCGGTCGGAGACGACGCTATCCTCTTTGGTCCCGGCGCCCAGGGGGAACCGACCGCGCAGGACTGGGCGGAGTTGCTGGGCACCATCAACTATGAGATCGCCACCAGCCCGAGGGGGCGCATCGTCAGGAGCTACCACGGTGGAGGTGGATCTCGTTGAAGTCTCGCGCTGGGTGGTTGGCCGGTGTGGCGGGTGCGTCTGCTGTCGGCACCGCTGCCGGAGCTTCGGTGGCCCGTTCGCTGCGTCGCCGAATCACCGATGAGGACCCGTACAGCACAGAGGATTTCGAGCTACTCGACGCCGACCGCAGCTGCGTGGTCACCACCCCCGATGGGGTTCCGCTCGCAGTACGCGAGGTAGGGCCCGAGGATGCGCCGCTGACCGTGTTGTTCGCCCATGGTTTCTGTCTGCGCATGGGTTCGTTTCACTTTCAGCGGGCCCGACTCTCCGAACAGTGGGGCACGCAGGTGCGCATGGTCTTCTATGACCAGCGCGGTCACGGCCAGTCGGGTGAGGCCTCGCCGGATACCTATACGGTCGAACAACTCGGTCAGGATCTTGAGAGCGTGCTCGCCGTGATGGCTCCGCGTGGTCCTGTGGTTCTGGTCGGTCATTCCATGGGGGGGATGACGGTGCTGTCCCACGCCCGCCAGTACCCGCAGCGCTATCCGGCCCGGATCGTCGGTGCCGCGCTGATTTCTTCTGCGGCAGAAGGGGTGTCACGTTCCCCGTTGGGCGAGATCCTGAAGAACCCCGCGCTGGAGGCGGTGCGCTTTTCGGCGCGCTACGCGCCAAAGCTGGTGCACCGCAGCCGCGGTGCGGCGCGTTCGGTGATCGGTCCGATTCTGCGGGCGGCCTCTTACGGTGACGAGAAGATCAGCCCGAGCGTGGTGGAGTTCTCCGAGCTGATGATGCACGACACCCCGATCGCAACGCTGGTTGAGTTTCTGCATGCACTCGAGGTGCACGATGAGACTGAGGGGCTGAAGACCCTGGCAAGGGTGCCGACGCTGGTGGCCTGCGGTGATCGGGACCTGCTTACGCCGCTGGACTACTCGGAGGAGATGGCCGCCGCGCTTCCGAAGTCGGAGTTGGTGATCGTTGGTGGGGCGGGCCACCTGGTCCAGCTGGAGCGGCCGGATGTCATCGATGACGCGCTGGTCCGGCTTGTCGAGCGGGCCACCCCCTCCAAGCTTGTCGCGCTGACTCGCCGGGTGCGGGACCGGGTGCGTCCGTATGGATGAGTCGGGCATGGCTGAACTGCTCACCCCGGAAGACACCATGGCACTGGGCGCCAGGATGGGGTGCGAGCTTGACGCCGGGGATGTCGTCGTGCTGTCCGGTCCACTCGGCGCCGGGAAAACGGTACTTGCCAAGGGAATTGCGATCGGGATGGATGTCGAAGGACCGGTGACCTCGCCGACGTTCGTGCTGGCTCGCGTGCACCGGCCGCGTCGCTCGGGTGCTCCGGCAATGGTGCATGTCGACCTGTATCGGTTGCTCGATCAGGCCTCGGTCGACCTCCTTGGAGAGCTCGATTCGCTGGACCTCGACACCGATCTTGAGGACGCGGTGGTAGTCGTGGAATGGGGCGAAGGCGTCGCTGAACGGCTATCGGAAAGCCACCTGGACATTCGGCTGGAGCGGGCGCCGGACACCGATGTCCGTACCGCTGTCTGGCATTGGAGTCGGCCATGAGCACGCTGGTGCTGACAATCGACACGGCCACACCCGCGGTCACGGCCGGGGTCGTTCGCCTCATCGGCGACGTCACTGAAGTTCTCGCCGAGCAGGTCACTGTCGATGCGCGCGCTCATGCGGAGCGCCTTACCCCCAACATCGTTCGCGCGTTGAACGACGCCGGAGTTGTGGTCGATCAACTTGACGCGGTTGTGGTGGGCTGCGGTCCCGGGCCGTTCACTGGGCTTCGGGTGGGTATGGCGACTGCAGCCGCGTTCGGGCAGGCCCTCAGCGTCCCGGTGCGGGGGGTGTGCAGTCTCGACGCGATAGCGATTGGCACTACCGGAAACGTCCTGGTGGTCACCGACGCGCGACGCCGCGAGGTGTATTGGGCGCGTTATCGCGACGGTCAGCGGGTCGATGGACCCGCTGTGAGCGCGGCCGTTGATGTGCCCGACGGTGCCGACGCGGTCGCCGGATCGCCAGGCCACACGGCATTGTTCGACCTTCCGATTCTCGCACCGGTCTACCCGAATGCTGCGGGGCTTGTCGCTGCGGTGGCGGATTGGGCGGTTGAGCCCGAGTCCCTGGTACCACTGTATTTGCGCCGACCAGATGCCAAACCGCAGGCGGCACCGCGATGAATGCTCGATACGGGCCGCTGAAACCCGGTGACGCGGCCCGTTGTGCGGAATTGGAAGCCCAACTGTTTGACGGCGACGACCCCTGGCCGGAGCGGGCGTTCCTGGCTGAGCTCGCGGTCAAACACAACCACTATGAGGCCGCGCGTGTCGAGGACAAGCTAGTCGGGTATGCGGGCATCGCCCGGCTCGGCCGGATCAAGCCCTATGAGTTCGAGATTCACACTATCGGCGTCGACCCTGCCTACCAGGGCCAGGGCATCGGCAGGCAGCTGCTTGGGCGCCTGATCGTATTCGCCGGCGGTGGAACGATTTTCCTCGAGGTGCGCACCGACAACGCGGCGGCGATCGCGCTGTACGAGAGCGAAGGCTTCACCAGGGTGGGCGTGCGCAAGCGGTACTACCGTGTCAGCGGCGCGGATGCCTACACCATGAAACGGGAGCAGCGATGATCGTCCTGGCCATCGAGAGTTCCTGCGACGAGACGGGTGTCGGCATCGCCGAGCTGGGCGAGGGCGGCACCGTCTCGCTGCTCGCCGACGAGGTGGCATCCAGTGTGGACGAGCACGCCCGCTTCGGCGGCGTCGTCCCCGAGATCGCATCGCGTGCGCACCTGGAGGCCTTAGGTCCGACGATGCGCCGGGCTTTAGCGGCGGCCGGCATCGACAGGCCCGACGTCGTCGCGGCCACGATCGGGCCCGGGCTGGCCGGGGCGCTGCTCGTGGGAGTCGCAGCGGCCAAGGCGTATTCGGTGGCGTGGGGGGTGCCGTTCTACGCCGTCAACCATCTGGGTGGGCACTTGGCCGCCGATGTGTTCGACCACGGTCCGCTGCCGGAAAGCATCGGTCTGCTGGTATCGGGTGGACACACAAACCTGCTACATATCCGCTCTCTCGGCGAGCCGATAGTCGAATTGGGCTCCACCGTCGACGACGCTGCCGGTGAGGCGTACGACAAGGTGGCGCGACTACTGGGGCTGGGCTATCCCGGGGGCAGGGCTCTCGACGAACTCGCACGCACCGGCGATTCTGACGCGATCACGTTCCCGCGCGGAATGACAGGGCCGCGCGATGCCCCCTACGCGTTCAGTTTCTCAGGTCTGAAGACCGCGGTGGCCCGCTACGTCGAACGACACCCGGAGTCGTCCCAGGCCGACGTCGCGGCGGGATTCCAGGAGGCGGTGGCCGACGTGCTGACGTCCAAGGCGGTGCGGGCGGCCGACGAACTCGGGGTTTCGACACTGCTGATCGCCGGCGGCGTCGCGGCGAACTCACGGCTGCGGGAACTGGCGGCGCAGCGCTGCGCCGCGGCGGGGTTGACCTTGCGGATTCCGCGGCCGCGGTTGTGCACCGACAACGGCGCGATGATCGCGTCTTTTGCCGCGCACCTGATCGCTGCCGGGGCGGCACCGTCGCCGTTGGACGTGGCCAGCGATCCAGGTCTGCCGGTGGTGCAGGGGCAGGTGCACAACGGTGGTCGATGAGGGCGGTGGGTGCCGGGCAATGCGCCACCAACCTGCGTTCAATACGACCCGCATCACGACCCGGTGGAGCACCAGCGCACCCTGGCCTTGAGTGCTAGCACTCGCACGTATAGAGTGCTAGGTGGCAGTCGGTCCAAACCCGTGTCGGCACCCGCGACGACGGCGCGAGGGCGGTCACCGGCCGCCGAGTACATCCATCAACATCAGTGAAGGGGCTCCATCGTGGCGAGCGTGAACATCAAGCCACTCGAGGACAAGATCCTCGTACAGGCCAACGAGGCCGAGACCACGACCGCGTCCGGTCTGGTCATCCCCGACACCGCCAAGGAGAAGCCGCAGGAAGGCACCGTCGTCGCAGTTGGCCCCGGCCGCTGGGATGAGGACGGCGACAAGCGGATTCCTCTGGACGTGTCGGAGGGCGACGTGGTCATCTACAGCAAGTACGGCGGCACCGAGATCAAGTACAACAACGAGGAGTACCTGATCCTGTCGGCCCGTGACGTGCTGGCTGTCGTTAACAAGTAAGCGAATCGTGTTCCGCCCCGGACGTTCCCGCAACAGGGTGATGTCCGGGGCGGCACGCGTCATATCCCTTTTTCCTCAATACCCCGTCTTTAGGGAAAGAAATCCATGAGCAAGCAGATTGAGTTCAACGAAACCGCGCGCCACGCGATGGAGGACGGCGTGGACAAGCTCGCCGACGCCGTCCGGGTAACGCTGGGTCCGCGCGGTCGCCATGTGGTACTCGCCAAAGCGTTCGGCGGGCCGACGGTCACCAACGACGGCGTGACCATCGCCCGCGAGATTGATCTCGAGGATCCGTTCGAGAACCTCGGTGCCCAACTGGTGAAGTCGGTGGCCACCAAGACCAACGACGTCGCAGGCGACGGCACCACCACCGCCACTGTGTTGGCCCAGGCGCTGGTGAAGGCCGGCCTGCGTAACGTCGCCGCAGGTGCCAACCCGATCGCGCTCGGAGCCGGCATCTCCAAGGCTGCCGATGCGGTGTCTGAGGCCTTACTGGCCGAGGCCACTCCGGTCACTGACAAGAAGGCGATCGCCCAGGTCGCCACAGTGTCGTCCCGAGACGCAGAAGTGGGCGAGCTGGTCGGTGAGGCAATGACCAAGGTCGGCCACGACGGCGTGGTCTCCGTCGAGGAGTCCTCGACGCTGTCCACCGAGCTGGAGATCACCGACGGCGTCGGCTTCGACAAGGGTTATATCTCGGCCTACTTCGTCACCGACTTCGACGCTCAAGAGGCGGTGATCGAGGACGCCTTGGTGCTGTTGCACCGAGACAAGATCAGTTCGCTTCCCGATCTTTTGCCCCTGCTGGAGAAGGTGGCAGAGAGCGGCAAGCCACTGCTCATCGTCGCCGAAGACGTCGAAGGTGAGGCGCTGTCGACGCTCGTCGTCAACGCGATCCGCAAGACACTGAAGGCGGTTGCGGTCAAGGCGCCGTTCTTCGGCGACCGCCGCAAGGCATTCCTCGAAGACCTGGCGATCGTGACCGGCGGTCAGGTGGTTAATCCCGACGTGGGTCTACTGCTGCGTGAGGTCGGTCTTGAGGTGCTGGGCACCGCCCGCCGCGTCGTCGTTGACAAGGACAGCACGGTAATCGTGGACGGCGGCGGAACCAAGGAAGCTATCGCCGCGCGTGCCGGGCAGCTGCGCGCCGAGATCGAGGCCAGCGACTCCGACTGGGACCGCGAGAAACTCGAAGAGCGACTGGCCAAACTGGCCGGCGGCGTAGCAGTCATCAAGGTCGGCGCGGCCACCGAGACCGACCTGAAGAAGCGCAAGGAGGCTGTCGAAGATGCGGTCGCGGCAGCCAAGGCCGCCGTTGAGGAGGGAATCGTCGTAGGCGGCGGCGTAGCGCTGGTGCAGGCCCGTGCTGGCCTGGCTAAGCTGCGCGAGTCGCTGTCGGGGGACGAGGCCCTAGGTGTCGACGTGTTCTCAGCGGCATTGTCCTCACCGCTGTACTGGATCGCCACCAACGCGGGGTTGGATGGTTCGGTAGTGGTGAACAAGGTGGCAGAGCTACCGGTCGGCCACGGCTTCAACGCCGCGACGCTGGCCTACGGCGACCTGATCGCCGACGGCGTCATCGACCCGGTGAAGGTCACGCGCTCCGCAGTGGTCAACGCCGCGTCGGTGGCGCGGATGATCCTGACCACCGAGACCGCAATCGTGGATAAGCCGGCCGAGGACGAAGAGGACGACCACGGTCATAGCCACGGTCACTCGCACTGAGAAAGCGAACCGAAGCGGATCACCCCCGGCCTGGCGTTTTCAGGGCCGGGGGTGATTTGTATCGCGAACACCTCGGATGTTGGGTAACGCAGTGGCGGAAAATCGCCGAAATAATCGCCGCAGCGTTACCCAACCGCGGAATGGGCTGGACCGCCGGACTCTCAGGCGGTGCGGCGAATGCCTCGTTTGAGGAGCAGTTCGCGCTCGGTCTCGCTGAGCCCGCCCCAGATGCCGTAAGGCTCACCGACGGTCAGCGCATGGGTTCGGCATTGGGTGATCACGGGGCAGCTGCGGCACATTTCCTTGGCACGTAACTCCCGGTGTGCGCGGGCGCGTCCGCGCTCGCCATCGGGATGGAAGAACACCGAGGAATCGACTCCCCGGCACAAGCCGGCCATCTGCCAGTCCCAGATGTCGGCGTTCGGCCCGGGTAGCTCTTGCGGCTGTGGCACTGGATTCCCCTCTCTGCGCGTGAAGCTCGCATAACCGGATGTTTGGGTCGTGGAACATGTTGGAGCGCAGTCGCCGATGACTACTTGTGCACACAACGTAGGAGGGTCACGGAATGGCCGTCAATACCCGTGCGTCCTGCACAATCGCAGCGCAGAGGCCGTGAATTTACCTCGTGTTCACCGATGCGATGCGGTTGAAACAGTGCGGGTGCTAACGATCACGGCAGGGGTGCGAAGTGAGCGGCTGTTTTGGTTGACGGGTTCGCGCGTGCCCCGCGCAACGCCATAAGTATTCACGAGGCAGTTGACATGGAGTTAACACGGCCACCACGAACTGTTAACCGATGCGATCTCCAGGTTGTGGGTTGATAACGTCGCGTTTCGGCATGGATGACGTGGCGTTCGGCAGCAACCCGGGGCGGTGGCCCTTGCCGCCCGCCGCCACGCCGCACGAGCTGTGGTTGCGCGCGGTCGCCGCTGGCGGGCAGGGCCGCTACGCAAGTGCACTGTCCGACTTGGACCGGATCCAGCGGCTTAGGGGGCAGGGCTCGCTTGCCTCACTGGCCCTCAGCACCCGAGCGTCGTTTCTGCGCCAGCTCGGTTGGCATGACAGAGCCCGCTCATTGGACGGGCTAGCGCTGACACTCGCCAATGGCCACGCAGAGGCTGGCGCTGATGCGCTCATTGGGCTGGCCGCCGACGCGCTCGGTGTGGGTCGATTTGCTGCCTCGGCGCGGGCGCTGCAGCGCGCGGCCGAACTGGTCTGCGAATCAGCGGCGGGACGTCTGCCGGTGCGGCTCGCCTGGGTGTCGGCCGAATTGGCGATGGTCAGCGGCGACGGTGCGGCCGCAGTCATCAATGCCGAACGGTCGGTGCGGCTCGCCGAGAATCTGGCTTCAGCGCGGCACGCCGTCAAATCGCGAGTCGTGCTGGCCGCCGCGCGGTGTAGTAGCGGTGACATCGACGCGTCGCGCCGGGAGGCCGACAAAGCTCTGCGACAGACGGCATTGTTTGGCCTGCTCCCGTTGCGTTGGGCGGCCGCCAGTCTGCTCGCCGACATCGGCAGCGAGGAGCATTCGCACGCCGAGGTTACGGCCATTCGCGACGCGACTGCCGAAACCGTGATCAGACGGGGCGGCGTGTGGCGCGCGCGGTAACCGGGTTGTGCCCCATCCGGTCGTTATTGTTTAGCTCAGCCGCACCTTGTGGTGAGGCCACCTGCCTACCGGCAGAACCACCTCCCCGCCGGGATGTGTCCTCGACGTAACGCTGGAGATATCGCTCACGATGACAATTTCGAGAGAACGTCTCGATTCTGTTGTCGCTGAGGCGGTGAACGGCGATCGGGACGCACTCCGGGAGGTGCTGGAGACCATCCGCCCCATCATCGTCCGGTACTGCCGGGCGAGGGTGGGGGCCACGGAGCGAAGTGGTCTTTCAGCAGACGATGTTGCACAGGAGGTGTGCTTGGCTGCCATCACGGCGCTGCCGCGCTATAAGGATCAGGGACGACCGTTCCTGGCCTTCGTCTACGGCATCGCTGCACACAAGGTTGCTGACGCCCACAGAGCGGCAGGGCGTAACAAGGCTGATCCGATGGAGATCGTCCCGGAACAGTCTACGGGCGAGTCCGGGCCCGAACAGATGGCAATCGACTCCGAGCAGTCGGCCCGGATGAGCGAGCTACTTCAGATTCTGCCCGAGAAGCAGCGGGAGATCCTGGTGATGCGCATCGTCGTCGGCATGAGCGCGGAAGAGACCGCGGAAGCCGTCGGTAGCACCCCGGGAGCGGTGCGTGTGGCGCAGCATCGCGCCCTGGCGAGGCTGAAGTCCGAGATTACGGCGACGGGGTTTGACCATGCCTGACCTCGGACGCTGGAATTCCAATGGCGGGGATCCGTCAATCGACGAAATCAACCGCACGGATCAGTTCCTCGACGCGCTCGCGTCGCGGGGGCCGGTGTATGCCGCAGATCGCGGTGAGGCTGAACTGGCGAACCTGCTGGCCGGCTGGCGCGACGACGTCCGCGAGACCCCGGTGGCCGAGCTGGTGACAGTCGACCAGGCCGTCCAGGCGCTGGACCGCGGAACAGGCGGTCGCCGTCGACGGTTCTCACTGGCGGTCGTGGGTTCGGCAGCGGCTGCGGTGCTATGTCTCGGCGGCTTCGGCGCAGTCGTCGCCGGTACTGGCCCTGGTGATGCGCTGTACGGATTGCGCACCATGTTGTTCGGTGAGCAGACGACGACGCGCGACGACGCGGTGATCCTTGCCGCCCAGACCGAGATGGCCCAGGTTCAGCAGCTCATCGATCAGGGCGACTGGCAGGCCGCTCACGACAAGCTGGAGACGATCACCACCACCGTGGCATCGGTGAATGACGTTGTGCGTAAGGAGGAGCTGGTCACCCAGTGGCAGGAGTTGACGGTCAAGGTTGAGGCTCAGGACGCGGCCGCGACCGTAGTTCCCGGCGAACCGCTACCCACGTTCCCAGACGTGCCGGTGGTGGACTTCGATCCAGCGACGCTGACTGACCTTACGTCGGAAAGGTCAATCACTGTACAGACCACTGCCCCTTCCGAGGCGGCCCCGCCTTCGGTGACTACTGCGCCGTCACTGTCCACTGCGCCTTCGCTGACCACTGCGCCTTCGGTGACTACTGCGCCGTCACTGACCACGGGGCCTTCGGTGACTACCGGGCCTTCGGCGACCACCGGGGCTTCGGCCACCACTGAAGCTTCGGAGGCGGCTGCCGCCTCGGAGACGTCTGCATCAACCCCGACCCCGAGCACGTCGGCGGCTAGCCCGTCACCGTCCTCGAGTACGGCACCGTCGTCGAGTGCGGCACCGTCCTCGACTGCGGCACCGTCCTCGACTGCGTCACCGTCGCCGTCCACGACAGGGTCACCTGCGGTGACGACCACCACCCCGTCGGTGGCGGCGCAGTCGTCGGCGACAGTGACCTCGTCGGCCCCGGCGGTGTCGTCATCGCCTACCGTGGCTCAGTCGTCCGCGGTGGCACCCTCGTCGTCGCCAGCCGCGGCGGTGCCGTCACCTACCGCGACCCCGGCACCCACGGCGACCCCGGCACCCACACCGGCAACCGCACAAGAACAAGCGCCGGCAACGACACCTGCCCCGTTGCCGACCACGACCACGCCGATCGTGGCGCCATAAGGCCATAAGTACGAAGTGCGCCGAACTGACGCGTCGAGAGTGCGCCTCTCAGCGGTAGCCGTCGGGTTCCGACGCCGCTTCGTTGAGTGAGGCGTCTGCATAACCCCGGCAGTAGTCCCACGTCACATAGGAATCGGGTTCGGGATCGAATGCGGGCTCGTGCGGACGGACCGTGCCGTCGACGAGGAGCTGCAGCAGGTTCGCCCGCAGCATGTCCCAATCGTGGTAGTGGTCCTGCTGGCACTCGTCACAGCAGACAACGAGACCACGTATTCCCTTGGGCACCAGCAGTGCCTCGTACACCGCGAGATCGGCGAGATCGGCTTCGACCGCCATCCGCTCCTGCGCGTCCAGCGGCTGCCCCGGCTCCAGGGCATCGAGCGCCCCTGTCGGGTCGGCAGGATCGTCGGCGAACGGGTCCGGAGGCAGTCCTGGTGGCAGGTGGTCTCGCACGACTCCAACACTACGCAGCCTCACAGGTTTCGCGCCAGCGCTTGGGCGGCACGTCGGGGGAACCGAAACTGCCAGCAGGTTGATCGATAGGATGTGGCATTCAGGTCCGGTCCGCGCCTGGCCGCATCTTGTCACTGGAGGCTCACCCAATGTCGATACCCACGTCGATGGCTGAAAGCAGCATCCCCATCGCCGTCTCGGTGCCTACCGGGGGTGACGATCCCACCAAGGTCGCCATGCTGGGCCTCACCTTCGATGACGTCCTGTTGCTGCCCGCCGCATCAGATGTGATTCCCGCCACAGCCAACACCTCCAGCCAGCTCACTCGTCGAATTCGGCTGCAGGTCCCGTTGGTGAGTTCGGCCATGGACTCCGTCACCGAGGCGCGTATGGCCATTTCGATGGCGCGCGCTGGCGGCATGGGTGTGCTGCACCGGAACCTGCCCGCTGCCGAACAAGCTGGTCAGGTCGAAACCGTCAAGCGGTCCGAGGCGGGAATGGTGACCGACCCAGTGACCTGCTCGCCCGAAAACACACTGGCCGAGGTCGACGCCATGTGCGCCCGGTTCCGCATTTCGGGACTGCCTGTGGTGGACAAGGATGGGCAACTGGTTGGGATCATTACCAACCGCGATATGCGCTTCGAGGTCGACCAGTCCAAGTCGGTCGGCGAGGTGATGACCAAGGTCCCGCTGATCACCGCCCAGGAGGGGGTTTCCGCCGAAGCCGCGCTAGGGCTGTTGCGTCGCAACAAAATCGAGAAACTGCCGATCGTCGACGGCCGCGGCCAACTCACCGGGCTCATTACCGTCAAGGACTTCGTCAAGACCGAGCAGTTCCCGTTGGCCACCAAGGACAGCGACGGCCGACTGCTGGTCGGCGCTGCGGTCGGTGTCGGCGAGGACGCGTGGACTCGTGCGATGTCACTCGCAGACGCCGGCGCCGACGTGTTGATCGTGGATACCGCTCACGCCCACAACCGCGGGGTGCTCGACATGGTGCACCGCCTCAAGGCCGCGGTCGGTGACCGCGTCGACGTTGTCGGCGGAAACGTCGCTACCCGAGCCGCGGCAGCCGCCCTGGTGGATGCCGGTGCCGATGCGGTCAAGGTGGGCGTAGGTCCCGGCTCAATCTGCACCACGCGGGTCGTTGCCGGTGTCGGTGCGCCGCAGATCACCGCGATACTGGAAGCGGTAGCGGCCTGTCGTCCCTATGGAGTTCCTGTGATCGCCGACGGTGGCCTGCAGTACTCGGGTGACATTGCCAAGGCGCTCGCTGCGGGTGCATCCACTGCGATGCTGGGTTCGCTGCTGGCCGGCACCGCGGAGTCGCCCGGGGATCTGATCTTCGTCAACGGCAAGCAGTTCAAGAGCTATCGCGGCATGGGTTCGCTCGGGGCGATGCAGGGTCGAAGTGCCGGTGCATCAGCCGGAGGCAGTTCCCGGGGCTCGTTTTCCAAGGACCGCTACTTTCAGGACGACGTGCTCGCCGAGGACAAGCTGGTGCCCGAAGGTATCGAGGGCCGGGTGCCATTTCGCGGCCCGCTGTCGACGGTCATCCACCAGCTCACCGGTGGCCTACGCGCGGCAATGGGCTATACCGGATCAGCCACCATTGAGCAGCTGCAGCAGGCGCAGTTCGTCCAGATCACCGCGGCCGGGCTCAAGGAAAGTCATCCGCACGACATCACCATGACCGTGGAAGCCCCGAACTACACCAGCCGCTAGGGGCCTCGGCCCAGTCAAGGACTGATCAGCATGCGTGACACGGTCGAAATCGGCATGGGCAGGACGGCCCGCCGAACCTATGAACTCGCCGATATCAACATCGTTCCGTCGCGGCGCACCCGCTCGTCGAAGGATGTCTCGACAGCATGGCAGCTGGACGCATATCGGTTCGAGATTCCGGTGGTCGCCCATCCCACCGACGCGCTGGTCTCAGTGGAGTTCGCTATCGAGCTCGGACGTCTCGGTGGTCTCGGTGTACTCAACGGTGAGGGTCTGATCGGGCGGCATGCGGACGTCGAGGACAAGATCGCCCAGGTGATCGAGGCTGCGGAGGAGGAACCCTACCCGTCGGCGTCCATCCGGCTGCTGCAGCAATTCCATTCAGCACCACTGGATCCCGACCTTCTCGGTGCTGCCGTAGCGCGGATCCGCGAGGCGGGGGTGACCACCGCGGTGCGCATCAGTCCGCAGAACGCGCAGGCGTTGACTCCGACGTTGGTGGCGGCCGGCATCGACCTGCTCGTCATCCAGGGCACGATCATCTCCGCCGAGCGGGTTGCGCAGGACGCCGAACCACTCAACCTGAAGACCTTCATCTCCGAGCTTGACGTACCGGTGGTCGCCGGCGGCGTCCTCGACCACCGCACGGCGTTGCACCTGATGCGCACGGGAGCCGCGGGGGTAATCGTCGGCTACGGCTCCACCAGTGGGGTCACCACCAGCGATGAGGTGCTGGGGATCAGCGTGCCGATGGCGACAGCAATCGCTGATGCTGCGTCGGCACGGCGGGAGTACCTCGACGAGACGGGTGGACGGTACGTTCACGTGCTCGCCGACGGTGATATCCAAACCTCTGGGGACCTGGCCAAAGCCATCGCCTGTGGCGCGGATGCCGTGGTGCTCGGTACGCCGCTGGCCTCCGCCGCCGAAGCGCTCGGGGGCGGCTGGTTCTGGCCGGCGGCCGCAGCTCACCCGTCACTGCCTCGCGGCGCGCTGCTTGATGTGGTCAACGGTGAACGGCCCTCCCTGGAACAGGTGCTGACCGGTCCGTCCGACGACCCGTTCGGAGCCCTCAACCTTGTCGGAGGTTTGAGCAGGTCGATGGCCAAGGCCGGCTACTGCGATCTCAAGGAGTTCCAGAAGGTGGGGTTGACGGTCGGAAGTTGAGCCGTCGCGCCGCGTCTCGGGGCCTCGCGTCGCCTTCGCGCCGCGTCTTGAGGCCTCGCGTGGCCTCGCGCCGAACGTGAAGGCACCTTCACGCAGGGCCCGCGAACGTGAAGCCAACTTCACGCTGGCCGACGGGTGGCGTTGGGCAATGCCCGGCGCCGTGCTCGGGCGGCGCGAACTCGGCGCAATACGTCCTTCGGTCCGTCTCCGGCGAGCACGCGCACGACTATCCACCCTCGCCGTTGGGCAAGCTCGAGTCGCTTGACGTCCCAGCTGTACTGGGATCGACTGGTGCGATGCTGTTCTCCGTCGTATTCGACGGCGACCATGAGATCCGGCCACCCCATGTCGAGGTAGGCCGCCACCGACCCGTTGTCGCCGAGCACTGGAATCTGGGTCTGCGGCGGTGGCAGCCCATCGTCGACCAACAGGAGCCGCAGGTAGGTCTCCTGCGGGGATTGCGCGCCGCCGTCGGCCGACTGCAACACGACGCGACCGGTCACGATGCCTCGTCGCCCGGGGTACCGATGGGCAAGTTGTTGGACGTCGGCGACGTGCAGTGCGGTCGCCCGGATCAACGCGTCGACGGCGGCAGTCGCCGCGAGCCGCGGGTGCCAGCAGGCTAGATCCAGAGCAGTCCGCTCTGGCGTCGTCACCTTCATTCCATCGATCCGGACTATCTCGTCGGCGCCGATGCGGTCGCCTCGGACGCGCAGGCCCGGGAGACGGTGCCGATTGTGGTGGATCAATTCGACCGGCGATTGTGCATCGACCCACTTGCTTCCATGGACAGCGGCTGCCGAGAGCCCGGCGATGATCCCGTTCCGCCCAGACCACAGCCACCCCGCCTGCGCCCGCGTGACGGCGGTGATATCTGCGTCGGCATGGACATACACGTCCCGGAAGATCCGCACATAGTCGCGTTGCAGCTCGCCCCACGACATTCCCGCGGCCACGGCGCTACTGCCGGTAAAGACACTGAAAGGTTCCCCCATGCCGCGAGTGTGCCGAGTGGCTCCGACACATCGTTCCCCGGCGGTTCCCCGACGCAATCGAGGTCGCCACCGTGAAGTCATCGCCACCGTCGGCCGTGAACGCGCGGGTATCTTCACGCTCGACCGGGAAGGAGGACAAAGGCAAGAGTTAGGGTCGCCTCCCTGGAGGTTACCGGCCGGTAAGTTCATACTGG
>CAZCHU010000030.1:0-2127 GCA_964498215.1 uncultured Mycobacterium sp. | reverse complement strand
CAAGAGTTAGGGTCGCCTCCCTGGAGGTTACCGGCCGGTAAGTTCATACTGGTTTGATGGAGCCTGACTACGACGTCATCATCATCGGTTCGGGGTTCGGTGGCAGCGTCAGCGCGCTGCGGCTCACCGAGAAGGGCTATCGGGTCGGTGTGCTCGAAGCAGGCCGCCGGTTCGCCGATGCGGACTTCGCCAAAACCTCATGGAACCTGCGCAAATTCTTGTGGGCGCCGCAGTTCGGCATGTATGGCATTCAACGCATCCATCTGTTGCGCAACGTCATGATCCTGGCCGGCGCGGGAGTGGGCGGTGGCTCGCTGAACTACGCCAACACGTTATATGTGCCCCCGGACGAGTTCTTCGGCGATCCGCAGTGGAAGGACATCACCGACTGGCGCGCTGAACTCATGCCCCACTACGAGCAGGCCCAACGGATGCTCGGTGTGGTTATGAACCCGACGTTCACCGACGCGGACCGGATCATGAAGGAGGTCGCCGACGACATGGGTGTTGGTGACACCTTCGTCGCGACGCCGGTCGGTGTGTTCTTCGGCACCGACGGTGAGAAGATGCCGGGCAAATGCGTGCAAGACCCCTACTTCGGTGGGGCCGGGCCCGCGCGCACCGGCTGTATCGAGTGCGGTGCCTGCATGACTGGCTGCCGCTACGGCGCCAAGAACACGCTGGTGAAGAACTACCTCGGGCTCGCGGAATCCGCTGGGGCCCAGGTTCATCCGCTCACCATGGTCAAGGAATTCGAGCAGCGCGCCGACGGGCTCTGGGAGGTCAGCACGGCGCGAACCGGGAGTAAGCTGCGACGTCGGCGCAGGACGTTCACGGCACGTCACGTCATCCTCGCGGCAGGAACCTACGGCACGCAAAAGCTCCTGTTCAAGATGCGAGACCGGGGCAAGTTGCCGCAGTTATCCGATCGACTCGGTCTGCTGACCCGGACCAACTCAGAGTCCATTGTCGGGGCGGCACGCCTGAAGGTCGGCGACGATCTGGACCTGACGCACGGGGTGGCCATCACGTCGTCGATCCACCCGACCGCCGACACGCACGTCGAACCGGTTCGCTACGGCAAG
Organism: uncultured Mycobacterium sp.; assembly: GCA_964498215.1. Lineage (GTDB taxonomy): Bacteria > Actinomycetota > Actinomycetes > Mycobacteriales > Mycobacteriaceae > Mycobacterium. The sequence continues at coordinate 1,042 of CAZCHU010000030.1, read as the reverse complement.
GGCTCCAACGCGATGGGGTTGTTGCAGACGCTGATGACTGACGGCGCCGGCCCACAGGGCACCGATGTCCCACGCTGGAAGCAGCTGTTTCGAATTGCCAGGTCCGATCCGCAGGGCATGCTGCGGATGCTCAACCCGAGTAGGTGGAGTGAGCGCACTGTGATCGCGCTGGTCATGCAGCATTTGAATAACTCGATCACCACGTTCACCCGCAAGACCAAGTTCGGCTTCCGGATGTTGGACAGCAAGCAGGGCCACGGGGAACCGAACCCCACATGGATTCCGGCAGGCAACGAAGTCACCCGGCGTATTGCCGAGAAGATCGGCGGCGTTGCCGGTGGTACCTGGGGTGAATTGTTCAACATTCCGCTCACGGCTCACTTCCTCGGTGGCGCGGCGATCGGCGACAGCGCCGAGCACGGGGTCATTGATCCCTATCAGCGGGTGTACGGCTACCCCACGCTGTCGGTGATGGACGGCGCGGCGATCTCGGCCAATCTCGGTGTTAACCCTTCGCTTTCGATCACCGCCCAGGCTGAACGTGCGGCGGCGCTGTGGCCGAACAAGGGGGAGCAGGATCTCCGCCCGGCGCAGGGCGAAGCGTATCGGCCGATCGCCCCCATTGCCCCGGCGCATCCGGTCGTGCCCGCCGAGGCGCCGGCTGCGCTGCGTCGGCTCCCGATCGAGCCGGTTAGCTCGGCCGGTTAGGCTTGTCACCGACCGGCCGCGTCCCCGCGCCCTACTAGACTGTTCCGGTGGATTCTGCAGCCCCCCGTCCGGTGTTGGTCGTCGACTTCGGCGCGCAGTACGCGCAGCTGATCGCGCGGCGGGTTCGGGAGGCGCGGGTGTATTCGGAAGTCGTCCCGCACACCGTCAGTGTCGATGAACTCAAGGCCCGCAAGCCCCGCGCGATCGTCCTATCCGGCGGGCCTGCCAGCGTCTACGAAGACGGGGCTCCTCAACTGGATCCCGAGCTCTTCGACCTGGACGTCCCGGTGTTCGGCATCTGTTACGGATTCCAGGCCATGGCGCAGGCGCTGGG
>CAZCHU010000029.1:29387-31442 GCA_964498215.1 uncultured Mycobacterium sp. | reverse complement strand
TCAACCCGTTCTGTAGCCAGACCTTGGTGCGGCCCGGATGGTTGGTCGCGATCCACGCCACCCCAAGGTCCTGGCAATACTGCACGTCCTCGAAGTGGTCGACTGTCCAGCAGTACAGTGCTCGCCCCTGGGCTGCCGCCCGGTCCACCAGCTCCGGATGCTCGCGCAGGGTCGCGATGGAGGGACCGACCGCGGTCGCGCCGACTGTGGTAGCGGCGCCACCGCCCAGGTAACGCGACGTCTCACCGAGCAGCACCGTCGGCAACATCGGCGCCGACCGCCGGATCCGCCACACCGCCGCGGCAGAGAACGACATCACCACCGCCCGGGACAGATCCGCCGAAGGCGGCGAGGCGATGCCGTAACGATGCAGCAAGGCCAACACCTTGCTCTCCACCAACGCGCCGTAGCGCACCGGATGCTTGGTCTCGATGAACACCTTGACGGGCCGGTTCCAGTCCAACACCAAAGTCACCAGGTTCTCCAGAGTCAGCAGCCCGGTGTCGCCGTGGCTGCCGTCGGCGCGCCAACTCGGATGCCACGCACCGAAGTCCAGATCACGAAGTTGCGCAAGCGTCATGTCACTGACCAGACCGGATCCGGTGGAGGTGCGATCGAGGCTGCGGTCATGCACGCAGACGAGGTGGCCGTCTTTGGTCAGCCGCACGTCACATTCCACCCCGTCGGCCCCCTCATCCAGGGCCCGTTGATAGGCGGCCAGGGTGTGCTCGGGACGGTCCGCCGAGGCGCCACGGTGCGCCACCACAAAGGGGTGACCGCCGAAGGTCTCGCCGGAACTCATATCGTTATGCTGCCGGGTCTCGTCCTTCGGACTCAGCCGAAGATGCAGGCTCTGCGGATTCTGCGGGTTCCTCACCGGCCGTACCGGCTGCGACCATGACCCAACGCTTCGCCGGCCGCTCCACGGGCTGACGCTCGAAACCCAAGAAGACCTCCAGCGCCAGCAGTAGCGTCGCCAGTGCCAGCAGGTACGCCACGATCGTCGTCACGGTGTTGTTGGCGATGCCCTGTGGGTCGGTCGTGAAGCTGGTCGCGATCGAGAAGATCGACACGGCAGTACTCATGACCCAGGCCACCCACCACACCACGATGGGACGGCGCAGCCCCCGCATGCGGTCCTCGGCTTTGGCCAACTCGATGACGTATACCGGTGCCCACGCCAGGTTCACCACCGGAACCAGACAACCCGCACGTAGGGACCAGATCGACCTGGGATCCTGGCGGCCGAGGTGACTGAACGCAGCTGACCGTCTCGCGGTGAGCCAGTTCGTCAGGACCAGCACGCTGGCCACCACCATGAACATCGCGACGACGCTCACCGCGACGCCAGCCCAGGTCGCGGCTCCGGCCACCCAGGGGTTGAGTAACACCGTCCGGTTCACGATCAGCAGCACATAGCGCACCAGGTGGACGAAGGCAGCGGCCCCGAGAACTGCCATTGTCGCCACCAGCGCCATCCGCACCGAGCTGATCGACGGCCCCTCGCGTACTGGCTTCTCTTCGGTGGGCGCTTCGAAACGCTCCACCAGACTCCATCGTGGAATGCTCAGATAGCGGGGCGTCGGGCCGAGTTCGCGGGACCTGCGACGAGGCGGCGGCGGCGCACCCGGCCGCACCGCGACCCATCGGTAGCCCGGCGGCAGCAGCGGAGCGGACCGCTGGTGTCCCGGCGGGGTCGGCGCCTCCCGGCCCCACTGAGCCTGGCCCTGGCCGCCCGCACCTGAGGGTGGAAGCAGCGTGCCACTGCACCGCGGACACCACGCCCGCTGCCGGTCGCGTACATTCCACCGCGTCCCGCATTGGGAACACACCTGGATCATCCGATCAGCCTAATGGGGGATCTAACCGCCCTGGCGTGGCACACGACGTACAGATCCGGATGCACGACTCATGCCGCCGCGACGGGCGCCCCTGAGACCGTCGGTTTCCCCGCAGCAATCCGCAGGCTATTCACAGTATCCACAGTATCCACAGCTTCATCCACAGGATCGCGAAGGCATCGAACCGTTGTTGAGCCGCAAAGTCGGCGACACC
>CAZCHU010000029.1:27472-29287 GCA_964498215.1 uncultured Mycobacterium sp. | reverse complement strand
CCCAGCACAACACTGCGCCCGCCTTTTCTGCGCATGACAAGGGGCGGTATGATCACCGTCACATAGGTCACATTGTGACCGACCTCATTGCGAGAGGCAACAGACGTGTGGGTGAGGAGTATCTGATGACGTCTCCGATGGATTCGGGTTCTGCCTTGCCGCCGTCGGGGTGGCAATCCTCTTCTTACGACGACAGCCGCAGCCAACTCATGTCATTGCTGCGGGCGGGCATCATCGCGCTCGTGTTGCTGGGCACCCTTGCGTTGATCGTTCTGATCTGACTGCTAGCGGTCTGACCCTCCACGAAACGTCCAGACCACTCGGTAGGACTCCGCTGCCGACACCCAGCCGAACTCACGTGAATCGGTAGCGCCCGGCGCCGCCGCATTGTCCGAAACTGCCTCGAACACGGTTCCCGACGCGCACCGACGCACTGCACCTACCCGCTTGACGAGATACCGCGTCGACAACTCAGGGTCGGGGAACACCCGCAGCTCGCCGTGCCGCGGCCTAGCGCCGCGCAATGCCAGTAGCCCGTCACCGGGGTGTAGAGCCGGCCGCATGGAATCCTCGACAACCACGAATCGGCGCACCGGCCAGCGGCCGAGAACATGCCGTAGTCCATGGTTTCGATGCATGCCCAAAGGGTAGGTTAGAAGCATGCTGCATCGACTGTTCGCCAACGCCACCCCCGCCCATGCCCATTGCGACTTGTACTGCGGGGTCTATGACCCAGCGCAGGCCAAGATCGAGGCGCTTTCCTGCCTCAAGACGCTGCAGAAGTACCACGACTCAGACGACGAGCACTTCAAGATCCGCGCAATTTTGATCAAGGAGCAACGCGCCGAGGAGGTGAAGCACCACTTGATGGTGCTGTGGGCTGACTTCTTCACCAAAGAGCACTTCGAGCAGTTCCCCAATCTGCACCAGCTGTTCTGGGATGGGGTCCACGGCGCGGGCGATGTGAAGAAGTCGCTCGATGTCGCTGTCGCGGAGAAGCTTTTGAAGACCATCGACGAGATATCCGATATCTTCTGGCAGACAGACAAGGCCAAGGGCATGGGGGTCTACCCGCCCGCCTGACGGGTACTCAGTACGCGTAATCACTACGCGCTCAACATCGCTGCCCGGCTCGGTCCAAGACCGAGCCGGGTTTCTTTTCGGCAACTGGCACTCGTGTCCTCTTGCGTGCTAGCGGGGCACTGCCCCATGCTGAGCGGATCGACCCACAGTCGTGTCGGGCATTCGCGAACACAGATGCCGGGAGGCGAAATGGATTTGGGATCCGGCCGGGCGATCGAGATCGCCCCGTTTCATTCAGGTGGGTCGCTCAAGGGCTTTGTCGTTTCCGGCCGCTGGCCAGATTCGACCAAGGAGTGGGCGCAACTTCTCATGGTGGCTGTACGCGTCGCATCGCTGCCAGGATTGCTGTCCACCACAACAATTTTCGGGGCACGGGAGGAACTACCCGAGGAGCCCGAACCGGGCACTGTCGGACTTGTGGTTGCCGAGGGCACCGTGGTCGGTGAATCCGCTATGGCCCCTGGTCATTTCGCGGAGCGTCAACCCCCCGCCCTGCTGATGCTGCACCCTCCGTCGGAAACCACACCGTCGCTTCCCGAATGCAGTGGCGCAGCCTCAGGGTGTGTATTGCTACCCGGACTTCCCCACCTGGGGCTGGAACACCGGGCAGCTTGGGTGGAAGCGGAATCGGACGGCACCGTCACGTCGATGGTCGGCAGAGTGGGTGTCGACCCGATCGGTCACCCCGACACTGCCATTCTGGCCATGCTACTTGCCGCGTAAGGATAGTCG
>CAZCHU010000029.1:19041-27372 GCA_964498215.1 uncultured Mycobacterium sp. | reverse complement strand
GTCGAAAGGTCTATCCCATGTTCACCGCCGCGTTCATCAGCCTGGCAGTGGTGTTTGTCGCCGAACTCGGCGACAAGTCGCAACTCATAGCCATGACCTATGCGTTACGCCACCGCTGGTGGGTGGTGCTCACGGGCGTCGGAATCTCGGCCATGGTGGTACACGGCTTGTCGGTCGCCATCGGATATTCCCTGGGGACAACCCTCCCAGAACGCCCGATAGCGATCGCGGCGTCCGTCGCCTTCCTGCTGTTCGCCGTGTGGACCTGGCGTACTCGCGCCGACAACCACTGCGAAGGGGTGCGCGTAGCCGAGACGAGATTCGTACTATTGGCGATCGTCTCGTCGTTCCTATTGGCCGAACTCGGCGACAAGACCATGCTGGCGACCGTCGCATTGGCCAGCGATCAGAACTGGGCCGGCGTGTGGATCGGCGCAACGCTCGGCATGGTGCTGGCCGACGGCGCAGCCATCGGCGTCGGATCACTCATACACAAACGGCTGCCCGCGCGCTTCCTGCACGCGTTGGCGAGTCTATTGTTCCTGCTCTGCAGTTTGTTCCTATTCTTCGACGGCGGCCTGGGGCTGCCGTGGGCGGCTACGGCGGTCACGGGCACGGTTGCCGCCCTCGCCGCGATCTGGTGGTGTCTGAGTCGAGGCCGGGTTGTCCCACCCTCCGTCGATGAGTCGACACCAGACACCGACCGGAATGCCGTAACCGCGGACAGGTGATCAGCCCCTATCGCGCCGGGGGTGAGGTTGTCGACCGACCAACGCCACGGTGTCAGCAAACGCACGGGGCCAAAGTTGTCAGAGACACAGAAGTTGCCCGCGTTGAACGGACTCCCTCATTCACCGGCCGTGAACCGCAATGCGGGAGTACCATCACTGCGGTTCCGTTAGCATTTGCTTAACCGCAGTGCAATGTGGCGGGAACTGAGGTCGCGCCGCCGACGTTCGAGGCGGGAGCGGTGCCCCTCAGACAAGAACAATGTGAGTGATTTTTCGGTTTGCAGTTGGTTGTAGACTTAACTGTGGCTACGATGATCAGCAAATACGCCACCCGGAAAGCCCGTTTGTACGTATGTGGAGGTCAACACAATGAGCAATACCTTTGCCGCTCGCCTAAACCGGCTGTTCGACGTGGTATATCCGCCCGGACGGGGTCCCCACACCTCGGCCGAAGTGATCGCGGCACTGAAGGCTGAAGGGGTGACAATGTCCGCTCCGTACCTGTCGCAGCTGCGTTCCGGCAACCGAACGAACCCCTCCGTGGCAACTATGGCGGCGCTTGCCAACTTCTTCCGGATCAAGCCTGCCTACTTCACCGACGACGAGTACTACGAGAAGCTCGACAAAGAGCTCACCTGGCTCGCCGGAATGCGTGACGAAGGCGTTCGCCGGATTGCGGCCCGCACGGTCGGCCTTTCGCCACAGGCCCAGCAAGACATCTCGCTGAAGGTCGACGAACTACGCCTTCGCGAGAACCTCGACAGTTAGCCCGACCCCACAACCTGATCGGCAGCTGGCGAACCGCGTCGCAGAACTTACACGTTCTCGTCGGCGTGTTCAGCGCTCAGCGTAAGTCGGCGATATTGACTGGCGATCTCGAGAATCCACTCGCGGTCCGAGTAGGCCGCAGGTTGGCGTAGCCACTCCAGGCCGGGAAACTGTCCGTGCTCTTCCTGGACTGCGTCCTTCCCCTGATAGATCCATCGGGCCAGCGCTTCGGCCTGTTCATGCGCCGGCACGTCCGGCGCGTCCAAGTCCGCGAGATCAACGAACTGCTGGTCCGGCTCACTCACGTCGCTCAGTTCATCCAGGTCGGTCTTGCCCCTCGTCCCGCCGGGGTCAGCGAAGTTCTTTCCTCGCAGCGCCGTCACCGTGCCAGCGGCCTCGACGTGGGGCTGCGCACGGTCGGCCGCGCTCGCCTCCAGGAACAGCGCATCGGAGATCAGTGACATCCGCTCAGCCACCCGGAATGCCAGCGGACCCCGCGGACGCACACCGATGCCCACATCGGGATGCCTACGGCCAAGCTCATCGAGGATCGGCTGAATCATTCGCAACTCACGCCGCGCCCCGAACCAGTCTTCCACGCTGGGTAACAGCGAGCCGGCTGCGACGATGAGCATCGCACAGCCCAGGAGCGTTGCCGCAGCACCAACTCCGACCAACCCACTGGTCCCGACGGCGCGCAGGAATACGAACGCGAGCGCGAGCACGATCAGGACGATCCCGATCGTGAACACGAACAACGCCCGACCACGACGCGTGCGGTTGGAATGCCGAAGCCCTGCCCACGCCACCAGGCTGAGGGCCAGCAACGCATACAGCAGCGGAAGCAGCCAGGCCAGCGAGGTGCCGCCGGTGCCTACATTGCGTTGGAGGTACTCATTGGGCGATACCTCGGCTTGTTGCCCGTGGGAGAAGAAGACGACGAGGCTCGCCACCGCGATGACGGCGGCGACGCTGTACTGCGCGATGGCGATCTTCTTGACGACCGCTGGCGCGCGCACCGACGAGACGGTGGTGATCATCACGCAACTTCCCGCTGCACAGGCGATCAACGCCACCTGACTGAGCCCGATGGAGATGTTGGGCCACTGCAAGAGGCGGTCTACCAGCAAGGTCAGCGGCCGCCAGTTGAGCGCCGCGACGACACCCAGGCTGCCCAGCGCCAGAATCATCGCGGTGCTGACCAGCGACTGCTTGTTGACCAACGCCCATCCGATGCGCAGACCGGTGGCCAATCCGAGAAGACCGGCAATCACCCAGACGATCAACCAAATGCCTCTCCGAGGCGAATCTGGACGATCGACGCACGGTCAGAGGGAAGCCGGCCCAGCCGGTAGATGAGCAATGCCGCGAAATCCTCGGCTTCCTGCTCCGCTTCCTCACCACTGGGCCCCATGCAACCAGTGCGCTGATTGAGCATGTAGCCGATCAGATCGAAACTCGCGACCTCGGTGTTGTCCCTGGCCGCTTGCAGGACCGGAGTGCCCTCATGGCCGAGCACAAGGTGACCTAGTTCGTGGGCGAGGGTTCGATCCCAGGCGGGAAGCCCCTTCTGCACCAGGAACACATCGCGGTCCGAGTACTGACGCCACTGACCGCACACGCCCGGCGGAAGGTCGGCAGTCGTGATCTCAATCGGTCTCCCACGGCTCTCGCCTACCGCACCGACCAGCCGAGCCAGCGATACTTCACCCCGCTTCGGCGCGAGATCGAGTACTTCACCGACCGCCCGAGTAACTTGGCGACTCGCGGGCATATGGCCTCCTCTCGATACGGTCCGCCATGCGCTGATCACAACCGTAGGGCTGACAGATCCTGTTCGTTGAAGAAAATGCGTCCTCACCAACCTCCGACGCACACGGCATCGAACCGACCCGATGAATGGATCAATTCTCGCACAATCACAGCCCAGGGTTTGCTGAGAAGCTCGAACGCGTTGGTTTTCGGGTCCCAGCCATGCCCGGGAATGCCGAACGCTAGGGTTTGATCAGTGCCAGCGCCGAATACCGGCGGGATGTGTCGACAATACGACGTGGGAGGCAGCCGGGATGAGTCTGTTCAAACGACGCAAATCCCGGGCTACCCGCAGAGCCGAGGCCCGTGCGATCAAGGCGAAGGCCAAGCTCGAGGCGAAACTGGCGGCCAAGAACGAGGTCCGTCGGTTCAAGTCGGAGCAGAAAGCTCAATCACGTGCACTGAAGGCGCAGCTCAAGGCTCAGCATGAGAGCGACAAGACAGCACTCAAGGTTGCTGAAACGGAGCTGAAGGCAGCCCGCGAGGGCACGTTGTTCTCGCCGACCCGGGTTCGTCGGGCACTTACCGTATCGCGTTTGCTGGCCCCGGTGGTGGTGCCACTGGCATACCGGGCGTCCATCGCCGTTCGCGGGCTCATCGATGAACGCCGCGCCGACAGGCTGGGCATCCCCCTGAGCCAGCTCGGGCAGTTCTCCGGGCACGGCGCCCGACTCTCGGCGCGAATCGCCAGCGCAGAACAGTCATTGCATCAACTCATGGATAACAAGCCCAAGGCCGCCAAAGACCCGGAGACCAAACAATTCATCTCCGCCATGAATGGGCGACTCAGTGATCTGGCGGCCGCGGTCACCGCCGCCGAGAACATGCCGCCCGAACGCCGGCGGGCTGCGCATGCGGCCATTGCCGAGGAACTCGACGGTATCGACGCCGACCTCATGGCCCGCTTGGGCGTGATATGACCCGGCACGACCGAGTGAAAGCAACGTATTTCAGGCCCCTGGTGGCCACCCACTACCTGGCGGTGGCGGCCCTGACCGTGGCACTCCTCTGCGGGTCGCTCGCCTACGCCGTCGCCGCGTACGCGCACGCCGCGCGCATCGCCAGCGATCCCGCCGAAAACGCGGTGCTGACCGAACAGCCGCACCGGGTGAGCGCAACGTTCAACGAACCCATGCAGGCCCAATTCGCCGCGATGACCGTCATCGGACCCGACGGAAACACCTGGTCGGACGGAGAACCCGAGGTCGACGGAGCGGTGATCAGCGTCGGGGTACGGCCGGGCGGCCCCAGTGGCGATTACACCGTGAACTACCGCGCCACGTCTGCTGACGGCCACGTCGTGTCCGGCTCCTGGTCCTACCATCTCAATTCCGCTACGCCCGGACGTGGGGAGCCAGCTACACCTGCCGCACCCGCGGCCGCGAACACGCGTGACGATGGACTGCCCGTCTGGCCGTTCGTCGCGCTGGCCTCCGGGATCGTGGCCGCTGGTGCGATTTGGGCGGTTCGGCGCAGGCTGTGACACGCCGTCGCGCGGTCACCGGCGCGGTGCTCGTCGCGGCGTCGGCGTGCGTATTGGCCTGGGCACTGGCGTATCCGGCCGCATCGCTGACGCCGGCGCTGGCCAGGGCGGTGGCCGACGGGGCAGCCGTCGCCACTCTGGGCCTGGCTGCGGTGCCCGCCTTGGATTCCGGGCGGCACCGCGAGGAGTTGCTTCGACGCGCTTCGGCACCGTTGATGACCGCGTCAGCCATCTGGCTGATCTCCGAGGTCGTCCGGCTGATACTTGCGAGTGCCGAAGCCGCGGGTATCGGAATCACCCGGCTGGCCCTGCATACCGCAGTCGAGTACGCCCTGGATACCGCACCGGGGCGGGCCAGTCTGATTTCGGTCGCCGCCGCCGCGGCGGTATGTGTGCTGACCACGGTGACCGGACACGCAGATACGGCACGGGTCGTCGCCACCGGCATTGCCGGCGTGGGAATCCTGGGCCACCCACTGACCGGGCACCTGTCGGCCAGCCCGTGGGGAGGTACTGCGATTGCGGTGCACGCCCTGACTGCAGCCTTGTGGTGCGGCCTCCTTGCCGGACTGATCCTCACCGTTGAGCACCGTGGTCAATGGGCCCGAATACTGCCCCGGTTCTCGCAGGTGTCGCTGGTTTGTGTCACTGTCCTGCTCGCCGCGGGCGTGCTTGGAGCGTCCGTGGTGATCGGCTCACCCGGCGAGCTGTATGCAACCGGTTACGGCAGGGTTCTGTCCGCCAAGATCGTGCTGACCGTTGCGCTCATCGCCCTAGGGTGGCGCAACCGCGCGAGCTGGCTGCCCTCCGCCGAAGCCCACCGCGCCACGGCCGTCGTCTCGCGATCACGCGCGTATCGCGAACTGGCATTGATGGGAGCCGCACTCGTCGCAGCCGCCACGCTGGCGGTCACGGGGTGACACCAAACGCTCAGTGCTATACGGCCTGGCATGATGGGACACTGCCGAGCGCAGATCACTTGACAAGGAGCAGCGACATGGCAGACCAGACGGACCGGCCCGACGAAGGTCCCGGGGCCGCGATCCCCACGCCAGAGCCGTCAGCGCCGCCGGTGAGTAAGGCCCCCACTCCGAAGAAATCCGCACCGGTGAAAAAGTCCAGCCCCGCAAAAAAGACGCCCGCAAAGAAAGCGGGCGCCAAGAAAGCCCCCGCCAAGAAGGCGGCCGCCAAAAAACCTGCGCCGGCGAAGAAGACGCCAGCCAAGAAAACCGCACCACCCCCCGCCGAGCTAGCAGAATCCAACGGCCATTTGACCTCTGCCGCCAAAGAAGCAGCAGCACAAGCAAAATCAACCGTGGCTTCGGCCAGTAACACCGTATCGACTCTGTCTCCGGCTCAGCGCCAGGACCGCGATGCGTCCCGTCTCCCGGTCGCCGCCGCACTGGCCGCCGGCGTGCTCGCCATCCTGGCGGTGCTGTACTTGGCGCGGCGCAGCGGCGAGTGAGCATTACCCCACGCCCCACCGCCGACCTGGTCGACGAGATCGGCTCCGAAGTACGCAGCTGCGATCTGCAGCTCGGCCAGTACGGTGGCCGTTCGCAATTCGCCGGGCCGATCACGACCGTGCGCTGCTTCGAAGACAATGCGCTGCTCAAGTCGGTGCTGACCGAGCCCGGGGACGGCGGCGTGCTGGTGATCGATGGGGACGGTTCTCTACACGCCGCCCTCGTCGGCGACGTCATCGCCGAGCTCGGCCGGTGCAACGGATGGACGGGGCTGATCATCAACGGTGCGGTGCGCGATTCGGCGATCCTGCGCAAACTCGACATCGGCATCAAGGCATTAGGTACTAATCCACGTAAAAGCAGCAAAACCGGCCTCGGAGTGCGCGACGCGGCCGTCGAGTTCGGCGGCGTGGTGTTCGTCCCTGGGCACATCGCCTACAGCGACGACGACGGAATCGTCGTCTCCGTGGGCGACTGATTGCGTCGGCTACGCCGATGTCGGAGAAGCTACCCGATGCCGGGAGAACTCCAGTGCGGCGTCGTCCACTTTGCCGCGGCGGATCAATTGAAGGTCGAGCAGGTAATTCTGCTTGAGTCGCCACGGCGCCCGAGCTCCGGCCTTGGGCAGATAATCAAGTGCCCGTAGCACATAGCCCGGGGTGAAGTCCATCAGCGGCTGCGGGGCGACACTGCCGCCGGGATGCTGGGGTTCGACCGTGTCGTAACCGTTGGCCTCCATGTAATTGATTACCCGACAGAAGAATTCAGATACCAGATCGGCCTTGAGAGTCCATGACGCATTGGTATACCCGATCGTGAAAGCCATGTTCGGCATTTGCGTGAGCATCATGCCCTTGTAGGCCATCGTGTCATTGAGCTCGATCACCTCGCCGTTGCGCGATACTGCGGCCCCACCGAACAGCTGGAGGTTCAAACCCGTTGCGGTGATGATGATATCGGCTTCGAGCTGTTCACCGGAGCTAAGTTTGATCCCGCTCTTGGTGAATCGATCGATCGTGTCGGTCACGACGTCTGCCTTACCAGCCCGGATGGTCTTGAACAGATCCCCGTTGGGCGCCAAGCACACTCGCTCATCCCATGGCTGGTATCGCGGGTTGAAGTGCTTGTCGACATCGAAACCCTCGGGCAGGCGGTGACGCGCCATCGTCAACAACTGCTTCCGGAACGTATCCGGAAAGCGGCGGGCAATCTGGTACTGGCCGGATTGCGTCAGGATGCTCTTCCACCGGTTCAGCACGTAGGCGGCCTTCTCCGGCAACCGTTTGTTGGTCTGCACCGTGAACGGGTCGACATCGGGTAGCGCAGCGATGAACGTCGGAGACCGCTGCAGCATCGTCAAATGTCCTGCACCCGAATTGGCGAGTGCCGGTATCAGGGTGACCGCAGTGGCCCCACTGCCGATCACGACGATGCGTTTGCCTGCATAATCGAGGTCCTCTGGCCAGTGCTGCGGATGGACGATCGTGCCCTCGAAATCCTCGGATCCCGCGAACTCGGGCGAGAACGCTTGGTCATAGTTGTAATAGCCGCTGCAAGCCATCAGGTACCGGCAGGAGATTTCGACCTGCTCTCCATCGCGTTCGACGGTCACCGTCCAGCGAGCGTCGGCGTCGGACCAGTCGGCCGCCCGGACATGCTGTCCGTAGCGTATGTGCTTATCGATGCCGTACTCGGCCACTGTCTCCTTGAGATAGCCGATGATCTCGGAGCCATCTGCGATCGCCTTCTCCGAAGTCCACGGCTTGAACCGGAAGCCCAGCGTGAACATGTCGGAGTCCGAGCGGATGCCCGGGTATTTGAACAGATCCCAGGTCCCGCCAAGATTGTCTCGGCGTTCCAGAATGACGTAACTCTTGGACGGACAGCGGTCTTGCAGGTGCCAGGCGGCGCTGATGCCGGAGATACCGGCCCCGACGATCACCACGTCGACGAATTCGGTCATGAGGTCAAGCTATCAACGCAGCGTCGATGGAGTCAACGTTCTGTCGAGAATATCGACATCGTGTAATGTCACTGCCGTGACCGCCGCCAGATCGTCACTGCCGTGACC
>CAZCHU010000029.1:0-18941 GCA_964498215.1 uncultured Mycobacterium sp. | reverse complement strand
GCCGCCAGATCGTCACTGCCGTGACCACCGCCAGATGGTCACTGCCGTGACCGCCACCAGCCAGACCCGTTCCCCACGGGGCAGGCGAGCAGCCCGCCCCTCCGGCGACGACCGGGAACTGGCCATCCTCGAGACCGCCGAGCGTCTGCTCGAAGACCGTTCACTCGCCGAAATCTCGGTAGACGACCTGGCCAGCGGCGCCGGCATCTCGCGACCGACCTTCTACTTCTATTTCGCGTCGAAGGACGCGGTGCTGCTGACACTTCTCGAGCGGGTGATCAGCGAGGCCGACGACGCACTGGAGCAGTTGATCGCCGAGCGGCCCGCAGGGCGTCACGAATTCTGGCGCCACGGCATCCACGTCTTCTTCAAGACATTCGGCGCCCATCGCGGGGTGTGCGCCGCGACGGTCGCTGCCAAGTCCGCCAACTCCGAGGCCCGCGAACTTTGGGCCCGGTCGATGCAGCGTTGGATCGATCACACCGCCGCAATCATCGATTCTGAACGCGCCGCCGGAGCCGCGCCGGTGACGGTGGCGGCAGTGGAGTTATCGACGGCACTGAACTTGATGAACGAGGCGGTGATGGCGGCCGCGTTCGCAGGACACCAACCGTCGATACCGGATCACCGCGTGCTGGACAGCCTGGCCCATGTCTGGACGACGAGCATCTACGGGGGTGCGCCGTGATCTGTCGGCCGACAGTCGAATCAAACAGCCACCGCAGTGTCATCGCACCCCTAAAATCGTGCGATGACACGCGTTTCCGCGGGCTGGACTCCGGCTGACCGGCCGGAGTCTGCGGTGAGTGCGTTCATGTTGCCCATTCTGATCATCGACGACAGTCCCGCGGATCTGGAGATCCTGCAGGACCACCTGCGCGACGGGGGTTTCACGCATGTGCAGACCGCCGTCGGCGGGGCAGCCGGGATCGCCGCCCTGAACGACGCGGACACATCGAGCGACGCGCCGGGTGTGGTGGTGGTGGATATTCGGATGCCGCCGCCGGACGGCCACGAGGTTCTGGCTCGCATCAAGGCGATGAACGCGGGCTGTCGGCCGCTGGCGCTAGCCGTGACCGGCGATTCCTCGCAAGCGGCCCGAATCGCTGCTCTGCAGGCGGGGGCCTCGGATTTCATCACCAAGCCGTTTGACTCGGTGGAGTTGCTGTTGCGGGTGCGCAACCTGGCCGAGACGAAACGGCAGGAGCGTGAACTGCGCGAGGCTCTGACCTACCAGCAGCTAGCCAACGAGTACCGCATGTTGGCTGACAATGCCGTTGACGTCGTCACTCACATCCGTGGGGATGAGATCGCGTGGATCTCACCGTCGGTGGAAGCCGTGTTCGGGTGGCCCGTTGATAAGTGGATCGGAACCGGTTTCGGCCCCCGCATCCATCCTGATGACCTCGACGCGGTAGTAACCGCGCTGCAAGGTGTTGCCCACGACCAGTCGTTTATTACGCGGTGTCGGGTCGAGACCGCACACGACGGTTATCGGTGGGTCGAGGCTTACGGAAAACTCTACATCGACGCACAGGGCAACCCCGATGGGATCATCACGGCAGCTCGCGTCATAGACGATCAGGTTGAGGCCGAACGGCAACGCGCTGAGGCTGAAAAGCGGTATCAGCTGCTGTTCGAATCCGCCCCCGACGCTGTGATCATCGTCGGACCCGACGGGTACATCACCGGCGCCAACGCTCAAACCGATCAGATGTTCGGATACCCACGCGAGGAACTGATCGGCACCCAGGTCGACATGCTTGTCCCGCAACGATTCCGGGCAGCACACGCCGCGCACCGCACCGGATTCATCACCGACCCCACGGTGCGACCCATGGGTGAAGGGCAGGAGTTGTGGGGCCTACGCCGAGATGGCACCGAGTTCCCGGTCTCCATTAGCCTCAGCCCGCTACGCGTCGGGCCAAACTCAGAGGTGTTGGCGGCAATTCGCGACGTCACTCAACAGCGCGAGACCGAACGGCAACGAGAGGCCGACCGGCAGCGAGCCGTTGCCGCCGAGACGCGATTCCACCTTCTGGCAGACAACGCCGTCGATGTCGTCGCCCATGTCCGCAATCGCGAGGTGGTGTGGATTTCACCGTCGGCCGAAGCCGCGTTCGGGTGGCCGGCCGAGGCGTGGATCGGCACCGATTTCAGCCCGCGCTTCTGCCCCAATGACCCTGAGGCAGCAGCAGCTGTGGCGGAGAAGATCGCTCGTGGCGAACCGTTTAGCGCTCGGGTCCGGTCCGAAACTGCTGGCGGCGATTACCGCTGGGTGGAGGCCCGCGGGAAGCCCTACATCGATGCGCAGGGCAGCGCCGATGGGATGATCGTCTCCATACGTGTCGTCGACGAGCAGGTCGTCGCCGAGCAGCAACTGAAGACCGAGAAGGAACGGTTTGAGGCGGTGGTGGCAAACGCGCCGCCGGCAATCTCGGTACGAGACCTTCAGCACCGGTACACCCTGGTAAACGAAACTTTTTGCCAGTTGTTCGGGCAGCAGTCGGTCGGTGATGTGATCGGTCGAGCCGACGACGAAATCTTGCCAGCCGACGTTCTGGAACGCTCACGACAAGCCGATGCGCTGCTCCTCGCCGGGGACAGTTCCTCTGACGAGGAGTCGATCAAACGAGGGTCAGAGAACGTCTTGCTCATGACACAACGGTTTCCGCTCCGCAATGCCGAGGGGGCAATCACCGAGCTGGTCACGATACGCACTGACATCACCAGCCGCAGGAAAGCCGAGCAAGAGGCAGCCGAGCGCGCCCTGTGGCAAGACCGGATCTGGGCAGCGATCGGCGACGGCAGACTGCTGGTCTATTCCCAACCCATCGTGGACATCACGACAAGAGACACAGTTGGCGAGGAGCTACTGGTTCGGCTGCGCGACGCCGAGACTGATGAGGTCCTGCCTCCAGGCGCATTCCTTCCGCAGTGCGAGCAGCACGGGCTGATTTCGGTGATCGACCGCTACATGGTCGGGTGGGCGGTCGACTTGGCGCATAGCGGCAGGAAGGTCAGCGTGAATATCACCGGGCAGACCATCGGTGACCGTAAGGCGATGGATGAGATCCTTGACGCTCTGACCACCGCGGGCCCGGACGCCGCGGGCAGAATCAACTTTGAGATCACCGAGACCACCGCCATCGGTTCCCCCGAGACGGCCAAGACGTTCTCCCACAGTATGCGCGCTCTGGGCTGCCGGGTGGCTCTCGACGACTTCGGGACCGGATACGGCACATTCACCGAACTACGCCATCTCGAGCTCGACACATTGAAAATCGATCTCAGCTTTGTCCAAAACATGCTCGCCAATCGAGACGACGAACGAGCCGTGAACACCATCATCTTCGTCGCGCAAACCTACGGCTTGACCACGGTCGCGGAGGGTGTCGAGTCGCAAGAGGTGCTCGATAGGCTTGCGGAGCTGGGAGTCGACCGTGCGCAGGGATACTACTTCGACAAGCCACAGCCGATCGTTTGGTAGGCCGGCCGGATGTTGCCGGTGGGTCAGCTGTTCGGGCGATTCAGCGATCTGTCCACGCCAGCAATTCCTCGGCCGGCCAGGTATTGACGATCCGGTCTGCGGCTAGGCCCGCCTCGAGTGCGCGCTGGGCGCCGTAGCCGAGAAAATCAAGCTGGCCGGGGGCATGGGAGTCGGTGTCGATGGAGAACACGCAGCCGACGTCCATCGCCAGCTTCAACAGGCGCGTCGGCGGGTCACGGCGCTCCGGGCGGGAGTTGATCTCGACGGCTGTCCCACTGTCGCGGCAGGCGATGAAAACCTTCTCGGCGTCGAACCTCGACTCGGGACGTGTTCCGCGGCCGCCGGTCACCAGCCGACCCGTGCAGTGGCCGAGCACGTCGGTATTCGGGTTGGCCACCGCCCTGAGCATGCGGCGCGTCATCGCGGTCGCGTCCATCGCAAGTTTGGAGTGCACGCTCGCAACCACGACGTCGAGCCGCTCGAGCAATTCCGGCTCCTGATCGAGCGAGCCATCGTCGAGGATGTCGACCTCGATCCCAGTGAGAATCCGCATCGGCCAGACCTTTTCACGGAGTTCATCGATGACGTCAAGCTGACGACGCAACCGCTCCGAGGTCAGGCCATTGGCGATGCGCAGCCGTGGGGAGTGATCGGTCAGCGCGCAGTACTCATGTCCGAGATCGCGGGCAGCCAACATCATCTCCTCGATCGGTGCCGATCCGTCGGACCAATCTGAGTGGACGTGCAGATCGCCGCGCAGCGCAGTACGGAGCTCCCCGCCCCCCAGATCGGCGGCCGATTCGCGGAGTTCGATCAGCGCATCAGGTTCGCGACCCTCCCAAGCCTGGGCGATGACCTTCGCGGTTTTGGGGCCCACCTTCGGCAGCGTCTGCCAGGTGTTGGCGATCCCATGCCGTTCCCGCTCAGCGACGGTCAGTGCCTCAATCACGTCGGCCGCGTTGCGGTAGGCCATCGCCCTGCGGGAGTCCTCGCGGGCACGGTCCTTGTAGTAGGCAATCTGACGCAGCGCGACCACCGGGTCCATGGGCTCAAGTGTGCCTCAGCCCGGCAGCACGGCGGAGCGAGGATCACAGGTCGATAACGGTTCGGCAAACACAGCGCCGCGCATGGCAGCGCGACGCGAACCGCGGCCGACGAGCCCGCTAGACGCTGTAGCGAAGGAGTTCGTCCGCGGTGATCAGCCGTTCGGCCTTCGCGGGAAACTCACGACACTTGACCGGGTGACGGAACAATAACCAGGCCATTCGCCCTGCCCGGTATCGGGAAATCGGGTTGATATGCACGGTAATTCTCCTGCGGCGTTCCAATAACTGGACCGGGAGCCACTTTACCGCAGCGCCCCCACGAAATCATTAGATACCCCCGGGCTGGCAAACTGCCGGAGGCACGCCGACCAATGATCGGATGTTTTTAAAGTGACCTAAGTGGCCACTGTTGTTCACGTTCGAGCTGTCTGTTACCGCTGGGGCAGCGTGGTTGGCTTGATCGGCGTCGGCAGCGCCGATCGCCCCATCAGGTAGCGGTCTACTCCCGCCGCTGCTGCGCGACCCTCGGCGATCGCCCACACGATCAGGGACTGCCCACGCCCCATGTCACCTGCGACATACACGCCGGGCACCGACGTGGTGAATGCGTCGTCGCGCGCAACGTTGCTTCGCTCGTCGAGTTCGACCCTGAGATCGGCCAGCAAACCGGCCTGCTCCGGTCCAGTGAAGCCCATGGCCAGCAAGACGAGATCGGCATCCAACTCGAAGTCGGTACCATCGATCTTCTCGAACTTGCCGGCCCTCATCTGCACTTCGTGACCGCGCAGACCGGTGACATGCCCGTCCCGGCCGAGGAACTGCTCGGTGTTCACCGAGTAAACCCGCTCGCCGCCCTCCTCATGCGCCGAGCTGACCCGGAACATCAACGGATAGGTCGGCCACGGCGTCGAATCGGCACGTGACTCCGGGGGGCGGGGCATGATCTCGAACTGGTGCACACTCTCGGCCCCCTGCCGGTGCGCCGTTCCCAAGCAGTCCGCGCCGGTGTCGCCGCCGCCGATAATGATGACTTTCTTTCCCTTGGCAGTGATCGGCGGCTGTCCATCCTCATCAGCGACCGGATCGCCCAGCTGAACCCGATTGGCCCACGGCAGGTACTCCATGGCCTGGTGGATTCCGTCAAGTTCACGGCCGGGGATGGGCAGATCGCGGCGTACAGTTGCGCCGCCCGCCAGCACCACGGCATCGAAATCTGCGCGCAGTTGATGCGCCGTGATGTCCACACCGACGTTTACTCCGGTACGGAACTGGGTGCCTTCGGCACGCATCTGATCAAGGCGCCGGTCGATGTGGCGCTTCTCCATTTTGAACTCTGGAATCCCGTAACGCAGCAGGCCACCGATGCGGTCGTCACGCTCGAACACCGTAACCCTGTGTCCGGCCCGCGTCAGCTGCTGAGCCGCGGCCAAACCGGCAGGCCCCGACCCCACTACAGCGACGGTTTTGCCGGTCAGCCGTGAGGGCGGCAGCGGAACAACCCAACCCTCAGCAAAGGCCTTGTCGATGATCTCCACCTCGACCTGCTTGATGGTCACCGGATCCTGGTTGATGCCAAGAACGCAGGACCCTTCACAGGGGGCCGGGCACAGCCGACCGGTGAACTCCGGGAAATTGTTGGTCGCATGCAGCCGCTCGATGGCATCGTGCCAGCGCCCGTTGCGCACCTGGTCATTCCACTCCGGAATGAGGTTGCCCAGCGGACACCCGTTGTGGCAGAACGGGATACCGCAGTCCATGCAGCGGCTCGCTTGCACCTTGAGGGTGTCGTGGGAGAAGTCCTCGTAGACCTCTTTCCAATCCCGCAGACGCAGGTCCACCGGCCGCCGTTGCGGGGTCTCGCGGTGGGTGTGCTTCAGAAATCCGCGTGCGTCAGCCACTTGCGGCCGCCATTATCGCCTCATCTATCTTGTCTTCGGTGTCCCCCCGCGCTTCAGCGGCAGCGATCGCCTGCAAGACCCGCTTGTAGTCGCGTGGCATGACCTTTTTGAAGTGTCTCATCGCTGAATCCGGACCATCCCATCCTGCCAGAACTCGTTGTCCCAGTGACGAATCCGTAGCATCCACGTGAGCCTGAATCATGTCGCGAAGCCACACGGCCTCTTCGGACTCAGGACCGTCGAGCGCTTCAATATCCACCATTCCGGCGTTGAGGTTCTCCGCCAGAACATCGTCGGGGTCGTATACGTAGCCAATTCCGCCGGACATACCCGCTGCGAAGTTCCTGCCGGTCGGGCCGAGGATGACCACCCGGCCACCGGTCATGTATTCGCAGCCGTGGTCGCCAACCCCCTCAACGACAGCGTATGCGCCCGAGTTGCGCACCGCGAACCGTTCGCCCACCTGACCGCGCAGAAACATCCGACCGCTGGTCGCACCGAACAGGATCACGTTGCCGGCGATGATGTTGTCCTCGGCCACATAGTCTGCGGGCGCATCGTCGGGTGGCCGGATCACCACCTGCCCCCCGGACAGGCCCTTCCCAACGTAGTCGTTGGCGTCGCCGTACACCCGCAGTGTGATGCCACTGGGCACAAACGCCCCGAAGCTGTTGCCTGCCGAGCCTTCGAAGGTGATGTCGATGGTTCCGTCCGGAAGTCCTTTCCCGCCATGAGCCTTCGTCACCTCGTGGCCGAGCATCGTACCGACCGTGCGATTGACATTGGTGATCGTCGTGGAAAAACGGACCGGCGAACCAGAGTCGATAGCCTCTCGACATTGCACCATCAGTTGTTGATCGAGCGCCTTGTCCAAGCCGTGATCCTGGCGAGAACTGCAATAAAAATCCTGGTTCATGAACGCGGATTCGGGCTCGTGCAGAACCGGGGAAAGATCCAGCTTGTGAGCCTTCCAGTGCTGGGCAGCCGCAGTCGTATCGAGTGACCCGACCTGTCCGACCATCTCGTTTATGGTGCGGAATCCCAACTGGGCCATCAGTTCCCGAACTTCCTCGGCGATGAACATGAAAAAGTTCTCGACGAATTCGGGCTTGGCGTCGAACCGCTTGCGTAGCACCGGGTTCTGGGTGGCCACGCCGACCGGGCAGGTGTCGAGATGACAAACCCGCATCATCACGCAGCCAGTCACCACCAGCGGCGCGGTAGCGAAGCCGAACTCCTCGGCCCCCAACAACGCGGCCATCACCACGTCGCGTCCGGTCTTGAGCTGGCCGTCCACCTGGACCACGATCCGGTCCCGAAGTCCGTTGAGCAACAGCGTCTGTTGCGTCTCGGCGAGGCCGAGCTCCCAGGGAGCGCCGGCATGCTTCTGCGACGTAAGAGGCGTGGCACCCGTGCCACCATCGTGCCCTGAAATCAACACCACGTCGGCATGCGCCTTGGACACCCCAGCCGCAACCGTGCCGACGCCGTTCTCGCTCACCAGCTTCACGTGCACACGCGCCTGCGGGTTCGCGTTCTTCAGATCATGGATCAACTGCGCGAGATCCTCGATCGAGTAGATATCGTGGTGGGGGGGTGGAGAGATCAACCCGACCCCGGGAGTGGAGTGGCGGACTTCGGCTACCCACGGGTACACCTTGTTGCCGGGAAGTTGGCCGCCCTCACCGGGTTTGGCACCCTGGGCCATCTTGATCTGGATGTCGGTGCAGTTGGACAGGTAATGGCTTGTCACACCGAACCGGCCGGAGGCTACCTGCTTGATGGCGCTGCGCCGCCAGTCGCCGTTCTCATCGAGCTCGAACCGCGAGACGGACTCACCGCCCTCACCGGAGTTGGAGCGTCCACCGAGGCGGTTCATCGCGATAGCCAGGGTCTCGTGAGCTTCAGCGGAGATTGAGCCGTAACTCATCGCACCCGTGGAAAACCGCTTGACGATCTCGCTGGCGGGTTCGACCTCGTCGAGCGGCACCGCCGGGCGAAGGTCATCGCGGAACTTGAGCAGCCCGCGCAGGGAGGCCATCCGCTCACTCTGGTCGTCGACCAAAGCGGTGTACTCCTTGAAGATCGAATATTGCCCGGTACGTGTCGAATGCTGCAGCTTGAACACCGTGTCGGGATTGAACAGGTGATACTCGCCCTCGCGACGCCACTGGTATTCACCACCGACCTCGAGCTCGCGGTGCGCCCGCTCGTCGGGCCGGTCCAGATAGGCCAATGCGTGCCGGGTGGCGACATCAGCGGCGATGTCGTCCAGATCGATCCCGCCGACCGCGCAGGACAGACCGGTGAAGTAGTCGTCGAGTACCGACTGGCTGATGCCGATGGCCTGGAACAACTGGGCTCCGGTATAGGACGCGAGCGTCGAGATACCCATCTTGGACATCACCTTGAGCACACCCTTGCCGGCTGCCTTGACGTAATTGGCCTTGGCCTGGTCGCTCGAAATATCGGCGATCACTCCGCGGTCGACCATGTCCTCAATGGACTCGAACGCCATGTAGGGATTGATCGCCGCGGCCCCGAATCCCACCAGGCACGCCATGTGATGCACCTCGCGGGCGTCGCCGCTCTCGACTACCAGGCCGACCTGGGTACGGGTGCGTTCGCGAACCAGGTGATGGTGCACGGTCGACACGCTCAGCAGCGATGGAATCGGTGCGAGCTGCTCGTTGGACTCACGGTCGGACAAAACGATGATGCGAGCGCCGCCACGGATTGCCGCCGACACTTTCGCACGGACATTGTCCAGCGCCTCTGCCAGGCCACGCCCGCCCCGATTGACCGGGTAGAGGCAGCGCACGACCGCGGCGCGCAATCCGTGCTTGTGGCCGCGGATCTCATGGTCAGGGTCGACACAGATCAGCTTCGACAGCTCAGCATTGCGCAGGATCGGCTGCGGCAACACGATCTGTCGGCACGACTCGGCACCCGGGTTGAGCAGGTCGCCTTCCGGACCAAGGGTGCCCGACAGACTGGTGACCACTTCTTCGCGGATAGCGTCCAGCGGCGGGTTCGTGACCTGGGCGAACAATTGCTGAAAGTAGTCGTAGAACATCCGCGGACGCGCCGAAAGCACCGCGACCGGGGTGTCGGTGCCCATCGACCCGAGTGCTTCAGCGCCAGTGCGGGCCATCGGCGCGACCAGCAGATTGAGCTCCTCGTAGGTGTAGCCGAAGGCCTGCTGACGCATGACGATCCGGTGGTGCGGCATCCGTACGTAGTCACCCGGTGGCAGTTCGTCGAGGTTGAACAGACCCGCGTCGAGCCACTCGCGGTAAGGCTGGGCAGCAGCCAATTCGGCTTTGATTTCCTCGTCGGCCACGATCCGGCCCTGCGCGGTGTCGACGAGGAACATGCGGCCGGGCTGAAGCCGCATCTTCTTGATGACAGTGGCCGGATCGATGTCCAGGACACCGGCCTCCGACGCCATCACCACCAGACCCTCATCGGTCACCCAGATGCGCGAGGGGCGCAGGCCGTTGCGGTCCAGCACCGCTCCGATGACGGTCCCGTCGGTGAAGCACACCGATGCCGGCCCGTCCCATGGCTCCATCAGCGACGCGTGATACTCGTAGAAAGCCCTGCGGGCCGGGTCCATCGACTCGTGCCGTTCCCAGGCTTCCGGGATCATCATCAACACGGCGTGCGGCAAGCTGCGGCCGCCGAGGTGCAGCAGCTCAAGCACTTCGTCGAAGCGGGCGGTGTCGGAGGCGCCCGGTGTACACACGGGGACGATCTGCTCGAGATCCTCACCACCGAAGACGTCGGTCTTGATCAGCGCTTCCCGGGCCCGCATCCAGTTCTCGTTGCCGGTGACGGTGTTGATCTCACCGTTGTGCGCCACCCGGCGGAAAGGATGCGCCAGTGGCCATGACGGGAAGGTGTTGGTGGAGAACCGCGAGTGCACGATGCCCAGCGCGCTGGTCAGCCGCTCATCCTGCAGATCGAGGTAGAACGTCCGCAGCTGGGGCGTGGTCAGCATCCCCTTGTAGACAAAGGTCTGACCGGAAAGACTTGGAAAATAGACGGTTTCGCGGCCCGGCCCGTCTTGACCAGGCCCCTTGGTGCCGAGTTCATGTTCGGCGCGTTTGCGCACCACGTAGGCGCGGCGCTCCAAGTCCATCCCCGATGCGCCCGCGATGAACACCTGCCGAAAGGTCGGCATCGCGTCACGGGCCAGGGCGCCCAGCGACGAATCGTCGGTGGGCACGTCCCGCCATCCGATGACGTGCAGGCCTTCGGCTTCAGCGATCTTCTCCACCGCTTCACACGCGATTGCGGCGTCCTTGGACGACTGCGGCAGGAAAGCGATACCGGTGGCATAGCTGCCTGGCTCCGGCAGTTCGAATCCTTCCGTCCGGCACACGGCCCGGAAATATTCATCGGGCACCTGCAGAAGGATGCCGGCACCGTCCCCGGTGTTCGGTTCTGCGCCCTGGGCACCCCGATGCTCAAGGTTCAGCAACGCGGTGATGGCCTTGTCCACGATGTCGCGGGTGCGGCGACCATGCATGTCCGCAACCATCGCCACGCCGCACGCATCGTGCTCGAACGCGGGGTTGTACAGCCCTTGAGTGCTGGGCGCCATTCCCACCTACCTTTTTGAGTGCGCAAGTCGTCACGGAGTCGCATGGACGGCAACCGTCGACGAGAGCGTTAGCCGGTCTGGCAATGGGGGAGCCTTCGTGCAGCACCGAACGACGGTCCATCTCCCACTCGCCACAAGCGATGAAAACGATATGACAAGGAGCCCCTGACATGCCAACTTAGTCCAAGCTAATTGGATTCGCCAGGCGATCAGCGGCCCGAAGGCGCCCGGCCTCGGGTCTAGATCGAATCACGTTGCCGCGGCACTTCTTTCGCTGCGCCCACGGCCGACGAAGGTCGACGAGTGCCGAATCACACTACGGATCCACCTCGGAGAAATGTTTGCTGGATGACACCGCTTTCCGGCCTGTACTGCAGAGACGCAATCCAACAAATTTGCGTAAAAGCTTATTTGGATTCTTAGAAATCAGCAGGGACTGGCACCGGTCCGATGTCATCACATTTCGGACAGATTCGGGATGGGCAAGCGCGGCCCGAAACGTGGATTGACCGCGAGACCGCTGACTTCCAGCAGCCGCACCGCACGGTGTCGGTGCGGGCGCATCGGCTCGAGCAACTCGACCATCTGCGGGTCATCGATCGGACGCCCGAGCAGACTCCAGCCAACCATCCTGGCCAGGTGATAGTCGCCCACCGACAAAGCGTCAGCGTCGCCGAACGCCCGTTGCGCCGTCTCGGCGGCTGTCCACTCCCCCACTCCCGGCAAGGACATCAGAGCGCTGCGGGCCGCTTCGGCCGAGCGGCTGGCCAACCGTTCCAGTGCGTCGGCGCGCTGGGCGCACCCCACCATGGTGCGCGCCCTGCCTGGGTCGACATTGGCGAGTTGAAACTCCCAGGACGGAATCCGACGCCAAGTATCTGCCGACGGGGGCACCCGCAGGTGTGCGGGTGCCGGGCCCGGCGCCGGCGCCCCGTACTTGGTGACCAGTCTGCGCCAAGCCCGATGAGCATCCTTGCCGTACACGCGCTGCTCG
The DNA here is from genome assembly GCA_964498215.1 of uncultured Mycobacterium sp. GTDB lineage: Bacteria > Actinomycetota > Actinomycetes > Mycobacteriales > Mycobacteriaceae > Mycobacterium. Next base: position 6,904 of record CAZCHU010000029.1, on the reverse strand, counting down.
AGCACCGCGGGTATGAGCGACTCCAGCACCAGTCCGGTGCGGCCAAGGCGCAGATGCGGGACGCGACGCTGGGCGGTGGCGATTGTCGGCTCCACGGGGCGAAACGCTGTCGCGTCGTCATGGGCACCCAACAGCTCAGGCAGTGCCTCGGCGAACTCCGCCGCGCCCGGCCCCCATGCTTCGCAGTCGACTGAGTCGGAAGCTCCCCGGCAGATGCGGGCGGTGACCGCCCCGCTGCGCAGCCGGCTAGTACGCCAGATGGACCCGTCGGGACCGTCGTGATAGCAGGGGTCTTTCCCGCCGCGCCGTAACGGCGACAGTGTCAGATCCGGACTGGCGGGTCCAGCGAAAACCACGCTGGCCGAGCTGCGCACGTCGCCAGCCTAAGCCAGCACCATGACATCGGCCTTGTTCGGGTAGAACGCCACGTGACCGGCAATGGAGGCAACCGCCGCATACGGCTGCTCGTAGGTCCACGCCGCATCCTCAACCATTGTGCCGTCACCGGTGCGCAGATGGTAGTAGCCGGCGTCCCCCTTGTACGGGCAATGAGTGACGGTGTCGGATTGGATCAGCCCTCCCACCACATCGCCGATCGGGATGTACTGAACAGCCGGATAACTGGCCTCGCGCAGCGTCAAGGCGGCCTCGGTGTCGGCGACAACTTCTCCATTGATGCAGACGGCGACGCGGGCACCGGTCGGTCCGATCGTGATCGGATGTGCTGGCGAAGGTTCGCGGGGTCCTGGTCGGTCACTCACACACCTCATTATTCAACTGGTCCTGGATGGCAGCACCGAGTTGGAGGCGGGCCGATACCATGGGGCCATGGCCCCCTCGGCAGCCCCCGACGCACACGGATCTGTCACTATCGCCGCCGACCCCGCGACGGTCTACGCACTACTCACCGACCTGGCGACCATGGCGTCCCTGGCCGAGGAGACCGAGGCCATGCAGTGGCGCAAGGGAAACGCCGCCACCCCGGGGGCGGTGTTCACGGGAAGCAATCGCAACGGCTCACGGACCTGGTCCACGAAATGCACGGTGACCGCCGCCGATCCCGGTCGGGCGTTCGCATTCGACGTCCATTCCGCTGGCATCATCCCAATCTCCCACTGGCGCTATGACATCGAGCCGACCGGTGACGGCTGCACGGTCACCGAGGCGACGTGGGACCGTCGGCCTCGGTGGATACTCAAACCCGCCGCAATGACCACCGGCGTCAGCGACCGCACCGGGGCCAACACCGAGCACATCAAGCTCACGCTGCAGCGGCTCAAGGAGCGCGCCGAGGCCGGTTAGCGGGTGAAAATGATCTCGATTGGCCGCCTGGTCAAGCGCAACTGGATGGTACTGGTCACCGTCGTGGTGGTCGCGATTGCAGGATTCAGCGTCTATCGACTGCGGAGCATCTTTGGCGCTGAGGGGACGGGGACCACTTTCAGCGCCATCCCAGATGAGACAGCGCCGTTCAACCCCAAGCAAGTGGTGCTTGAGGTTTACGGACCACCCGGTGCTGTGGCGACGATCAACTACCTTGATGTCAATGCGCAGCCGCAGCGCGTCGACGCTACGCCCTTGCCGTGGTCTCACACGATCACCACCACGGACCCTTCAGTGTTCGCCAATGTGGTGGCACAGGGAGACGCCGACTCCATCGGCTGCCGCATCACCGTCGACGGCGTCGTCACCGACGAAAGATCGACCAACAACGTGAACGCCTATACCTTCTGCATGGACAAGTCGTCATGAACGACCCTCAGGTTCGGCCCGGATCGTCGCTGTCGCGCACAATTCGGCGGCTATCGGTTCCGATCATCTTGGTGTGGCTGGCCGTCGCCGCGATCACCAACGTTACTGTGCCGCAACTGGAGGTGGTCGGTAAAGAACAGAACGTTTCCCTGAGCCCCAGTGACGCACCGTCACTGCAGGCGATGGAACGGATCGGCGACGTGTTCGACGAGTTCGATTCCGACAGCGCTGCGATGATCGTCCTGGAAGGTGATGAGCCGCTGGGCGCCGATGCCCACGTGTTCTACGACGAGCTGGTCCAGCGGCTGTTGCAAGACACGGAACACGTCGAACATGTCCAGGATTTTTGGGGGGATCCGCTGACGGCGGCTGGCTCGCAAAGCCCGGACGGCAAAGCCGCATATGTGCAGGTTTATCTTCGGGGCAATCAGGGCGAAGCGCTGTCTCTCGAGTCAGTCGACGCTGTCCGCGATATCCTGGCCGAAACTCCAGCGCCAATCGGCGTAAAGGCCTATGTCACTGGCGCGGCGCCGGTCATTGCCGACCAGTTCGAGGTTGGCAGCGAGAGTACCGACAAAGTCACTGCGATCACCTTCCTGGTGATCGCGTTGATGTTGTTCTTCGTGTTCCGTTCCGTTGTCACGACGGTTCTGGCGCTGGTCATGGTCCTGATCGAGGTTGCTGCCGCACGCGGAGTGGTCGCCGCCCTCGCGCACTCCGGGGTCATCGGGTTGTCCACGTACTCCACAAATCTGCTCACATTGTTGGTGATCGCCGCCGGCACCGACTACGCAATATTCTTCCTCGGCCGATACCACGAGGCGCGGCTATCGGGTCAGGAACGAGAAGCGTCCTACCACACGATGTTCGCCGGCACCGCTCATGTTGTGCTGGGTTCCGGGCTCACCATCGCCGGCGCGGTGGCCTGTCTGAGCTTCACCCGGCTCCCCTATTTTCAAACCCTGGGAATTCCCGCCGCCATCGGGATTTTGGTCGCGCTAGCGGCTGCGCTCACATTGAGCCCGGCGATCATCACCGCGGCAAGCCTTTTCGGCCTGCTCGAACCCAAACGCAAGATCGGCACCCGAGGGTGGCGGCGCATCGGCACGGCCATTGTCCGCTGGCCAGGACCCGTCTTCGTCGTCGCCTCGGCGGCGGCGATGGTTGGCATGCTGGCACTGCCGGGGTATCAACCGAACTACGACATGCGCCCGTACCTACCGGACGACGCTCCGGCCAATATCGGCTACGCGGCAGCGGAACGCCATTTTTCTCCGGCAAAGCTGAACCCCGAGCTGCTCATGATCGAGACCGATCACGATCTACGCAACCCGGCTGATTTCTTGATCCTGGAAAAAGTGGCCAAGGCGATCCTGTACACCCCCGGTATCGCCCAGGTTCAATCGATCACCCGGCCCTTGGGTACACCGATCAAACACAGCTCCATCCCTTTTCAAATCAGCATGCAAAGCGCCAGTCAGATCATGAACCTCAAGTATCAGCAGGACAGTGCGGAGAACCTGCTGAAACAGGTGAGCGAAATCGACAAGACGATCGCACTTCTGGGGCAGCAGATGGCGCTCCAACAGCAGGCCGCCGACGCCACCGCCGAACAGGCCGCCGCGTTCAACGAAACCGTAGCCACGGTGACTGATCTTCGGGACAAGATCGCCAACTTCGACGATTTCTTCCGGCCACTGCGCAATTACTTCTATTGGGAGCCACACTGTTTCGATATCCCCGTCTGCTGGGCCTTGCGATCTATCTTCGACGCAATCGACGGGATCAATGCGCTCACCGAGCACTTCGGAGAGATCACCGCAAGCCTGGACAGCTTGAATGCTCTTCAGCCAAAGCTGGTGGCTCTCATTCCACCTCAGATCGCCAGCCAGGAGGTCATACGAGAACTGACCTCGTCGAACTACTCCACCCAAGCAGGAATTCTGGACCAGACGGCCGCCGCGATCGACAACGCGACTGCCATGGGGGAGGCCTTCGACACGGCGAAGAATGACGACTCCTTCTATCTTCCGCCGGAGGCCTTCGACAACCCCGATTTCCAGCGCGGCCTGAAGTTGTTTCTCTCACCCGACGGGAGGGCCGCCCGCATGATCATCACCCACGAGGGGGAACCCGCGGGCCCTGAGGCCATCGCGAATGTCGACGCGATCAAACAGGCTGCGAAGGAAGCGGTCAAGGCGACCCCGTTGGCCAACGCGCATTTCTACCTCGCCGGTACGGCAGCCACCTACAAAGACATCCAAGACGGTGCTCGGTACGACCTGCTGATAGCCGCGATCTCGGCGCTCAGCCTCATTTTGCTCGTCATCATGATGATTACCCGGAGTCTGGTCGCGGCTTTGGTCATCGTCGGGACGGTGGCGGTATCGCTGGGCACCGCATTCGGTATGTCAGTTCTGCTTTGGCAATACCTTCTTGGCATTGAGCTGTACTGGGTCGTGCTGGCGTTGGCGATCATCGTGCTTTTGGGCGTGGGGTCGGACTACAACTTGCTGTTGATATCCCGATTCAAGGAGGAACGCGACGCCGGACTGCAGACGGGAATCATCCGCGCCATGGGCAGCACCGGTGGCGTCGTGACCGCGGCCGGCCTGGTGTTCGCCGCCACCATGGCCACCTTCATGTTCAGCGACTTGATGGTGCTCGCCCAGGTGGGAACTACTATCGCGCTCGGATTGCTGTTTGACACCTTGCTCGTGCGCGCATTCTTGACACCCTCGATCGCCGCACTACTGGGGCGCTGGTTTTGGTGGCCGCAACGGGTGCGGACCCGCCCCGCCAGCCACATGCTGCGGCCGTATGGTTCGCGTCCGCTGGTTCGTGCTCTGCTCCAAAGGGAACCGAAAGATGCTGGGTGACTTACGCTGAAGACATGGCCAGCGCACCGGGCAGCTCTCCCTGGTCGAACTGGTCGCCATGGCGCAGCAGCCTGATTTTCGGCACGGCGGCACTGTTCGTGTTCTTCCAGATGGTGCTGCAGACATTCCCCAGTGTGATGCGGGAAGGTTTGGTCGTCGACCTCTCTCTGAGCGAAGCGGGATTCGGCGGCCTGTCCTCAAGTTTCTACTACCCCTATATCCTCTTGCAGATTCCGGCGGGAATCCTGGTGGCGCGCTTCGGCGCACGCGCCGTGCTCATCTCCGGGGCGCTCCTCTGCACGGTCGCATCGTTTCTTTTTGCGATGTCGCACACCGCGAATGCCGCCGAACTGACCCGCATCCTGATGGGTCTGGGAGCGGCGCCCACCGTGGTGTGCACGATGACGTTGGCCGCGCAATGGTTCCCCAGACGTTTCTTCCCCATCCTGGCGGCACTGACAGAGGTGTTCGGCATGACGGGCGCCGCGCTGGGCCAGGAATCTCTTGGTTTCATCGTCGAACGCGCCGGATGGCGCGTCGGCATGATCACCTGTGGTGTGTTCTCGGCGGTACTGCTTGTCCTCATTGTCATGTTCGTCAGGAACCGGACGGCCGCCACGGCAGGTGACACTGAGCGCTGGCCACGCGCCGGCGCGATAGCGCGGCTGCTGTTCTCACTGCCGATACTTTCCCCGGCCGTGGCTGGGGGTTTGGTGGCGTCGGCCGGGGTGGCGTTCGCGTGGCTGTGGGGGGTTTCCTATTTCCAGGCCCACCACCACATGAGTCTGTCGGCGGCATCGGTGATCGCATCCTTCTATTTCTGGGGATGTCTGCCGGGAATGCTCGGTTCCGCCTGGTTGTGCTCCCGGTACCGTATGCCTGCGCGGCTGCTTGCCGTGGGGGCCATCGGGACGGCTGTGCTGATGTGGCTCATCTTGTTCGTGCTGCATGGCCAGCTGGCCCAGTCTGCGGGGATGTTCTTTCTGGGAGTCTTCAATTCGTTCTACGCATTGTCTTTCACCATGGTGAAGGACAAAACATCGGCGCAGCTTTCCGGCGTGGCGATGGGCCTGACCAACATGTTGATCGTGGGCATCGGCGGGTTGATCTTTCAACCGCTGATCGGAGTGCTCGCGCACGCACGCGGGCAGGACGTACCGGGCGCCCCGACGCTGAGCGTGACTATCGTCGCTCCGCTGCTCGCGCTGTTGATCCTGGCGGCCGACGGCCTCACCCAATCAAGGAGACACCGCAAGGCGTTCGTTCCACCGCGCGGAAACTGAGGACGCCACGCAGGTCAGACAAGCCCCCGGCCATCGGGGGCGTAGGTCGCCATCCACGCGGCCGCCACGTCGGGCAGCGTTCCGAGTTCCTGCGCCTTCCTGCACCACTTCACCGTGGCCGAGACGAACCGCAACGGGTTGTAGACATCCTCCTGTCGACACCATTTCCCATCACCGGCGTAGGTGATTATTGAGATGTTGGTGGCGCTGATGATGGTGCCATCCCCCGGGTCCCGCATCGGGTTGTCGAGCTCACACAGGACCCGCGCGGTCGCCTCATCGTAGACCCGCCACCGTGACGGGAACGCCGTCATGTAGCTGCCCGGGAAAGTCTCCATCGTCTTCCAGATCCACGGCCGCACCTGCTCGCGGCCGTGCATTGTCCCAGCGGCATGTTCGATGTAGGTGACGTCCTCGGTGTACTGGTCAACCCATGGATCCCAATTCCGCGTACGCGCCGCGCGGTCAACCGTCTTCTCGAACTCAACGAACGCCGCGACGAGCTCGTCCCGAGTAAAAGTAGGTGCCGTCACATGAGAAAATAGAACACGTTCTACCCGCGCTTGTCGAGGGTAGCCCGATACCGTTCCTCGAGAAAGGTCGCCGGCGCGATCCTCTACCGATCCCACTGAATGGGGATATGAACGTCACGAAGAACCGATACGGCTACGACACTGTGGTGATACCCGGCGCTGTCGCATCGTCACTGGGTCACTACCTCGACCCTGCGGTCCCGTGGGTCTGGCTTCTGGGTCATATGCCCAACCGCTCCGTGCGGTGGTGGACAGCCACAACGCCGGTGAACGTGGATGCCTCCATCAGGGGGCGTATCCGGTCGTTACGCTACGACCTGCAGCTGCCGACGCCCGAGTTTCTCAACCGGGTGACGGAGTTCGATGACCACGGACTCGCGCTGGTGCTAGCTGACCGGGAGATGCCGGACACCCTTGAACTATCGAGGATTCCCGAGAGCCGGCAAGATTCGGTTCT
>CAZCHU010000028.1:0-31448 GCA_964498215.1 uncultured Mycobacterium sp. | reverse complement strand
GGCTGGCGGGGATGTTGTGCCGTCGGGTGCGCCGATGGGAAGTGCCCCGATCTTCGGTGAAGCCGGTGTGGTGCCGCCGCCTGTCCCGCCGCTGCCGGGCGGAGGGGCTGTCGCGCCAGCTGGAGAGATCACTCCGCCGGTTCCGTCGGTTCCGGCCGCGCCGATCTTCGGTGAAGCCGGTGTGGTGCCGCCGTCTATCCCGCCGCTGCCCGGCGGAGCGGCCGGAACCCCGGCTGGCACGGTCACCCCGCCGGTTCCACCGGTTCCACCGTCGTCTACGAGCGTGGCGGTCAACAACCCGGTACCGCCATACCCGGGACCACCGCCGTCCTCGAATCGCATCAACGTGGCGACACCCCAGTCGCCGATTCCGGATCCCCCGGGGAACTCGCTGACCGCCTCGGATGTGCTCACTCCGCCCGGGCTGATGCGCACCGTGCAGGACGGCGTCTCATCGGTGACCGGTGCGCTGCCGCCGCCACCTGTTCCGTTGCCGGGTGCTGTCGGAATCGCCGATGTGGGTGTACCAGCTGCGGCGAATCCGCTGACCCCCCTGGCAGCGACGGGTTTGTCAAACTTGGTCTCGCCCTCGCCGCTGAATGTCCCGTCCATTCCCGGTCTGCCTGTGCCGCTGCCCAACGAGATTCCCGTACCGACCGACCTCATCTGCGTCGATACCCTGTGGTCGGCCGCTGAGGGAGATCCGGCCGCCGCCCCCGGGATCAACGCAGACATCCCGAAGACGTTGGTCACCGGATCGGAACCTCACGGTCAAGGCCGTGACCGCTGGGATAACTAAGCGCCGATTCGCCGAGCCACACAGCGGTGCCCTGCGCGTCGTCGACGATGAGCTGCCCGCACCCCATGGGCGACCTGATACGGGAGTCGGCCAACGCATCCGCGGGACAAGCACTGCGACTGGCACACCAGGTCATTCACAACGCACGCAGATAGCGATCAGTGATCAGCCGCTGTATCAGCGAGGTCATCGGAGCGCCCAGACGACTCCACCAGGTCGCATGCCGGGAGAATGCGGTTACCTCGGCGAGGACGTCCCCAGTGGTTGGGTCGTAGCGAACCAGGAATAGCTCCTCGCCGCATTCCGGGTGCCCGGGCAGTGTCCCGTAGGCGAAACCTCGGCGGTCAGGCTCATCGACGACATAGACCACCCGGCACGGTGCAACCACCGGCCCGAGGCGTACCAATACCTCCGCGCCGACCTCGGCCACCGGGTTGGTGGCCTCGACGCCCAGACCCGCCCCGCGCAGCATTCCCCAGCGCATGCCCCGGACCGCTGCCTCGTCGAAGCGGTCACGGCTGCTGCCGATCACCGACGATTTCCGCAGATGGTGGTAACCCGCGGGCATGACCCCCGCGGTTGCTCCTACCTCGGTGTACGTCAGGTGCATGTCGGAAAGGTCGTCCAACTTCACGGATGTCACCCTGCCATCCCGGCGATGTTGGTCATCGCGGAGCGCCACGGGTCATCGTCGCGGCGGAGCGAGGCCACGGCCGTCAGATCAAGCTCACGACCTCAATTTCGAGACGTTACGCAAAGCCGGCGAGGCCTTCGGCCGAGACAACCCATACGGTAGGTGGGTGAGCGTCAGTGAATCCACCGATCCGCACGACGGTGGGGGATTCAATATGCCGGAATCGACAGCTCGTGGTGGAGCCGACTATGGGCGTTTCGTGGACGCCGTCCGCGAACTCCAAGACCATGCACGCGCGGCCGACGCGCCCGATGAGGTGATCACCGAAGCTGCCAGCTTGGTCGCGAAAGTGTCGCAGCTGCTCGAGCCCTACGACACCGACGAGTGGACATCTCCGTCGGGCCGCCGGATGGACCTACCAAACCGCGGCAACGTCCTGCAGGTGCCCGCGAATCTGACGATCACCGAGGACCGTCGCGTCGCAGGGGATGCGCTGTTCCGGCGGTTCCACCTCGGTCGCAACGGGGCCGCGCACGGCGGCGCGGTGGCGCTGCTGTTCGATTCGCTGCTCGGTTACACCGCGTTCAGGCTCACCGATGGCAGGGCGCAGCGGACCGCCTACCTGCATGTTGACTACCGCAGGATCGTCCCGGTGGAAAAACAGCTTCAGGTTGACGCAGGAATCGACAAAACCGACGGTCGGAAGATCTTCGTCTCGGGCCGAATCCTGGACGGAAGCGAAGTACTGGCCGAAGGGCATGCCCTGTTCGTGAAGCTGAGGCCCGGCCAACCATGAGCGACGACACCCCGGGAATCGCTCGCCGCTGGGCGAGTCGGCGCGAACGGCTACGTGGGCGGCGGTACGTCGACCTCGGTTACCGCATTGGGGTCGGCGTGGTCGGCATCCTCGTCCTCGCCGTGGGCATAGTTGCGATCCCGTATCCGGGTCCTGGCTGGGCGATCGTGTTCATCGGGCTGGCTATCTTGGCGACCGAATTCGAGTGGGCACGAAAGCTGCTGGCCTATGCGCGGATCCGCTACGACGCGGTCATGGGCTGGTTCAAGCGGCAAGGATTGTGGATGCAGGTGCTGGGTGTGGTGTTCACGACCGCGATTGTGGTGGGGACGCTCTGGTTACTCGGTGCGCTCGCGTGGGCCGGGGAACTGGTGGACATTGACCATGCGTGGCTGGATAGCCCTATTGGTATCGGGTCGTGAGAATACGTCCCGATAGCATGGTCGCGGTCGGGGCCACGACGCTGCCCGGACAGTACACATTGCACCTTGAACGTTTGGAGAGCCCGCGATGAGCGCCCCCGCCAGATTCGTCCCAGCAGCCCCGATCCGGGTCACTGCCGGGATGACCGCGGGCCAGGCGGTTCGCGACGCCGGATTGCCGGCCAGGGGGGCTCCCGACGCCGTGGTCGTTGTCCGCGACGCGGAGGGACGGCTGCGTGATCTCTCCTGGGCTCCCGAAGCTGATGCCGAGGTCACCCCGGTAGCGGCCAACACCGACGATGGGCGCAGCGTTATTCGCCATTCGGCCGCCCACGTTCTCGCCCAGGCGGTCCAGTCACGTTTTCCCGATGCCAAGCTCGGTATCGGGCCACCCATTGCCGACGGTTTCTACTACGACTTCGAGGTCGCTGAACCGTTCACGCCCGAGGATCTTGAAGCCCTCGAAAAGCGTATGCGCCAGATCGTCAAAGAGGGTCAGCTGTTCTCTCGTCGGGTGTTCGAATCCAAGGATGAGGCTCGGGTTGAGCTGGCCGGCGAGCCATACAAGCTGGAACTCATCGATGACAAATCTGGCGATCCCGACGTCATGGAGGTGGGCGGTGATGAGTTAACCGCCTACGACAACCTCAATCCCCGTACCCGCGAACGGGAGTGGGGTGACCTGTGTCGCGGGCCGCACATTCCGACCACCCGCTACATTCCGGCGTTCAAGCTGACCCGAAGCTCGGCCGCCTACTGGCGCGGCGATCAGAGCAATGCGAGCCTGCAACGCATCTACGGCACCGCCTGGGAATCGCAGGAGGCGCTCGACCGCCATCTCGAGCTGATAGAGGAGGCCTCGCGCCGCGACCACCGCAAGCTCGGTGCCGAGCTGGATCTGTTCAGCTTTCCCGACGAGTTGGGTTCGGGCCTACCGGTTTTCCACCCAAACGGTGGAATCGTCCGTAACGAACTCGAGGATTACTCACGGCGCAAGCACATCGAAGCCGGCTACCAGTTCGTCAATACCCCGCACCTGACCAAGGAGCACCTTTACGTCACCTCCGGTCACCTGGAGTGGTACGCCGAGGGCATGTTCCCGCCCATGCATATCGATGCCGAACTCAACGACGACGGCTCCGTGCGCAAGCCCGGGCAGAACTACTACCTCAAGCCGATGAACTGCCCCATGCACCATCTGATCTACCGTTCTCGCGGCCGGTCCTATCGGGAGCTTCCGTTGCGGCTCTTCGAGTTCGGCACCGTATACCGCTACGAGAAATCCGGTGTGGTTCATGGGCTGACCCGGGCGAGGGGCTTCACCCAGGACGACGCACACATTTACACCACCCGCGAACAGATGCGCGAGGAACTGGCCTCGTTGCTGCAGTTTGTTCTCGACCTACTCGCCGACTACGGGCTGAATGACTTCTTTCTCGAGTTGTCGACCAAGGATCCGGACAAGTCCGTCGGTTCCGACGAGATGTGGGACGAGGCCACAGAGACGCTACGCGAAGTCGCCGAGTCGTCGGGGCTCGAACTGGTTCCCGACCCGGGCGGCGCCGCGTTCTACGGCCCGAAGATCTCAGTGCAGGTGCGCGACGCGCTGGGGCGCAGCTGGCAGATGTCGACGATCCAACTCGACTTCGTCATGCCCGACCGCTTCGAACTCGAATACACCTCCCCGGATGGATCACGTCGACGGCCCGTCTTGATCCACCGTGCACTATTCGGATCGATCGAGCGGTTCTTCGGCGTACTCACCGAGCACTACGCGGGTGCGTTCCCGGTTTGGCTGGCGCCGGTGCAAGTTGTGGGTATCCCGGTCGCTGATGGTCACATCGCCTACCTCAACGAGCTGGTGGCACAGCTCCGTGCGCGAGGTATCCGGGCGGACGTTGACACCAGCGACGACCGGATGGCCAAGAAGATCGTCAACCACACCAACCAGAAGGTGCCGTTCATGCTGCTCGCGGGTGACCGTGACATGCAGGCCGACGCCGTCAGCTTCCGGTTCGGTGACCGCACCCAGATCAACGGGGTGCCGCGGGACAAGGCGATCGAGGTCATCGCTGATTGGGTGGCACGTCGGGAGAATGCCACGCCCACTGCCGAACTCGTGGTCATCGATGCAGTCTCCGACGAGGGCTGACGTGGATCCAGAGGGCAAGATCGTAGACCGCGGTGTCGGCGACCCCGACCACCTGCAGCGATTGTGGACGCCGCATCGAATGTCGTATATCGCCGAGGCCCCGATGAAGACAGGCCGGGTCACCCCGACCGAGCCGTTCAGTGACATCCCGACGATGTCCGACGAGGACGGCCTGGTGGTGGCACGCGGCGAACTGGTCTATGCCGTGCTGAATCTCTACCCGTACAACCCCGGCCATTTGATGGTGGTGCCGTACCGAAAGGTCTCCGAGCTCGAGGACCTCACGGTCGAGGAGGCTGCGGAGCTGATGGCGTTCGCACAGAAGGCGATTCGGGTCATCAAATCGGTCTCGCAACCCCATGGGTTCAACGTCGGCCTCAACCTGGGTCAGTCGGCGGGCGGCAGCCTGGCCGAACACCTGCACATGCATGTTGTGCCGCGTTGGGGCGGTGACGCCAACTTCATCACGGTCATCGGAGACTCCAAGGTGATCCCGCAATTGCTCAGGGATACGCGTCGGTTGCTGGCCACCGAATGGGGCAACCAGCAGTGAGCGACTTCTACCTGATGACCCGTGCGGCCTACGTGAGGCTGTCCCGGCCGTTGGCCAGGGGAGCGCTGCGACTGGGCCTGACTCCCGACGCGGTCACGATTCTCGGCACCGCCGGTGCGGTGCTCGCCGCGCTGACGTTGTTTCCCATCGGGCAGCTGTTCGCGGGGGCGTTCGCTGTCGCGTTCTTCGTTCTCGCCGACATGCTCGACGGTGCGATGGCGCGGGAACGCGGCGGGGGCACCCGGTTCGGTGCAGTGCTGGACGCGACGTGTGACCGCATCAGCGACGGTGCGGTGTTCTGTGGGCTGCTCTGGTGGGCTGCCTTCGGTCGAGACAGCGCCGAGTTGGCGGTCGCGACGTTGATCTGCCTGGTGTCCTCGCAGGTTATCTCCTATATCAAGGCCCGTGCCGAGGCCAGCGGGCTGACCGCGGAGGGCGGACTGATCGAGCGGCCCGAGCGGCTGGTAATCATCCTGATCGGTACATGTTTTTCCGACTTGCCCTTCCTTGCGCTGCCGTGGCTGCTCGACGTTGCAATGTGGGTGCTGGCGGTGGCCAGCGTGGTGACCGTGGGGCAGCGTCTGCACAGCGTGCGGACCTCGGCGGGGGCGATGGAACCGCTCCCACTCGCCGACCGCGGCGAGAAACCAGAAAGCACCGGACAATGACCCGGAATCCAGCCGGTTCGAACCACGATCGCGGTGGCCTTCTCCGGCACCCGGGCTCGTGGGCAGGCCAGCTCACCGATTGGGGGTACGCGGCGGGCTGGCGACTGGTGCGCGCCGCTCCGGAATTCGTGGCCCGCAACGCGTTCGGCGCCGGTGCGCGATTCGCTGCGCTCAACGGCGGACCGGAGCAGCTTCGCAAGAACCTGGCCCGAGTGACCGGGGTGGAGCCTGACCGGGTGCCGCCTGAGCTGATGCGTGCTTCGCTTGCTTCCTACGCCCGATATTGGCGGGAGGCCTTTCGGTTGCCGTCGATGGATCACGCCGAGTTGGGCAGGCGGTTGTGTGTGCAAGATTTCGGGTTGGTGTGGTCGGCGCTGGAGAATGGTCGGGGGGTGGTGTTGGCCCTGCCGCACAGCGGGAACTGGGATATGGCCGGGGTATGGCTGGCGCAGAATTATGGCACGTTCGCCACGGTTGCTGAGCGTCTGAAGCCGGAGTCGCTGTACCACCGGTTCCTCGCCTACCGGGAGAGCCTGGGTTTTGAGGTGGTACCGCTCTCAGGTGGTGGGCGTGCACCGTTCGACGTGCTGAGCGACCGGCTGCGCGACAACGGGGTGGTGTGTCTGATGGCCGACCGAGACTTGACTCGCGGTGGGGTTCAGGTCGACTTCTTCGGGGAGCCGACGCGGCTGCCTGCGGGACCGGCCAAGCTCGCCCTGAAGAACGGCGCCCCGCTTTTTCCGGCGCACTGCTGGTTCGAAGGGGACGGCTGGGGAATCCGGGTGTATCCGGAACTGGACACCTCGTCGGGCGATGTCACGGCGATCACTCAGGCATTGGCCGACCAGTTCGCCCGCAATATTGCCGCGCACCCGGCCGATTGGCACATGCTGCAGCCGCAATGGCTGGCCGACCTGTCCGATGAACGCCGGGCCCGCCTGGAGGCCACCTGATGCGCAACCGCCTGACGAGGTGGCGGGGCTGATGCGCATCGGCATGGTCTGTCCGTACTCGTTTGATGTGCCCGGCGGGGTGCAGTCGCACGTTCTGCAGCTAGCCGAGGTGATGCATCGGTACGGGCACGAGGTCAGTGTGCTCGCGCCCGCCTCTGCCGAGGCGCACGTCTCGCTGCCCGACTACGTGGTTTCCGGCGGCAAGGCCGTGCCGATTCCCTACAACGGGTCGGTGGCCAGGCTGCGTTTCGGTCCGGCAACCCACCGAAGAGTGAAGAAGTGGCTGGTGGCGGGGGAGTTTGATGTGCTGCACCTGCACGAGCCGAATGCCCCGAGCCTGTCGATGCTGGCGCTCAATATCGCCGAAGGCCCGATCGTGGCCACTTTTCACACCTCGACGACGAAGTCGCTGACGCTGTCAGTGTTCGAACCCATCCTTCGACCGATGCACGAGAAGATCGTCGGCCGCATCGCGGTATCGGATCTGGCCCGGCGCTGGCAGATGGAGGCACTGGGCAGCGATGCCGTCGAGATCCCCAACGGCGTCGACGTCGGGTCGTTCGCGTCGGCGCCGCCGCTGGACGGGTATCCGCGTCCCGGCAAGACGGTGCTGTTCCTGGGCCGATTCGACGAGCCACGAAAGGGAATGGCCGTGCTGCTGGGCGCCCTGCCTGCAGTCGTCGAGCGTTTCTCCGACATCCAGATCCTGATTGTGGGGCGCGGAAACGAAGACGAGTTGCGCGCCGAGGCTGGCTCGTTGGCAAGCCATCTACGCTTTCTGGGCCAGGTCGACGATGCCGAGAAAGCCTCGGCGATGCGCAGCGCCGATGTGTATTGCGCGCCAAACACCGGTGGAGAAAGCTTCGGAATCGTACTCGTGGAGGCGATGGCCACTGGAACTCCGGTGGTAGCCAGTGACCTGGATGCGTTTCGGCGGGTGTTGGACAACGGCAGGGCCGGGCGCTTGGTGGCGGTCGACGATCCGACAGCACTGTCTGCAGGGCTGATCGAGGTGCTTGCCGACGACGCTGTCCGGGCGGGTTATGTCGATTGCGCGACGCAATCGGTGCAACGCTACGACTGGTCCGTCGTTGCCAAGCAGATCATGCGGGTCTATGAAACGGTCGCTGGCGCGGGAGTGAAGGTCCAGGCGGCCGGATCGGGACCCAAAAGCGAAGCGACCGGGGGGCAGGGGACGACCGGGGGGCAGGCTTGATCACCTGGGTCGCCGCGATCGCGATCACGGTTCTGGTTGCAGCCATATTGCTCCTGGGACTGTGGGCCTATCAGACAGCCAACCGACTGGACCGATTGCATGTGCGCTACGACTTGTCCTGGCAGGCCCTCGACGGGGCGCTGGCCCGGCGTGCGGTGGTGGCTCGCGCAGTGGCGGTCGATGCCTACGGCGCCGGGCCGGACGGCAAACGATTGGCCACCTTGGCCGACGCCGCTGAGCGAGCGTCACGGTCGGGCCGCGAGGCCGCCGAGAACGAGCTGTCCTGGGCGCTGGCGAGGGTGGATCCGGCGTCGCTGCCGCTCGCCTTGGTGGCCGAGTTGGCTGATGCGGAGGCGCGTGTGCTGCTGGCCCGTCGCTTTCACAATGACGCCGTTCGCGACACCCTGGCGCTGCGCGAACGCCCCGCGGTGCGCATGCTGCGTCTCGGTGGAACCGCATTGCTGCCAAGCTATTTCGAGATTGCCGAGGGTGGGGAGGTGTCGACGCGCGAAGAAGTCCCGGTCAACAAACGCAGGTCAGCGCGTGTCGTGCTGCTCGACCACGACGGCGCGGTGCTGCTCCTGTGCGGTTCGGATCCGGCAACCTCGGGAGGAGCAGCGTCCGCACCGCGGTGGTGGTTCACCATCGGGGGCGCCGCCCAGGTGGGGGAGTCGCTGGCGCAGACCGCGGCGCGTGAGCTTGAGGAGGAGACCGGTCTGCGAGTGCTGCCCGGCGACATGGTCGGCCCGGTCTGGCGTCGGGACGCCGTCATTGAATTCAACGGGGCCGTGATCCGCAGCGAAGAGATGTACTTCATCCATCGGACGAAACGTTTCGAACCCTCGGATTCTGGTCGTTCGGGCCTGGAGCGGGCCTACATTCATGACCACCGTTGGTGCGATGCGACAATGATCGACGAACTGGCCGCCCATGGCCAGACGGTGTACCCATTGCAGCTCGGTGAGCTTCTCGACGAGGCGAACGCGCTGGCCGACACCCCGGATGCGGTGCTCCAACGGCCTCTGCAATCCATCAAGTGAGAGACTGACTGGCTGTTCCGGTATGTACGGGATCGATGACGTTTGTCCCCGCATCTAGACTGGATCAGCAGCGATTGAAGGAGATTACGGTGGAATCCGAAACGGCTGGGGAAGGCCTGGGCACGCCACCCGCACGCGGGACCGCGCGGGTTAAGCGTGGCATGGCCGAGATGCTCAAAGGCGGCGTCATCATGGACGTTGTCACACCTGAGCAGGCCCGCATCGCCGAAGCGGCCGGTGCGGTCGCGGTGATGGCCCTGGAACGGGTCCCAGCCGATATTCGGTCCCAGGGTGGGGTGTCGCGGATGAGTGATCCCGACATGATCGAAGGCATCATCGACGCTGTCACCATCCCGGTAATGGCCAAGGCGCGCATCGGCCACTTTGTCGAGGCGCAGATCCTGCAGAGCCTCGGCGTTGATTATGTCGACGAATCGGAGGTGCTGACGCCGGCCGACTACACCCACCACATCGACAAGTGGAAGTTCACCGTCCCGTTTGTGTGCGGAGCGACCAACCTGGGAGAGGCGTTGCGTCGTATCGCAGAAGGCGCGGCGATGATTCGCTCCAAGGGAGAAGCGGGCACCGGGGACGTGTCCAACGCGACCACCCACATGCGCAAGATCGGCGGTGAGATTCGCCGTCTCACGTCGCTGTCCGAAGATGAATTGTACGTCGCGGCAAAAGAACTGCAGGCTCCCTACGATCTCGTGGTAGAGGTTGCGCGGGCCGGCAAGCTGCCGGTCACACTCTTTACCGCGGGGGGTATCGCCACGCCCGCCGACGCGGCGATGATGATGCAACTCGGTGCAGAAGGTGTCTTTGTCGGCTCGGGCATCTTCAAGTCCGGCGACCCGGTCCAACGGGGTGCTGCGATTGTCAAGGCCACCACCTTCTTCGACGACCCTGACGTGTTGGCGAAGGTGTCTCGCGGGCTCGGAGAGGCGATGGTCGGGATCAATGTGGAGGATATCGCCGCCCCCCATCGGCTTGCTGAACGCGGCTGGTAGCTGGTCGCCCGAGTCGATGAGCCGCCTACCCAACGGACAGAGCTAGCCGGATGGCGATCGAAGAGATCCTCGATCTGGAGCAGATCGACGCCAACATCTATCGGGGTGGTGTATTCAGCCCGGAGTCCGGTTTTCTGCAGCGAACTTTTGGTGGCCATGTAGCCGGCCAGTCGCTGGTGTCAGCGGTGCGCACCGTGGACCCCAAGTTTGAGGTGCACTCGCTGCACGGGTACTTCCTGCGCGCCGGTGACGCCCGGTCGCCGTCGGTCTACACAGTCGAGCGGATCCGCGACGGCGGGTCTTTTTGCACGCGCCGGGTCGCGGCGATCCAGCACGGCGAGACGATCTTCTCGATGTCGGCGTCGTTCCAAACCGACCAGAGCGGTATCGAGCATCAGGACGAGATGCCGGCGGCGCCACCGCCCGACGACATTCCTGATTTCAAGGTCGCCAGCCGGGTATTCGACGACGCCAGCTTTCGGCAGTTCGACGAGTGGGACGTGCGGATCATCCCTTCGGAGTTGCTGAGTAGGCGCGAGGGCAAGGCCTCACAGCAGCAGGTGTGGTTCCGGCACCGCGATCCGCTGCCCGACGATCGCGTGCTTCACATCTGCGCGCTGGCCTACATGAGTGACCTGACGCTGTTGGGCTCGGCGCAGGTGAATCACGGCGAGAAGCGAAAGCACCTGATGGTGGCATCGCTGGACCACGCAATGTGGTTCCTGCGAAGGTTCCGGGCTGACGATTGGCTGCTCTACGATCAGTCGTCGCCCTCGGCCGGTGGGGGACGTTCCTTGACGCAGGGCAAGATCTTCGATCGACGTGGCGACATGGTCGCGGCGGTGATGCAGGAGGGTCTCACCCGGTATACGCGCGACTTCGTGTCCGGTCGCGAGTGACTCCCCACGTCGGTGTCCTTGCGTTGCAGGGCGACACTCGTGAGCACCTCGCGGCGTTGCGGGCCGCCGGGGCAGAGGCGATTACGGTACGGCGGGCCAGTGAACTCGACGACGTCGACGCGTTGGTCATTCCGGGCGGTGAGTCCACCACGGTGAGCCATTTGTTGTGCGAGTTCGAACTCTTCGAGCCCCTGCGCTCCCGGCTGGCCGGCGGCATGCCCGCCTACGGGTCATGCGCTGGGATGATCCTGCTGGCTGCAGAGATACTCGACGCCGGCGTGCCCGGACGCGACGCCAAGCCGCTGGGGGCGATCGATATGACGGTGCGCCGCAACGCGTTCGGACGTCAGGTCGATTCGTTCGAGAATGAGGTCGTCTTCGATGGACTTGACCACCCAGTGCGGGCGGTCTTCATCCGGGCGCCGTGGGTGGAGCGAGTGGGGCCCGACGTGCAGGTTTTGGCGAGGGCGGCCGATCACGTTGTAGCTGTGCGGCAGGGCCCGCACCTCGCAACCGCATTCCATCCGGAGATGACCGGTGACCGCCGTGTGCACGCGCTGTTCGTCGACATCGTCGCCGGTCGAGTGTGACGGTGCTTGCCGAACCGGGACGGCATCGGGTGCTTCCGCGGAGGTCGAAGAGGCTATGCGAATTCGTTTGACGCGGTGCTGATTCCGAGCTCAGGATGCGAGCGCCGGGGTTATAGTGACCATGATGCGCTAACTAACGGAGCAATGGCGACATGGCTGACTCAACCCCACGCTCATGAGGGACTCAGTGACGTCGGGGCACCGGTCACGACGGAAATTCGCTGGCGCGATCCGTAGCAGGCAACCCATTGTGGCAGTGGCGACGACGTGCGCGTTGTTTGCTGGCGTCATCGGATCCGCAGGGCCGGCGTCTGGCGACGATTCCTCATGGGTCATGCCGGACGTCAGGAACATGATCCTGTCGCAGGCGATGGCACAAATCCGGGCAGCGGCCAGCCCTGTGGAAATCACATTCGGGACCAGCGACACCAAGGGCAACCGCGAGCAATACAACATGTCAAATTGGTCGGTGTGCTGGCAGGCGCCCAAAGCGGGCGCAACGGTCCCCCAGAAGGACAACTATGTGAGCCTCGGGGTGAAGCGACTCACCGACGGCAACTGTTGGTCCTGAAAGGAAGATTCCCAATTCACCACGATCCCTCGTGTAAGCCCACTGCAGCGTCGGTGACGGTGGAACGCCCACGTAGACTCGCTGATCGGACGTTGAGGTCGGCGAAAGAGGTTAAACGGGTATGAGCGGCCATTCCAAGTGGGCCACGACCAAGCATCAGAAGGCCGTCAAGGACGCGCGCCGCGGCAAGGAGTTTGCCCGGCTGATCAAGAACATCGAGGTGGCGGCCCGGACCGGAGGTGGCGACCCGGCGGGGAACCCGACGCTGTACGACGCGATTCAGAAGGCCAAAAAGACCTCGGTGCCCAATGACAACATCGAACGCGCGCGCAAGCGCGGCGCGGGCGAAGAGGCCGGCGGCGCCGACTGGCAGCCCATCACGTATGAGGGTTACGGGCCCAACGGGGTCGCGGTGCTCATCGAGTGCCTCACCGACAACCGCAATCGCGCCGCCAGCGAGGTCCGCATCGCGATGACCCGCAACGGCGGCAGCATGGCCGATCCGGGCTCGGTGTCCTACCTGTTCACCCGCAAGGGTGTGGTGGCGCTGGAGAAGAACGGCCTTACCGAGGACGATCTGCTGATGGCGGTGCTCGAGGCCGGCGCCGAAGATGTGATTGACCTGGGGGACAGCTTCGAGATTATCTCGGAGCCAACAGATCTGGTTGCGGTCCGGACGGCGCTGCAGGACGCGGGTATCGACTACGACTCCGCGGACGCCAGTTTTCAGCCGTCGGTGACGGTGCCGGTCGACCTCGATGGCGCCCGTAAGGTGCTCAAGCTGGTGGATGCGCTCGAGGACAGCGACGATGTGCAGGACGTTTATACCAACCTCGATATCCCCGACGACGTCGCAGCTCAGCTCGACGCGGACTGAACCGCACTCCACCGCACGGCCGCGTCGCCAGGGATAACCCAGGATTGTCGATGCCCACGGCTGGGCGGAGGTCGCCGACACAGTCGATGAACTCCATGTCGGGCTGACTCCGCGTGTCCTGTCAGAGGGAGTGGGGGGCGGGGGATAGGCTCTCGAACAAATGTTCTGACGAAGGGGCTGGCGTGCGGGTGATGGGAGTCGACCCCGGGCTGACGCGCTGCGGATTGTCGGTTATCCAAAGTGGGCGGGGCCGCCAGGTCACCGCCTTGGACGTCGACGTGGTGCGGACCCCGGCCGAGCAACCTTTGGCACACCGACTGCTCGCCATCAGCGACTCAGTCGAGCACTGGATGGACACTCACCAGCCTGACGTGATTGCGATCGAGCGAGTGTTCTCCCACCAGAATGCCTCCACCGCGGTGGGCACTGCGCAGGCTGCCGGGGTGATCGCGCTGTCCGCGGCCCGGCGTGACATCGACGTGCACTTCCACACCCCCAGCGAGGTCAAGGCCGCCGTCACCGGCAATGGACGCGCCGCCAAGGCGCAGGTCACCGAGATGGTCACGAGAATCCTGACCCTGCAGCAGAAGCCGACCCCGGCCGACGCTGCCGACGCCCTCGCATTGGCGATCTGTCATTGCTGGAGGGCTCCGATGATCGACCGAATGGCCGCGGCGGAGGAGATGGCGGCCGAACAGCGGCGAAGATATCAGGCCACGCTAAAAGCCCAGGTGAAGGCGGCGAAGGCGTGATCGCCGCCGTCCGGGGCGAGGTCCTCGACATCGCACTCGACCACGCAGTCATCGATGCGGCCGGCGTCGGCTACAAGGTGATGGCGACCCCCGCGACGCTCGCCACCCTGCGCCGCGGCATCGAGGCCCGGCTGATCACCGCCATGATTGTGCGCGAGGACGCGATGACGTTGTACGGCTTCGCCGATGCCGACGCCCGCGATTTGTTCCTCACCCTGATCGGGGTTTCCGGGATCGGGCCGAGCATCGCTCTCGGTGCGCTGGCGATGTATGACGGCCCCACGTTGCGACAGGCAATCGGTGACGGCGATGTCGCCGCGCTGACCCGTATTCCCAAGGTGGGAAAGAAGACTGCCGAGCTGATGGTGCTGACGTTGCGCGACAAGGTTGGGGCAGCTGCGTCGTCGGGCCCGGCCGCGGCTGGCGGCCACAGTGTGCGCGGGCCGGTCGTGGAGGCGCTTGTCGGCCTCGGCTTCGCGGTCAAGCACGCCGAAGAGGCCACCGACAAGGTGCTCGCCGACGACCCGGGCGTGAACCAGTCCAGCGCCCTGCGCGCCGCGCTGTCGATGCTGGGTAGGAAGTAATGGGCAGATTCGACGAACCGGACCCGGAGGCTGACGATCAGCGTGAGGTCAGTCCCGCGCTGACCGTCGGCGAAGGTGACATTGATGCGAGCCTGCGGCCACGATCGCTCGGTGAGTTCATCGGGCAGCCCCGCGTCCGTGAGCAGTTGCAGTTGGTGCTTGAGGGAGCCAAGAACCGTGGTGGCACCCCGGACCACATCCTGCTGTCCGGGCCGCCCGGTCTGGGCAAGACGTCGCTGGCGATGATCATTGCCGCCGAGCTGGGGACCTCGCTGCGCGTGACCTCCGGCCCCGCGCTGGAACGCGCCGGTGACCTGGCGGCAATGCTGTCCAACCTCGTCGAACACGACGTCTTGTTCATCGATGAAATCCATCGGATCGCCCGCCCTGCCGAAGAGATGCTCTACCTGGCGATGGAGGACTTCCGGGTCGACGTCGTGGTCGGCAAAGGCCCCGGCGCCACCTCGATTCCACTGGAGGTCGCGCCCTTTACCCTGGTCGGTGCTACCACCCGGTCCGGCGCACTGACGGGTCCGCTGCGCGACCGGTTCGGATTCACTGCGCACATGGACTTCTATGAACCCGCCGAGCTGGAGCGTGTGCTGGCCCGCGCGGCAGGCATTCTCGGTATCGAGCTGGGTGCTGACGCCGGAGCCGAGATCGCCCGCCGCTCACGGGGTACACCGCGCATCGCCAACCGCTTGTTGCGCAGGGTGCGCGACTACGCCGAGGTTCGCGCGGACGGCATCATCACCCGTGACATCGCCAAGTACGCGTTGGCCGTGTACGACGTCGATGAACTCGGTCTGGACCGGCTCGACCGTGCCGTGCTCTCGGCGCTGACCCGCAGCTTCTCCGGCGGCCCGGTCGGGGTGTCCACGCTGGCCGTCGCGGTCGGCGAGGAAGCTACCACTGTCGAAGAAGTGTGCGAGCCGTTCCTGGTGCGGGCCGGGATGATCGCCCGCACTCCGCGCGGACGGGTCGCGACCGCTCTGGCCTGGACACACCTCGGGATGACGCCGCCCAGCGGGGTCGGTGACCCGGGCCAGGCGGGCCTGTTCGAATGAGGGAAACCGTCAACGAGTAAGGGGTCAGGATGGTCACTGCCGGATTGATCGTGGCACTGCTAGCCGCTGCGTTACATGTCTACATCTTTGTCATGGAATCGGTGACCTGGACGTCGGCGCGCACCCGCGCCGTCTTCGGCACCACCAGGGAAGAGGCCGAGGCAACTCGGTTGCTGGCCTTCAACCAGGGCTTCTACAACCTGTTCCTAGCGGTCGTCACGGTGATCGGCGTGGCGGTGGTGTGCAGCGGCGCGACGGCGGTGGGTGCCGCGCTGGTGTTCGCCGGGGTGGGGTCGATGCTGGCAGCTGCGGTGGTGTTGGTTGCCTCGGCACCCGATAAAGCACGCTCGGCAGTCATTCAGGGGTTCTTTCCGCTCATCTCGACCGCAGTGCTGGTGGTGGGGTTGGCGCTCTAGGGAGGGCCGCCGGAATCCTCTGCAGTGGCCGGTTAGCGTGCAGCGGCTGTGGGTATCCCATGTGCATATTCGAGGAGGCATCATGGGCGACACAATCACTCACACTCACGGGGGTCGGCTGCAGATTCCGCGGAGTCGCGGCGCGGCCAGCGGTCTACTGGTGATGGTTCTCGGCCTGTGGGGCGCGTTGGCGCCTTTCGTGGGACCGTACTTCAACTTCGTATTCGGCCCGGATCAGCCGTGGATGTGGACCGCCGGTCGCGGCTGGTTGGAGGTCTTGCCGGGCGCCGTAGCGGTGCTGGGTGGATTTCTGATGTTCGCGTCCCGCAACCGGGCCACTGCGATGTTCGGTACCTGGATCGCGGTACTGGCCGGGGCTTGGTTCGTCGTGGGGCGGGCACTGGCTGGCTGGCTAGGCCTCGGCGAGGTCGGGTTGCCGGTCGCGGTGACCGAGGCCAAACGGGTGTGGTTGGAACTGACCTACTTTTACGGACTCGGCGCGTTGATCGTCTTCTTGGGGGCGCTGGCGTTGGGCCGTCTGTCGGTGCGCACCGCGCGCGATATCGCTTACGCCGACACCCATGCAGGGGCTGACGCCGGTGAACCGCACTCGGAGCCCGGCGTCGTTGAATCTGGTGACGAGTCAGACGATCTGCACCGCTCCCGCGGGAAGCGGGTGATCCCCGTTGAGGAGAAAACCCAGTCCGAGCATCATCGGAGGGCATCGCTGTTCGGTCGTCGTGGGCGCCGATCCGAACCCAAGCTGCCGGTGTGACCGCGGGGAACTTAGCCCGTATAGGCCATGACGTGTTTGATGCGGGTGTAGTCCTCCAGTCCGTACAGCGACAGATCCTTGCCGTGCCCGGAGGCTTTGTAGCCGCCGTGGGGCATCTCGGCGACGAGGGGGATGTGGGTGTTGATCCACACGCAGCCGAAGTCCAGCGCGTTAGACACCCGCAGCGCCCGTGATACGTCCTTCGTCCAGACCGATGAGGCTAGCGCGAACTCGATGCTGTTGGCCTTCTCGAGTGCATCGGCCTCGTCGGTGAACGATTGCACCGTGATCACCGGGCCGAAGATCTCCTGCTGGATCAACCGGTCGTCCTGCTGCAGGCCGCCGACGACGGTCGGCGTCACGTAGAACCCGGTGTCGCCCTGCCGATTGCCGCCCGCGGCCACCGTGGCGTGCGACGGCAGGTCGGCGAAGAAGGACAGCACCCGCTCCATCTGATTGACGTTGTTGACCGGGGGCACCCAGGCGTCCTCGTCGTCGGCGGCCCGACCGAACGTCGTCGTCGCACCGTTGGCCTGTTCGGCCAGTGCGGCGGTCAGTTCCTCGACGATCGAGGCGTGGGCGAGGACCCGGGTGGCGGCCGTGCAGTCTTGTCCGGCATTGAAGTATCCGGCGGTGGCGATCCCCTCGGCGGTCGCGGCGAGATCAGCGTCGTCGAAGACGATCACCGGGGCTTTGCCGCCCAACTCCAGGTGCGTGCGTTTCAGGTTGCCGCCGGCGCTGACCGCGACGGCCCTGCCCGCCGCCACCGATCCGGTGATAGCCACCATTTCCGGTGTCGGGTGGGCGACCAGGTTGGCGCCGGTGACGCGGTCACCGCTGACCACGTTGAGCACACCGGGGGGGAAATGGTTGGCCGCCAGCTCAGCGAGCATCACCGTCGTCACCGGTGTGGTGTCACTGGGCTTGATCACCACGGTATTGCCGGCCGCAATGGCTGGGCAGATCTTCCATATGGCCATCATCATCGGGTAGTTCCACGGCGCTACCTGCCCGATCACCCCGACGGGTTCACGACGGATCCACGACGTGTGGTCGGTCATGTATTCACCGGCCGACTTGCCCTCGAGAATCCTTGCCGCACCGGCGAAGAAGCGGATCTGATCGACCATCGGAGGGATCTCCTCGGCCCGGGTCATGTGCAGCGGTTTGCCGGTGTTGCGGCTCTCTGCGGCCACCAGATCCTCGGCGGCCTTCTCGACGTCGTCGGCGAAGTCGAGCAGCGCCTTCTGTCGCTGGGATGGGGTCGTTCGCTTCCATTCCTTGAACGCCGTGGCTGCGGCGGCGTAGGCGTTGTCGATGTCTTCTTCGTTGGAGATCGGTGAGGTACCGAACTTCTCGCCGGTGGTGGGGTCGACCAGTGGCATAGTCGCTCCGCTGGCCGAGTCGACGAGCTCGCCCCCGATGAAGTTCCGGACTGTGGTCATGTCAGTCAGCTCCCTTGTTTTTGGGGTCGGGTCAGAGGTCGGCGAGAATGAGGGCAAGCACGTCCAAGCCTTCGAGGAGAAGGTCGTCGCTGATGGTCAGTGGTGGCAGGAAACGCAGCACGTTGCCGAACGTTCCGCAGGACAGGACGATGACACCCGACTGATGCGCTGTCGCGCAGAGTTTCTTGGTCAGTTCCACATCGGGTTCGGTGGTGCCGGATTTCACCAGTTCGACGGCGATCATCGCGCCGCGCCCGCGGACGTCGCCAATGCGATCGTCTTCGGCTTGAATCCGGCCCAGCTTCTCCTTCATCAAGGATTCGATCTCGGCTGCGCGTTGCACCAGACCGTCGGCCTCGATGGTTTCGATGGTCGCCAACGCGGCGGCGCACGCCAGGGGGTTGCCGCCGTAGGTGCCGCCCAGTCCGCCGACGTGTGGGGCGTCCATGATGTCGGCCCGGCCGGTGACCGCCGCGAGCGGCAGCCCGTCGGCGATGCCCTTGGCAGTGACGATCAGGTCCGGCACGATTCCCTCGTGCTCGCAGGCGAACATCGCGCCGGTGCGGGCGAACCCGGTTTGCACCTCGTCGGCGATGAAGACGACGTTGTTGGCGCGACACCAGTCCAGCAGCGTGGGCAGGAAGCCCTCGGCGGGGACGATGAAGCCGCCCTCGCCCTGGATCGGCTCGATGACCAGTGCGGCCAGGTTGTCGGCGCCGATCTGCTTGTCGATCACGGTGATGGCCCTTCGGGCCGCAAGTTCACCGTCGGTGGCCAGCTCCTTGCCGAACTCAGCGTCGCGGTACGGATAGGACATGGGGGCGCGGTAGATCTCGGGGGCGAAGGGGCCGAATCCGTGCTTGTAGGGCATCGACTTTGCAGTCAGTGCCAGCGTCAAATTGGTCCGACCGTGATATCCGTGGTCGAACGAGACCACCGCCTGTTTCTTGGTGTATGTCCGGGCGATCTTGACGGCGTTCTCTACGCCTTCCGAACCGGAGTTGAACAGGGCTGAGCGTTTCTCACCGGTGCCGGGGGTGAGCCTGTTGAGCGCCTCGGCCACGGCGACGTACTTCTCGTACGGGGTGACCATGAAACAGGTGTGGGTGAACTTGGTCGCCTGTTCGGATACCGCCTCCACGACCCGGGGGGAGGAGTTGCCGATCGTGGTGACCGCGATCCCTGAACCCAGGTCGATCAGCCGGTTGCCGTCGACGTCCTCAAGGATTCCGCCGAATGCCCGCGCCGCATAGACGGGCATGGTGTTGCCGACACCGTTGGCGACCGCCGCGCGCTTGCGCGCAAGTAGCTCGGAGGACACCGGGCCAGGAATGGAGGTGACGAGGTGGCGGCTCTGCTCGAGGGTGCTCAACTGGAGACCTCCTATAGGCCCGTACGGGACGGAGAATATGACTGCCGCGTCGCGGATTGAGCCTAACTGCTGGATGCGCTGATCCGTTGAGAACTGTGCCAGCTCGTGGCGAGGCCATCGAGGACGTCACAAACGCGACGAAATTCGTTTCGATGAGACCCTAAAGTCGGCGGTGGCCCGCTCATCGTCATCGTGCAGGGGTGATTGCCGACCCGGGGGGAGCGGGGCGGTCGGCTGCAATGGCACACTGGTCGACAACTTCTTCAACGATGCTGCCCTAACCCGAGGGTTCGGGGCGGTGACCGCGAGACCGATACGAAAGACTCAAGAGAGACACGGTTGCCATGGATCTGGTCATCTTCCTTCCACTGCTCATCGTCATGGGCGCGTTCATCTACTTCTCCTCCCGGCGTCAGAAGAAGGCCATGCAGGCCACGATGGACCTGCACAACTCTCTTGAGGTCGGTGATCTGATCCACACCACATCGGGCCTGCAGGCGACGATCACCGACATCGGCGACGAATATGTCGACCTGGAGATTGCGCCCGGGGTGATCACGACCTGGATGAAGCTGGCGGTGCGGGACCGGGTGGTCGAAGACGACGATGACGGCGATTCCGAGGAGCCGCAGTTGACGGCCACCGAAATCACCGAAAGCCCGCACACCAAGACTGACAGCTGAGATTTCAGCTATAGCACGTAATCTTTGCGTGCCCTCGCACGCCTGTGCGGAACCTGACGACTGATCTCTAAGGAGCCTCTGACACGTGGCATCGTCTTCGACGCCGGTGCACCCTGCCCGCTATCTGACCCTGTTCCTGGTGCTGCTCATTGGCTCCTACCTGCTGGTGTTCCTCACCGGCGACAAGCAACCCGATCCCAAACTCGGCATTGATCTTCAGGGTGGTACCCGGGTCACGTTGACCGCGCGTACCCCGGACGGCTCGCCGCCGACCAGAGATGCGTTGAACCAGGCGCAGCAGATCATCAGCGCCCGTGTCGATGGTCTCGGTGTGTCGGGTTCCGAGGTCATCATCGACGGTCAGAACCTGGTGATCACCGTCCCGGGTAACGACGGCAGCGAGGCTCGTAACCTGGGCCAGACGGCGCGGCTCTACATCCGGCCGGTGATCCACGCGATCCCTGCGACCGGTGAGGCAGTGCCGCAGGAGGGACCTGAGCCCGGTGGCCCGCCGGGTCCCATCCCGGGGCTGCCCCCTGGGGTGATTCCGGGTATGCCACCGGGTGCGGTGCCGGGTATGCCACCGGGTATGCCCCCGGGTGCCGTGCCGGGTATGCCACCCGGCACAGCCCCGACTGCGCCCCCTGCGCCGCAGCCGCGGCCCTTCCCCGAGCAGCCGGCCCCGAACCCGCCGCCGAGCCCTGCCCCCACCCCTGACACGAATGCACCGCCGGCACCCAAACCCGCGCCGCCCAGCGACGAAGATGTGCCGCTGGCAACCCGGATCCAGGACGAGAAGCGGCTACGCCAGAGCACTGAACAGGCGATCCAAATCCTGGCGATGCAGGTTCAGGCCGCGCGGTGTGGCGAAGAAGACGTGTTGGCCGGCAATGACGATCCCAACCTGCCACTAGTCACCTGCTCGACCGACGAACAGCAGGTCTATCTGCTGGATAGCTCGATCATCAGCGGTGAGGAAATCCAGAACGCCACCTCCGGGCTTGATCAGCAGCGCGGCGAACACGTCGTCGACCTGGAATTCAAGAGTGATGCCACCAAGGTGTGGGCGGACTTCACCGCGGCCAACGTGGGTATCCAAACCGCCTTCGTTCTCGATTCGCAAGTGGTCAGTGCACCCCAGATCCGGGAAGCCATTCCGGGTGGCCGCACGCAGATCACCGGGCAGTTCACCGCCGACTCGGCGCGAGAACTGGCCAACGTGCTGAAGTACGGCTCGCTGCCGCTGTCGTTCGAGTCCTCGGAGGCCGAAACCGTCTCTGCGACGCTGGGTTTGTCCTCGTTGCGAGCGGGGCTCATTGCCGGTGCGGTAGGGCTAGCGGCGGTGCTGCTGTACTCCCTGCTGTATTACCGGGTGCTGGGCTTGCTGGTGGCGCTGTCACTGGTGGCCTCAGGCGCGATGGTCTTCTCGATCCTGGTGCTGCTCGGCAGATACATCAACTACACCCTGGATCTGGCCGGTATCGCGGGTCTGATCATCGGTATCGGTATGACGGCGGACTCATTCGTGGTGTTCTTCGAACGTATCAAGGATGAAATCCGGGAAGGCCGCTCGTTCCGGTCGGCGGTTCCACGCGGCTGGACCAGGGCACGCAAGACCATCGTGTCCGGCAATGCCGTCACCTTCCTGGCCGCCGCCGTCCTGTACTTCCTGGCCGTCGGTCAGGTCAAAGGCTTTGCGTTCACCCTGGGTCTGACCACCATTCTCGACGTCGTCGTCGTCTTCCTGGTGACCTGGCCGCTGGCCTACCTGGCATCGAAATCGAAGACGATGGCAAAGCCGGCCCTCAACGGCTTGGGGGCAGTCCAGCAGATCGCACGCGAACGCCGAGCGGCCGCACAAACCGTGGGACGGGGATAGCAGATGGCGGCAAAGCATGAGCTCAGCGAGACGACCACGTCCGAAGCTGTCGAGGCACCGGATCTCGAATCCACGACCACGGAGGCGCCGCGGCACGGCTTCTTCGTCCGGCTCTACACCGGTACCGGCGCCTTTGAGGTGATGGGCCAGCGCAAGGCCTGGTACTTGGTCAGCGCCATCATCGTGGCCGTAGCAATCGGGGCCATCCTGTTGCGGGGCTTCACCTTCGGTATCGACTTCGAGGGTGGCACCAAAGTGTCGTTCCCGCGAGGTGAGGGGCAGACGACCGCATCGCAGGTCGAAACCGTCTTCTCCAACACGATTGGCGAGCCACCGGAGTCGGTCGTCATCGTCGGCAGCGGTGGAACCGCGACATTCCAAATCCGCTCCGAGACACTCAGTAATGAGGAGACCGAAAAGCTTCGCACCGCGCTGTTCGACGAGTTCCAGCCGTTGGGCGCTGACGGTCAGCCCGGCAAGCAGGCCATCAGCGATTCGGCGGTCTCGGAGACCTGGGGTGGACAGATCACCCAGAAGGCACTGATCGCGCTGGTCGTGTTCCTCGTCCTGGCGGCCATCTACATCGCGTTGCGCTACGAGCGCTACATGGCGATCGCCGCCCTGACGACGCTGGTGTTCGACCTCGTGGTCACCGCCGGTGTCTACGCGTTGGTCGGGTTCGAGGTCACGCCGGCCACCGTGATCGGATTGCTGACCATCCTGGGCTTCTCGCTGTACGACACCGTCATCGTGTTCGACAAGGTTGAGGAAAACACCGACGGGTTCGAGCACACCACCCGGCGCACCTTTGCCGAGCAGGCCAACCTCGCCGTCAACCAGACGTTTATGCGTTCGATCAACACCAGCCTGATCTCGGTGTTGCCGATCGTCGCCCTGATGGTCATCGCGGTGTGGTTGCTGGGTGTCGGGACCCTGATGGACCTGGCACTGGTCCAGTTCGTCGGCGTGATCGTGGGAACGTACTCGTCGATTTTCTTCGCCACACCGTTGCTGGTGAGTCTGCGCGAACGTACCGACTTGGTGCGCAAGCACACCGATCGGGTGCTGAGCCGCCGCAAGACGGCTGCCGCCAGGGCGGTCGGCGCCCAGGCGCAGACCGGTGAGGACACCGACCGCGGGGAGCCTGAACCGGCGTCGGTAGCGGTCCCGTCCACGCCGAACCCGGCACCCGCAGCCCCGCCGCCGGCCAAACCGGTCCCGGGTGCCCGTCCCGTCCGGCCCACATCCAGCAGGACCGGACGGCCATCGGGTAAGCGCAACCCACGGAAGGGGTAGGCCTGATGCCTCGTCGTTGGGCCCTGCGAGGTTCCGTCGCGGCTCATGCACACCGCGGTGCATATCGCACGACTCTGCTGTCTGCGGTACTGGCCCTGGTGGGCACCATCGGATTGACATCCTGCTCGGACGGCGCCGCGGACTCGATCGACTACGCCGTGGACGGCGCCCTGATCAGCTACAACACCAACACCGTGGCCGGGGCCGCGTCGGGCGGTCCGCAGGCCTTCGCCCGCGTGCTGACCGGCTTCAGCTACCACGGTCCAGAAGGCCAGATCGTGGCGGACAACGACTTCGGAACCATCTCGGTGGTGGGCCGGACGCCGCTGGTCCTGGACTACGAGATCTCATCCGATGCCGTGTACTCCGACGGAAAGCCGATTACCTGCGACGACATGGTGTTGGCGTGGGCATCGCAGTCGGGCCGGTTCCCGAAGTTCGCCGCGGCCAACAGGGCCGGATACGCCGACATCGCCTCCGTCGACTGCGCACCGGGGGAACAGAAGGCGCGGGTGTCCTTCGCGCCGGACCGGCCGTTCACCGACTATGGCCAATTGTTCGCCGCAACCTCGATGATGCCGTCGCACGTCATCGCCGACGTGCTCGGCCTCGACGAAGGCGGGGTCGCGACGGCGTTGCTCGATAACGATGGACCTGTCATCGAGCGCATCGCGCAGGTCTGGAATAACACCTGGAACCTGACACCGGATTTGGACGTCAAGCGCTTTCCGTCATCGGGGCCCTACAAGCTGGATTCCGTGACCTCCGACGGCGCCGTTGTTCTGGTAGCCAACGACAAGTGGTGGGGCACCAAACCGGTCACCGCCAAGGTCACCGTGTGGCCCCGTAGCGCCGATATGCAGGACCGTGTCGATGAAGGCGCATACGACGTCGTCGACATCGCCACCGGATCGTTGGGCACGCTCAATCTCCCCGACGATTACGTGCGGACCGAGGCGCCATCAGCTGGTGTCGAGCAG
This sequence comes from uncultured Mycobacterium sp., assembly GCA_964498215.1. Classification (GTDB taxonomy): domain Bacteria; phylum Actinomycetota; class Actinomycetes; order Mycobacteriales; family Mycobacteriaceae; genus Mycobacterium. The sequence continues at coordinate 7,019 of CAZCHU010000028.1, read as the reverse complement.
TTGATCTTCGCCCCGCAGGGCCCGCTGGCAGCGATGCCCGCACGCCGGGCGCTGGCGTTGTGTACCCCGCGCGACGCCATTGCGCGCAACGCGGAGGTTCCCATTTTCAACTCGCGGCTCAACACCGCAACCGAGGACGCCTACGGAGTTGCCGAGACCCCGCCGGAGGCCGCGGAGTTCGTCGCGGGTAACCCCGATGCGGCCCGCGAAGCCCTGAACGGCCAGCCCCTGACCGTGCGAATCGGCTATCAGACACCGAACGCCCGGCTCGCCGCCACTGTCGGGGCGATCGCGAAGTCGTGCGAGCCGGCCGGGATCACGGTCGAGGACGTCGCTGGCGACAACATCGGTCCACTAGCATTGCCCGGCAACGAAATCGACGTGCTGATTGCGAGCACCGGCGGCGCTGCGGGAAGCGGCTCGTCGGGATCGTCGGTGATGGACGCCTACAGCCTGCACAGCGGCAACGGCAACAACCTTCCTCGTTACGCCAACGAACGCATCGACGGAATCATCTCGACGCTGGCTGTGACAACCGATCCCAAGGAACTTTCCCGGCTGCTGGGGGAGGCAGGCCCGATATTGTGGGCCGACATGCCGACCCTGCCGTTGTACCGTCAGCAGCGAACCCTGCTGACGTCGGCGAAGATGTTTGCGGTGAGCGTTAATCCGACACGATGGGGTGCAGGGTGGAACATGGACCGGTGGAAGCTGAGCCAGTGAACACCGGAGCCGGGCCGCCGGCGACATCAGACACCGGAGCCGGGCCGCCGGCGACGCCGGGTGATGTTTCGCAAGTCATCGCCTCACTGCTGCGTGAAGTGCCCGATTTTCCTGAGCCGGGCATCCAATTCAAGGATCTGACACCGGTGCTTGCCGACGCTCGCGGGCTGGCCGAGGTCAGCGATGCCATCGCCGACCTCGCTCGCGGTGCCGATCTCGTCGCCGGTGTGGATGCCCGGGGATTCCTGCTCGGTGGCGCGGTGGCCCTCAAGCTGGGCATCGGCGTGGTAGCGGTGCGTAAGGGCGGCAAGCTACCGCCGCCGGTGCTCAGCGAGACCTACACCCTCGAGTACGGCACCGCGACGCTGGAGGTTCCTGCCGAGGGCATCGACCTGGCGGGGCGTTCGATCGTTGTGATCGACGACGTGCTGGCCACCGGCGGAACGTTGGCCGCCACCAATCAATTGCTCACCTCAGCGGGTGCCCGGGTGACGGGGGCGGTGGTGATGCTCGAGCTAGCGGCGCTCGGCGGTCGCGCGCTACTCGATCCACTGTCGGTTATGAGCTTGTACGCCGTCTGAACGGATATCCTGCAAACAGGACAGGCACCGGAGGTGAGCATGGCCAGCGAGATACACGCCGATCCCGAGCCGGACCAGGCTGTGCCGTCACCAGCGGGTGAAGCAGCGTCGAGCCCCGAGACTCAACCTCTGGAGACCTCCAAGGTCGATGGAGCAAGAACGACGACCAGCGCATCGCGGCGAGTGCGGGCCCGTCTCGCCCGCCGAATGACCTCTCAGCGCAGCATGGTCAACCCGGTCCTTGAGCCGTTGGTTGCCGTACACCGCGAGGTTTACCCGAAAGCCGATCTGACGCTGCTTCAACGTGCCTACGCGGTCGCCGAGCAACGTCACGGTGATCAGCTGCGCCGCTCCGGTGACCCCTACATCACCCACCCGCTGGCAGTCGCCAACATCCTGGCCGAGCTTGAGATGGACACGACTACGTTGATCGCCGCACTGTTGCACGACACCGTGGAGGACACCGGCTACACGCTGGAGGCGCTCACCGAGGAATTCGGTACCGAGGTCGGTCACCTCGTGGACGGCGTCACCAAGCTGGACAAGGTCGCGCTGGGTACCGCGGCCGAGGGCGAGACCATCCGCAAGATGATCATCGCCATGGCGCGTGATCCGCGGGTGCTGGTGATCAAGGTTGCCGACCGACTGCACAACATGCGCACGATGCGGTTCCTGCCTCCGGAGAAGCAGGCACGCAAGGCCCGCGAGACACTGGAAGTGATTGCGCCGCTTGCCCATCGGCTGGGCATGGCGACAGTCAAATGGGAACTTGAAGATCTCGCATTCGCGATCCTGCATCCGAAGAAGTACGAGGAGATCGTGCGACTTGTCGCCGACCGCGCGCCGTCGCGCGACACCTATCTGGCAAAGGTGCGCGCCGAGATCGTCAGCACATTGACCAAGTCGAAAATCAATGCAACCGTCGAGGGAAGACCCAAGCACTACTGGTCGATCTACCAGAAGATGATCTTCAAAGGTCGCGACTTCGACGACATCCACGACTTGGTGGCTGTGCGAATACTGTGCGATGAGATCAGGGACTGCTACGCCGCGGTGGGCGTGGTGCACTCGCTGTGGCAGCCGATGGCAGGTCGCTTCAAGGACTACATCGCCCAACCGCGCTACGGGGTGTATCAGTCGCTACACACCACCGTGGTCGGACCGGAAGGCAAGCCATTGGAGGTGCAGATCCGGACCCGGGACATGCACCGCACCGCCGAGTACGGCATCGCCGCGCACTGGCGTTACAAAGAGGTCAAGGGACGCAACGGCTTACCCTCCGGGCACACCGCCGCCGAGATCGATGACATGGCTTGGATGCGCCAACTACTGGACTGGCAGCGTGAGGCGGCCGACCCCGGTGAGTTCCTTGAGTCGCTGCGCTACGACCTGGCCGTGCAGGAGATCTTCGTCTTCACGCCCAAAGGTGACGTGATCACCCTGCCGGCCGGATCCACGCCGGTCGATTTCGCCTACGCGGTGCACACCGAGGTCGGTCACCGCTGCATCGGCGCCCGTGTCAACGGTCGCCTCGTTGCGCTGGAGCGCACCCTCGAAAACGGGGAACTGGTCGAGATTTTCACCTCGAAAGCCGCCAACGCCGGTCCGTCACGCGATTGGCAGACGTTCGTGGGATCACCTCGGGCCAAGGCGAAGATTCGGCAGTGGTTCGCCAAGGAGCGACGCGAGGAGGCTCTGGAATCCGGCAAGGACGCAATAGCGCGCGAAGTGCGGCGATTCGGACTTCCGTTGCAGCGCTTGATGACCGGCGATTCCATGGGTGCACTGGCGCGTGAGCTTCACTATGTCGACGTCTCAGCGCTATACACGGCCGTCGGTGAGGGGCATGTGTCGGCCCGCCACGTCGTGCAGCGACTCGTCGCACAACTCGGAGGCGACGACGAGGCCGCCGACGAACTGGCGGAACGGTCCACGCCTGCGACCATGCCGATGCGCCAGCGCAGCACCGACGACGTCGGCGTCGCGGTGCCGGGTGCACCGGGCGTGCTGGCGAAGCTCGCCAAATGTTGTACCCCGGTGCCGGGCGACAACATCATGGGATTCGTGACCCGGGGCGGGGGAGTCAGCGTGCATCGCACGGACTGCACGAACGCCAACTCGCTGCAACAACAGTCTGAACGGATCATCGAGGTGAGGTGGGCGCCATCGCCGTCGTCGGTGTTCCTCGTGGCAATCCAGGTGGAGGCACTCGACCGGCACCGGCTGTTGTCGGATGTCACCCGGGTGTTGGCCGACGAGAAGGTCAACATCTTGTCCGCGTCGGTGACGACATCGAACGAACGGGTTGCGGTCAGCCGGTTCACCTTCGAGATGGGCGACCCCAAACACCTCGGCCATGTACTCAACGTGGTGCGCAATGTCGAAGGTGTCTTTGACGTCTACCGCGTCACCTCGGCGGCTTGAACCAGGTGGTGGGCGCTCCAATACGCGGGCCCGTCGGCGTGGTCCTGGTCTACGAGCACCAGCAACACCACGCCCACCACCACGACGAAGACGGCGAAAGCCAGCACCAGATAACTGATCACCAATGCGGCGATGGCCAGCCCGCGACCCTCTTCCCCCGTCCTCTTGATCTCCGACAGCGACATGTGGCCGAACAGGATGCCCAGCGGTGCGAACAGGAACGCACACACCAGCGAGACGACCGCCATCGAGTTGGTGGCCCGCGGCGGCGGGTACCCAGCCGAATAACTGTGGTAGCTCCCGGGTTGGGCGCGTGACGGGGGATACCCCCCAAATGGTTCAAGCGGGTTGGTCACCGCGGCTCCAGCGTCAATCCAAGGCTATCGACTTCACAGTGACGTCGAGCTTCGGCGCGCCATCGGGACCCCCGTCGACGGTGCCCTCGGCGGCGATCTTGTCCAGCGTCGCCAGGCCGGTCTCGTCGATGGTGCCGAACACCGTGTAATTCGGCGGCAGCTGTGAGTCCTGGAACACCAGGAAGAACTGGCTGCCGTTGGTGCCCGGACCCGCATTGGCCATTGCCAGGGTCCCCCGCGGGTAGATCACCGGCTCCATCAGCTTGGGGTCATTCGGCGGGTACTGGTTGGTCGGGTACTCGTTGCCGAACTGGTACCCCGGGCCACCGGTGCCCACACCGGTCGGGTCGCCACACTGCAGGACGGCCAGCGCCTCGCTCGTGGTCAGTCGGTGACACGGGGTGTCGTCGAAGAATCCTTGTTGGGCCAGGCTGGCGAAGCTGTTCACGGTGCAGGGCGACTTGCCGTTGTCGAGCTGCAACCCGATGTTGCCCTGGTTGGTCGCCATGCTGGCGCTGATCTCGGCCGGTTCGGTCGGCACCTTGCCGGAGCGCGGCGCGGTGTTCGGCTTGCTGGCCTCTTCAGGGGATGCGGGGTATTGGCAGTCGCTGCCCAACCCCTCCGGCGCCTGGAACGGGGGCAGCGTACCGGCCTGCGCCGGCATGGGGGCGTCCAGCGGCGATGCCTCCGGCGGGGTCGACATGGTGCTGGTTGCCGACGCTGTCAAGCCGCCTGAATCGCGGTTGGTGATGACGATGGTCGCCACTACCGCGCCGATGACCACCACTGCGGCTACGGCTGATCCGATGATCGTGTAGAGACGACGTTTGCGTTCGTTGTCGGCCCGTCGCTCGAGTTGCCGTTCGAGCTTGCGCTTGGCTGTCGCACGCCGTTGTTCGTTGGTCGGCACCGCCGGTGTCCTCCTCGCGTTCGATCCGGTCGGCACCGAGTGTGCCAGCTGTTGCTGAGCGACGCTGCTGCGACCCTCCTGAACAGCGGTGCAAACCGGACGTGGGAAGCTTTAACAGTGTTGATCACCGGATTCCCGGCCGGCATGTTGGCGTGCAACTGCTATGTGCTGGCCCGTCGGGACGGCGCTGATGCCATCGTCGTCGACCCGGGCCAGCGCGCGATGGGCCCGCTGCGGAGAATATTGGACGAGCACCGCCTCACCCCGGCCGCGGTGCTGCTCACCCATGGCCACATCGACCACATGTGGTCAGCCCAGAAGGTCGCCGACTGCTACGGCTGCCCTGTCTACATCCACCCGGAGGATCGCTGCATGCTCACCGATCCCATCAAGGGCATCGGCCCGAGGTTCGCGCAACTTGCCTTTGGCGTGATGTTCCGCGAACCCCGGCAGGTCATCGAGCTGGATCGGGACGGCGACAAGGTCGAGCTGGGCGACATCACCGTCACGGTCGATCACACACCGGGGCACACGCGGGGCTCGGTGATATTCCGGGTGGACGGCGATGTCCAGTCCGGGCCCGATTCGGTCGTGTTCACCGGCGACACGCTGTTCCGCCAGTCGGTGGGGCGCACCGATCTGTTCGGGGGCAGCGGGCGTGACCTGCTGGAGTCGCTCGTGACGAAAGTTCTGGTGCTCGATGACGACACCCTGGTACTGCCGGGGCACGGCGAGCGAACCACCATCGGTGCCGAACGCCGTACCAACCCGTTTCTCGAAGGTCTGACCTCGTGACTGAAGCTGTCTCGCCTCCGCCGTCGACGTCTTTTAAGGCCCCCAAGGGGGTGCCCGACTACCTGCCACCGGAGTCGGCAGGGTTCATCGCCGTGCGCGGAGGTCTGTTGGACGCGGCCCGACGCGCGGGCTATGGCGACATCGAGTTACCGGTCTTCGAGGACACCGCGCTGTTCGCCCGCGGTGTGGGGGAGTCCACCGATGTGGTCTCCAAGGAGATGTACACCTTCGCCGATCGTGGTGATCGGTCGGTCACCCTGCGTCCGGAGGGCACCGCGGGAGTGATGCGGGCAGTGATCGAGCACGGTCTGGATCGCGGCCCGCTGCCGGTCAAGCTCTGCTACTCGGGCCCGTTTTTTCGCTACGAACGGCCCCAGGCCGGCCGTTACCGTCAGCTGCAGCAGGTCGGTGTGGAGGCGATCGGCGTCGATGATCCCGCACTGGACGCCGAGGTGATCGCTGTCGCCGATGCCGGGTTCCGGTCGCTCGGCCTGCGCGGTTTCCGTCTGGAGATCACCTCCCTCGGCGACGACAGCTGTCGGCCGCAGTACCGGAAATTGCTGCAGGAATTCTTGTTTGGTCTGGAGCTGGACGAAGAAACTCGGCGTCGCGCTCAGTTGAACCCGCTGCGCGTCCTCGACGACAAGCGCCCGGCGATCCGGGAGCTGACCGCCGACGCCCCCGTCATGCTCGATCATCTTTCTGATGCCGCCAAAGAACATTTCGAGACGGTGCTGGCGCACCTGGACGCGCTGGCCGTGCCGTATGTGATCAACCCACGGATGGTGCGCGGACTGGACTACTACACCAAGACGACGTTCGAGTTCGTGCACGACGGGCTGGGTGCACAGTCCGGGATCGGCGGTGGTGGGCGGTACGACGGTCTGATGCGGCAGCTGGGCGGGCAGGACCTGTCCGGAATCGGATTCGGGCTCGGCGTCGACCGCACGTTGCTTGCGTTACGCGCCGAGGGGGAGTCGGTGGCTCCGGCGGGCAGAGTCGAGGTGTACTGCGTACCGCTGGGTGACCGGGCGAAGATCGAGCTGGCTGTTCTGGCCGGCGAGCTGCGCAGCGCAGGCGTGCGTGTCGACATGGCCTACGGCGACCGTGGAGTCAAGGGGGCGATGCGGGCCGCCGATAGGTCCGGCGCCTCGGTGGCGCTGGTGGCCGGCGACCGCGATATCGAGGCCGGCACCGTCGGAGTCAAGGACCTGGCCACCGGTGATCAGG